>CALAGN010000016.1 GCA_937891785.1 uncultured Octadecabacter sp.
TCAGCGATGCGTGCTGCCGCGATATCACAATAAAGATAGTCATGGCTGAATTCGCCCGTGGCGAGCGTGCCCGCTGGTGCATTGGCGAAATGCGCCTCATACCACGGCGCGCCGCGATCAAAGTAGCGATCAAAATAATAGATATCCTTGATAACCGGCACGGAGATCGCGGGATGACCGCGCATGACCTCATAGAGCCAGGTCGAGGCCGATTTGGGTGGGCCGATATACAAGAAATCTGGTGTCATCCCTTAAGTTGCCCCGACCTGCAGGCGCGCACGAATCTCGTCCCAAAGCGGGCCGGCCATTGCGGTGACGCGCGCGGCCTCCTCAGCGCTGAGAAGCTTTTTCCAGTAGGTGTTAAAACTGGTCGGATCGCGCGACACATCATGCGCGCGGGCTGCTTTTGGGGTGTCGCGCGGCTGGCTCGTCTTGGGGGCATAGGTCACGGCGATGTGCGCCGCGGTGCGCGCGCTCCATGGCAGGTCAAAGGTGGCGTAAAGACCCTTGTAAACGCTGACAGGCGCGGCAATTGCCCGATCAAGATCCAGCAAGACAAGCGGGGCGTCATCAGGGCCCCGCGCGTCAAGATCGGCCAGAACCTTGGCGTAAAGCATCACCCACATCGCCGCAGCATTGCCCACATGGTCCGACTTTGGCGGGGCCAGCGCAGCCTCGGGCACACCGTAGCGTTCCATGCCTTGGGTCGCTGCACGCACCTGCGACAGGTCCATCCCCCAGCCCATGCGCTTGAAACTTGCTGCCGTCGCCCAGGGGTTGCGCAGGGTGATGACCGCGCCAATACCGTGAACTCGCGCCAAATGTCCGGTCATGAACGCCGCGAACGGGTCCTTCCAGATGACATGCGGCTTGAAAGGGTCCAGCCGTGCGCGCCGCCACGTGTTGATAATGCGGCCACCAGTAATCCGCTTGGCCGCGCCACGCAGGCCGATGTCATTTTGGAATAACCCCGATTTGAACCGCAGGCCCCGCAGGCCCTTGATCTGCGTGACGGTCGCATCAATGCGGGACGTGGCGCGCGGGTCGTCGGGGCGGTCAATGTAATCGAAATAACCTGACACCATACGCAGGCCTGCGTCGCCGTTCAGTGGTTCGTGCAATGTGACAACACCGGCGGGCAACGCCAAAAGCCGCCCCACCACCGTCGTTGCGCTGCGCGGCATCCCCGTCACAAGCGTAAATGGCAGCGGCGCGGTCATGGGTCGTTCATCCCATAGCCCATGCGACCCGCATCTGGCCATGTGAGCGCCCAAGTCAAAGCGCGCAGCGCAAACGGCGCGTCCAAGGGGGCAGCTGGTCGGATTTCTGTCCAGCCGCTGGCGTGACGGTCAGGGTTTCCTGCAAGGCTGTGTGTTGCGTCAAGATCGACTGCACGCTCCTGAAACGTGACGCCGGGGTGCACATCGGCGGCGATGGCGGCGATCAGCTTTGCAGTTTCGCCAGCTGGATCGGCGGTAAAAGCCTCGTAGCGTAGCCGGTGAACCGGAACGCACCCTGCAAGGCGCGCACAATTGCGATTGCGCAACCGCCAACGCAGCGCGCTTTTCCAGACCTGCTGCACTGGCATCTCCGCCTGCTTGGACGGGTCAAACTTGGGGCGGGTCCAGGCCTTGGCCACGGCCACCGGATGGCGCACAAGATGCACCGCGCGCAGATCTATACCGGGCACTTTTGATAGGATCAACGCCATCGTCGGCACCTTGGAACTGTCGACAATCACTTGCGTGCCGGCCTCTGAAGCGATGGCGTGGTAAAGATCCCCCAGCCACGCCAGATAGTCCTGAAACGCGGGCAGGTCATCATAGGCCCCAGAAAGGACGGCGCCAAAGTGCCGCGTCTGGTTGAACCGCTTTTGGTGTGCCAGCATCCGGCGCCCAGTTTCAGGCCCTGCATCAATCCGCGCAAGGATTTGCGACCAGAACGCGCACCGATCAGGCGGGTGACCACACGAACAAAGGCCGGTGTCTTCATAAAGGTCGATCAGCAGGCGGTAAGTCTCGTTTACGGAGATGACCCCATCGGCGGCGCCCAGAACCCGATCAAGAACGGTCGATCCGCTGCGGCCCGTTCCGCCAATATATAGCACAGTCAAAGGCGACGCGGGGTGTTTAGACGGCACTGGTAATATCCGCTGGCAAGACGCTGCCCCCTTAGACCTAGGCTTTCCCCGACAAAGCGCGAAGTTCGCTTTGGTTGTCCATGACCTTAGTAAATTAAACCTTAAGTTGCAAACAGCCAAGTGAACCGCGATAGTGAAACCCAGTTTGGTGGAGTGCCGCGCGGTTACAATCGGAAAGGAATCCTCACGCATGAACAGTACTAATCCGGAAGCAAACACGGGCTATGGTCTGGCCGCTGATACGATAAATATCGCGGGTTTCATGCGAACTCTGTGGATTGGGAAATGGATCATCGTCGCGATGATAATCTTGGGCACGCTGCTTGGCGGCTATTTGGCATATTACAGGGCCACGCCGAAATTCACCGCTGAAACCGTCGTCATTCTGGAAACACGGCAAAATCAGGTGGTTGATTTGCAAAGTGTAGCGGCCGGAATTACCGGGACGGGAAGTGATATTACCTCAGAGGTCGAGGTGCTGCGCGCGCGCACGTTGCTGGGCAAGGTTGTTGACCGGCTTGGCCTCATCACGGACCCCGAGTTCAATCAGACACTGCGCGAAACAGGGTTAATCGCCCGACTTCGCGAAAGCATGTCGTTCGTTCCGTCGACAACCCTGCGCGATCCCAAACCGGTGCAAATTCGCGATTCCGTCGTTGCGTCGCTTTTGCGGGCGGTGAGCGTCCACAACCTGCCGCAAACCCATGTCTTCCGCATTTCCGTTGAAACCGAAGACCGCCAAAAATCAGCATTGATCGCCGATACAATCGCCGCGATCTATATCAGCGACCAGCTGGACCAAAAAGTGCGCGCAACCGAGGACGCTACCACATGGCTGTCCACGCGCGTGTCAGAGCTGCAAGCAGCCCTCGAGGAGGATGAAGCCGAGGTGCGCAACTTTACGCGCAACACCGCGCTCGTTTCCTTTGAAACCCTCGCCGCGCTTGAAAGGCGGCTGAAGGACCAACGCGACCGCCTTGACGTCGCGCGGCTGCAACTGGCGGACACGCAGTCAGTTCTGGCGCTGCTTGCAGGTGCGTCCGATACCGCGGCCAAAGCCGCCGTTCTGGGTGATGACGGGATGCAGGCGCTCGCCGCGCAGACTGATCCTGACGGGCTTGGCGCAGCGGCGGCGGGCGAATTCGTCGCCCAACAGATGCGCCAGTTGGAACTGGGCCAGACCCGGGCCGCAAGCCAGATTGTCGCTTTGGAAAGCTCTATCGTGGAGAACAACGCGCAGATTACCCGTCAGGGTGACGATCTGATCGCGCTTCAGCAGCTGACCCGCGAGGCCGATGCGACGCGCCTTCTTTATGAATACTTTCTGAGCCGCTTCAAGGAAACCTCGGCGCAAGAGGGCATTCAACAAGCCGACAGTCGCGTGCTGTCCAGTGCGGTGGCACCTAACAGACCAAGTGCGCCTAACAAGCGGCTTGCGCTGATGCTCTCGGGCGTTCTGGGTGGGCTGTTCGGCGTGGGGTTTATCGCGTGGCGCGAGGCCCATAATGACACCTTCCGTGATGTTGGGCAGATCGAAGCTTTGACCGGTTTGCCAGTGCTGGGCATGGTCCCAATGATCCCCATCCGGCGCAGAACGCGGCTGTTGCATTACCTGCAAAGCAAACCATCGTCGGCCGCCGTTGACGCGATCCGCAATCTTCGCACATCGCTGTTGTTACCCAAATTTGGCCCCCCGCCACAGGTGATCCTGTCCGCGTCCTCGCTTCCATCGGAGGGCAAGACGACCAATTCCATTGCCTTAGCGCAAAACCTGGTTGGCATCGGCAAAACGGTGCTTTTGATGGAAGGCGATATCCGACGCAGTGCGTTTTCCGAGTATTTTGACGCCAAGGGCCGCAAAGGGCTGGTCAGTGCCACCAGATCTGACGTGGGTCTCGGCGAAATCGTTTTGAAAGACGCCAGTTTCGGTGCTGATATTTTGCTTGGTGAAACTGCCGATATCAACGCCGCCGACTTTTTCTCATCCGCTGAATTCGCGACGTTTATGGACGCGGTGCGGACCCAATATGATTATATCATCATTGATAGCCCGCCCGTACTCTTGGTGCCAGATGCCCGCATTCTTGCGCGCTATGCCGATGCGGTGATCTTTACAGTTCACTGGGACAAGACGTCACGGCAGTCGGTCGTTGAGGCCCTGCGGCTTCTTGCGAATGTCGGGCAGACCGTAACAGGCTTGGTCCTGAGCCAGATCAATCCGCGCGCCGCCAAAGCCTATGGCTACGACATCTACGGATACGGGCGTGGCAATCGATATCACAACAATTGACCGCGTGGCACTGGCAGGGCTTTAGGTCTGCGCCCGTTCACGCCGCCTAAGATCGTCCTGCAGATAGGCCGGAGAGATTTCTGCCAGATAGCCGGTAAACTGACGGCGAAACCGTTTTGCGGAAAACTTGCGCGCCCAAGCCATCGTAGCTTCGGGGCTGATCGGCGCCGGGTCAGCCTCGAAATCTTTGATTGCGTCGGCGACAGCGTCGACAGTTTGGGCGTGGAAAAACATGCCTGTCTGACCTTCGACGATCGTTTCGGTCGCCCCCCCCCTTGCCAAAGGCGATGACCGGACGCCCCGACATCATGACCTCAAGCGGCACAATGCCGAAATCTTCGATACCGGGAAAAACCAGCGCCCTGCAATTGCGATAGTTGGCCTTGAGGGTCTTGAAATCGACGCGCCCAAGGAACGTGACCGTTGGCCCCGCGCGCCGTTCAAGGTCGGCGCGCGCCGGCCCGTCCCCGATGACCACAAGTGGGCGCCCCAGACGCGTGCATGCATCAACGACTAGATCGGGCCGCTTGTAGCTGACCAGTTCACCTGCAAACAGATAGGGGCTGTTTGGACCGGCAGGGTCAGGCATCCGCGATGGCGCGAACGCGGCGACATCAACGGGCGGATGAATGACTGTAGATTTGCGGCCCCATGCCTTGCTGATCCTGCGGGCGACGAATTCCGAATTGGCAATGATGTAATCGACGCGCGCCGCACTTGCCATATCCCATTGTCGCAAAGACGGGGCGAACAGCGGCATTGCCAACCGCGCGAGCCAACCAGCCTGTGCTTGATAGGCCCAATACTGGTCCCAAATGTAGCGCATGGGCGAATGGACATAGGAGACGTGCAAGCAGTCGGGGTCGGTGATCACGCCTTTGGCCGGTCCCGCCTCGGACGATATGACCAGATCGTATCCGGTCAGATCAAATCCCTCTAATGCACGCGGCATCAATGGCAGGTATTTCTGGTAATGCCTGCGACCTCCGGGAAGGCGCGCGATAAAACTTTCGGTGATACTGTGACTGCGCAAGCGGGGCGACAGATTTTCACGGATTGCCACGTGCGTGAACAAATCCGCTTCGGGAAAAATCTTACACAACTCTTCGATAACTTTCTCGCCGCCACGCATCCCCACCAGCCAATAGTGAACGATAGCCACGCGCATCGGACCTGAGCCGTTCAAGCGAGGAGGTTTGGAAGTGAACGCAGCCGCGCGCATCATGCGGGTCATCGGCGCGCCTACCTGCCCGTCCGTTGGACGACCGCACCAGCCGTCTTGAGCATCAGTACGATATCGAACCAGATGGATGAGCGGGTTAGGTATTCCACGTCCATCGCCACCCGCGCGTCATAGCTGACGGCATTGCGCCCGGACACCTGCCACAATCCGGTCACGCCGGGCCGCTGTGCCCGATAGGCCCACAAGCTCTTGCCATATTTTGCTAGTTCGGCGCGCACGACGGGGCGCGGACCGACAAAGCTCATCTCGCCTTTTATCACGTTCCAGATTTGCGGAATTTCGTCCAGCGATGTCGTGCGAAGGAAGTTGCCCAGCCTTGTAATGCGCGGGTCGCTGCCCAGTTTGAAATCCCGCTCCCATTCAATGCGGGCCCTCGGGTTCACGTCGAAATGGGCGCGCAATGCGGCGTCCGCGCCTGGCATCATGGTTCGCAATTTCCAGCACTTGAATGCCTTGCCATTCTGACCAATCCGGATTTGTCCAAAAAAACCGGACCCGCCATCGCAACGCACCACAAGATACAACACGGCGATCATCGGGCAAAGTATCGGAAGCAGCACCACGGCCACGACCAAATCGAAAATCCGTTTTGAAACAGGGTATCCGCGTAAATTCCCGGATCGACTGGCGCGCGCTGGGAAAAGGTTCCCCCACATGAATACGTTGGTCTTTCCGATATCCATGAACATCCCCCCAGATATGAAGCCCCGGACCCGCCCAAGAACAGTATGGTTTGCGCGATTGTGACGGCGGTTGTCTTGCACGGTTACAACAACCCTTGATCAACATTATGATCATTCACTCTCGTTAAGATTGTGTTAAGAAAGTTTAAAATCGGACGACCGGAAGATCGGCGCATTCTCGCCAGCCCGGACAGGCCGCAAGAATGACTAGCCCCATCCCGGGCCTTTCAGGGAAATAATTTCATTGCGGTTACACGGGGATTGAACCCGAATGTGGCTACTGGTCTAACCGAATTTGGACAGGGACCCACCAACCGCCGTCGCAATCGCCAATGGGCTATGACGCGCTCGAACAAATGCAGTGGCGTCAGCACATAGCGCTTTTCGCAGATCAGGGTCGCTCGCGAGGCGTTCAATTTGCGCCACGATTTCAGCGGGCGTTTCTGCCAACAAGAATTCACGATCAGGCCCAAGTTCCAACCCTTCAACCGCCTTGGCACTGGCAACGACGGGAAGTCCGAAGGCGATCGCCTCCAGTATTTTCAGACGCGTCCCGCCACCTATTTGCAACGGCACGACAGCGACAGTCGCTCTTTCATATATCGGGTCTAGTGAGGCAGGATTTGCGACAACCGCGATCTCGCGGTGCGCCCTTGCCGCTGTGACAATAGATCGGTGTGGCGCACGTCCGGCAAGCGTCAGCGTCGCCACCGGAAATCGCGACGAAAGGGCCGGGAATACTTTTGATACGAGAAGGAGCGCTGCCGCGATGTTGGGTTCATAGCTTAGATGCCCGACAAATAGCACGTGTGGCACCCAAGGGTCAGGTTGCGCAGACTGGGTCCGACAGTCGGGCGCAGGGTTAGGCACAACAGTAATATTACAAAGGTCGGGCGCGATCTTGCGCAGCAGGGTCTTATCCGCGTCTGAGCATACCCAAGTGACCGCAGCTGCCTGCGCCACTGACGCCTCGTAGGTGCACGCCGCAGCCCATCGCTTGCGATGGCGCAACGACGCGAGTGTGCGGACCAGCGCGTTGCCTTTGTTCCGATCGATCTGTTCGCGCAGATGGCTTTCGACGTTGTGCAGATCAAGTGCGACCGGCACCCCTAGCTCTTGCAAGGCCAACACAACCTCGCCCAGATAGACCCCTTCGACAGTCACCAAATCGGGTTCGCTCGCCATGATGTCGGCAACGACGCCGGATAGGACGGCGGGACCAAGTGCTGCACCGACAAAACTTGGCCCGCGTCCAGGATGCCATCCCGCCACCTTGCCATATGCCTGCACATAAAGCGTCGCCACGTCGCCCATGCCCGATAGCGCGCGCCCAAGCGCTTCGTTTCGAATGGCGCCGCCTGATTTTGGTCCCTGCGGCATCTCGAAAAGGACTTGGCAAATTTTCATGCGGCCAAGGCGCTGTTTCCCAAGTTCATTCATCAGACGTGGCGTGGCCATCCAGAGCCCCGTTCACGTCGTGACGGGCCGCGAACGGCGCAACCTATAGCCAACCATCTTGGCGTAAAGGTATGCGCGCAATCGCGCGCGAACGCTGGCAAGGGGCTGTTCTCGGACAAATATGACTGCGTCCGAAACACGCCCCGCCCGTAAGCAATGCCGGATATAGCCTCGGCCAAGGTGGTCAATAAACTCGGGGTAGCGGTCACACAGCGCCTTCATGCAGCGGGCCCGCTCGGCCGGATCAACGCGTCCAGTTGCGTTGCCCATTTGCCCAGCCGATTTTCCGAAATGGTCATGGACGATCACGCCTGGGTTGGCGGAATACCAACCGCGCCTGTCCGTCCGCCACAGGCGGCATGCATAATCGGTGTCCTCGTTAATCGAGAGGGATGTATCGAGTTGACCGATCAAGTCGGCCGTATCGCGGGTCATCCAAAACCCCATGCCAAACCCGAACATCTTTCTACGGGGCGGCGCATTTTCTGGGATATACCCTTCAGCAAAACGAGCCTTGGCGGCGCCGATATTCGGGGGGCATGTCCCGTCCGACAAAATATATGAGGAAAATCCATAGTCCGCGCGGCTTCTTGCAGTGTCTCGAATATGAGCAAGGTATTGCGCTTCAAGTTCGTCGTCGTCATCCAGGAACGCAAAGATGTCGCCATGGGCCAATGCGATGCCCAGGTTGCGCGCAGCCGACACACCACTCGCACCGTGCGGCATCCGTTCTATTCTTAGACGAGGGTCATCAAGTTGTTTCAGCGACACCGCTGCAGGGATTTCGCTGTGGTCATCGACGATGATGATTTCATCATTCTCCCCACCACTCGCACAGGCGGATGCCACGGCGCGTCGCAGAAAATGAGGCCTGTCTTTTGTAGGAATGATTATTGAAATACATGTCAAAATGGACTGGTCATTCTAGGCTGCTTGATTTCAATTTTAGTTGGACGAATCGATGCTAGAAATAGTGCCAAGGGCGGCGACGTCAAGTCAGCTAACGGGCATGCGGCGGTGATCCGAGTACATGGGAATGATCCATACTTTGGATGCAAGTTCTGACGACCAAAATTGCTCAATCTTGTGGGGTTATTGATGCAGCGGTCGCCAATGCCAAGTGCGTCCCTATCTGCCCAAGACTACCGCCAAGTGTGGCGACATGTTCATTCGGCAGATTATGCCGTTGTTCAGAATGGCGTGGTTGCCCTACCACCGGTCAAAAATTTTACCGTTTGATAAAATTTTTATCTGTGCCAACATGCAGATCAGACTTACCGACGGAGTAGACATGAACAACACATTCACCCCAGGCGTGGTGCCCGCGCGTTTAGGCACTGACGAATTGCAACAGAATTTCACTGATCTTCATGCACCGCTTTCTGGCCATGAAGCTGCTGTTGCGGCGGATCGCTGCTATTTCTGCCATGATGCCCCCTGCGTTACGGCCTGCCCGACGGACATCGATATTCCGCTTTTCATCCGACAGATCAGCACTGGCACCCCAGAGGCAGCTGCGACGACCATTTTTGACATGAACATTCTGGGCGGCATGTGCGCCCGTGTTTGCCCGACCGAAGACCTTTGCGAGCAAGCCTGCGTGCGCGAATTGGCCGAAGGGAAGCCCGTTGAGATCGGGCGGCTTCAGCGGTTTGCGACGGACAAGCTGATGAACAAAGGCGTGATGCCGTTCACGCGCGCCCAAGCAACGGGCAAGAAAGTTGCCGTTGTCGGTGCTGGTCCTGCAGGTCTGTCATGCGCCCACCGTTTGGCGATGCTGGGCCATGACGTGACGGTCTATGATGCGATGCCCAAAGCGGGCGGCCTGAACGAATACGGGATCGCGGCGTATAAATCGACGGGTGATTTCGCCGCGCGCGAGGTTGACTGGCTCTGCTCCATCGGCGGGATCGAGATCAAGCCCGGGTTCGCGCTTGGCAATGAATTGAAGATTGATGAACTGGTGGGAGATTTTGCCGCGGTTTTCCTCGCGGTCGGTCTTGGCGGGGTTAATGCGCTGGGCATCGCAGGCGACGACAAAGACGGCGTGGCTGATGCTGTGTCCTTCATCCAGGAATTGCGCCAAGCCAGCGACCTGACGACGCTACCCGTCGGTCGCAACGTTGTCGTGATTGGTGGCGGCATGACCGCAGTGGACGCAGCCGTGCAGTCGAAACTGCTGGGGGCGGACACGGTGACAATCGCTTACAGGCGTGGCCGCGACGCAATGAGCGCGAGCCGCTATGAACAGGATTTGGCAGCGTCACACGGCGTCAAGCTGCTGTTCAATGTTCAACCCAAGGCGATCCACGGAAATGGCGCAGTGGCCGAGATTGAGCTGGAGTATACTGCCACCGAAAATGGCAAACTGACCGGAACAGGCGAGATGATACGCGTACTTGCCGATCAGGTTTTCCGTGCGATTGGGCAAACGCTGGCCACGGAGGCTGGATTGAAACTGGATGGGCGAAAACTGGCGATCACCGGCGCAGGCCGCACCAGTCTTGCAGGCGTCTGGGCAGGCGGCGATTGTGCCGCAGGCGGAGATGATCTGACTGTCACGGCAGTGGCAGAAGGCCGCGACGCGGCGATGGATATTCATGCAACCTTGATGGGGAGCAACTAAAATGGCTGATCTAACAACTGACTTTCTGGGCATCAAAAGCCCGAACCCGTTCTGGCTCGCCTCGGCGCCGCCAACGGACAAGGAATACAACGTCCGCCGCGCCTTTGAGGCCGGTTGGGGCGGTGTGGTCTGGAAGACGCTGGGCGAGGAAGGCCCGCCAGTCGTCAACGTCAACGGCCCGCGATATGGCGTGATCTATGGTGCGGATCGGCGTGTGCTTGGCCTCAACAACATTGAGCTGATCACCGATCGCTCGCTTGAAATCAACCTTGAGGAAATCACTCGCGTCAAAAAGGACTACCCTGATCGCGCGCTTATCGTGTCGATCATGGTGCCCTGCGAGGAGGAGGCGTGGAAGGCCATTTTGCCGCGCGTCGAAGCCACGGGCGCAGACGGGATCGAGCTGAATTTCGGTTGCCCGCACGGCATGTCGGAACGCGGCATGGGCGCCGCCGTGGGCCAAGTGCCCGAATACATCGAAAGGGTCACGCGCTGGTGCAAACAGTATTATTCCAAACCCGTGATCGTGAAACTGACCCCGAACATCACCGACGTGCGCAAGCCTGCTGCGGCGGCGCGGCGCGGCGGGGCCGATGCGGTCAGCCTGATCAATACGATCAATTCAATCACGTCCGTAAATCTTGATACCATGTCGCCCGAACCCAGCATCGACGGCAAAGGCACGCATGGCGGCTATTGCGGCCCTGCGGTTAAACCCATTGCCTTGTCGATGGTCAGCGAAATTGCGCGGGCCGAAGAAACTGCTGGCATGCCCATTTCAGGCATTGGCGGCATCACCACGTGGCGCGATGCTGCGGAATACATCACCCTTGGCTGCGGCAACGTGCAGGTCTGCACGGCGGCGATGACCTATGGCTTTAAGATCGTTCAGGAAATGATTTCCGGCCTGTCGCAGTGGATGGATGAAAAAGGCCACACCAGCATCGACGATTTCATGGGCAAGGCCGTGCCAAACACCACTGATTGGCAGTATCTAAATCTGAATTACGTCGCCAAGGCCGTGATCGACCAAGATGCGTGTATTGCTTGCGGGCGCTGCTATGCGGCCTGCGAAGATACGTCACATCAGGCCATCGCCATGTCCGAAGATCGCACCTTTACGGTGATCGACGAAGAATGCGTAGCCTGTAACCTGTGCGTTGATGTATGCCCCGTCGAAGACTGCATCACGCTGGTGCAACTCGCACCGGGAACCGTTGATCCGCGCACAGGCAAGGTCGTGGAAAAGGAATATGCCAACTGGACGACGCACCCTAATAATCCAGGCGCTGTTGCGGCAGAATGATCTAAACGGTCAACAATTGGCGCAACATGTCTTCAAGATGTTGTTCCGCCCCGATCATCGGGTCCGTGCCGCCCATAACGGCGCGGACCTGCACGTCGAAATCGGCATAGTGCTGGGTCAGTGACCAGATTGAAAACACCAGATGATAGGGATCGACTGGCCGCACACGACCAGTGGCGACCCAACCGTTTACCACCACGGCCAGATCGACGATCGCGCGGCGCAATTCACCATGCAAGACCTCACCAATTTGCGGCGCGCCTTGAATGATCTCGTTGGCGAACAGCCTGCTTTCGCGTGGAAAATCCTGGCTCATCCTCAGCTTGAGCTTTGCGTATTTCAAGATTTCCGCAACCGGATCACCACCTGCATCAATCGCATAGACGGGCTTCATCCAGTTCTCAAGAAGCTGCGCCAGAAGCGTCTTATATATCGCATCCTTGGACGGAAAATAATATAGTAGGTTCGGCTTGGACAGGCCCGCGACCTCGGCGATCATGTCCAGCGTCGATCCGCGAAAGCCGTATTGCGAAAATACCTCAAGCCCCGCCGCGAGGATCGTCGCTTCGTTCTTTTTCTGGATGCGTGTTTTTGTCTTGGGCATCAGGCGGGCTCATTCTGTGACGTCTTTGCGGGCTTTGATGCCCAAACATTGGGCGTACTTAACGACATGCGGCACAATGGTTAAGCACAAACCTTGACTCGCCCTAACCCTCTGTTAGCGTTCGTTTGACCAGTTGGTCAAATATAACTGGTCCAATATGCAGGGAGATGTCCAATGGCCGCCATCGGCGCAAATCTGAAAATCAACAGCGACCGTCTGTGGGACAGCCTGATGGAGATGGCCAAGATTGGCCCCGGCGTGGCAGGCGGCAATAATCGCCAGACCGTGACGGACGAAGACGGCGAAGGGCGGCACCTGTTTCGGGATTGGTGTGTGGCTGCGGGCTGCACCATGGGTCTTGACCAGATGGGCAATATGTTTGCACGCCGCGAAGGCACCGACCCCGACGCGCTGCCGGTCTATGTAGGATCACACCTTGATACGCAGCCAACGGGTGGCAAATACGACGGCGTCTTGGGGGTACTTGGTGGGCTGGAAATCCTGCGCACGCTCAATGACCTTGGGATCAAAACCAAACACCCGATTGTCGTGACAAACTGGACCAACGAGGAAGGCACGCGCTTTGCCCCCGCGATGCTGGCGTCTGGAGTGTTTGCGGGCGTTCACACGCAAGATTGGGCGTATGATCGGACCGATGCCAAGGGCAAGAAATTTGGCGACGAACTGGCGCGGATTGGTTGGCGCGGCGAAGAAGAAACCGGCGCGCGCAAGATGCATGCCTTCTTTGAATTGCACATCGAACAAGGCCCGATCCTTGAATCCGAAGGCAAAGAAATTGGCGTTGTTACGCACGGGCAGGGGCTGTCGTGGACGCAAGTCACCGTGACAGGCAAGGACAGCCACACCGGATCAACGCCGATGCCGATGCGTAAAAACGCAGGGCTGGCGATGGCGCGGATTCTGGAAAAGGTCGAGGAAATCGCCCTGTCCCACGCCCCCCACGCGGTCGGCGCTGCGGGCCACATCGACGTCTTTCCCAACTCGCGTAACGTGATTCCCGGCAAAGTGGTGTTCACTGTCGATCTGCGCTCGCCTGATTTGGCAGTCATCGAAGATATGGAAGCACGGTTGCACGTCGAGGCGCAGAAAGTAGTCGATGATATGGGGATGACCGTCGAATTCGAGAAGGTCGGCGGGTTCGATCCTGTGACATTTGACGCGGGCTGCGTGACGGCCGTGCGCAATGCCGCTGAACGGCTCGGCTATTCACACCGCAACCTGATTTCTGGTGCCGGCCACGACGCCTGCTGGATCAACCGTACCGCCCCCACAGCGATGGTGATGTGCCCCTGCGTGGATGGGCTGTCGCATAACGAAGCCGAGGACATTTCACGCGAATGGGCGGCAGCGGGTGCGGATGTGCTGCTGCACGCGGTTGTTGAGACGGCGGAGATTGTGGAGTGAATTTAGCGCGGCAACCTGTATCTTACGTTAAGAGACGCTCCATCTTTCTTGAGGCTATTGGGGAGTTCTTCATCATGCTTACTCATAGCGTCCCGCATTGCTCCACAACAAATCGGCATTCGGTGGTCCGCGCCAGGATATCCGCCGACTCTACGATGCAAATTTCCAGAATTCACGCAAACCTCGGCAAATCCAAGTTCCTGCGCCTTTCGGAGCAAATCTTGAAGTTCCGACGAGAACTTCGTTCGACTAGGCATCTTGGAGTCCATCCTAATTTGTCAGATCAATCTTGCAACAAGCAGGGAGAATTACAATGACCACAGTTATCAAAAACGGCACAGTCGTTACTGCCGACCTGACCTACAAGGCGGACGTGCTGATTGACGGGGGCAAGATCATCGAGATCGGGCCGGACCTTAAGGGCGACGATCAGCTTGATGCCATGGGATGTTACGTCATGCCCGGCGGGATTGATCCGCATACACATTTGGAAATGCCGTTCATGGGCACCTATTCCACCGATGATTTCGAGAGCGGCACCCGCGCCGCGCTGGCAGGTGGGACGACGATGGTCGTGGACTTTGCGCTGCCCAATCAGGGCGAAGGCCTGCACGAGGCGCTGAAGCGCTGGGACAACAAATCGACCCGCGCCAACTGCGACTACAGCTTTCATATGGCGGTGACGTGGTGGGGCCAAAAGGTGTTTGACGACATGGAGACCGTGATCAAGGATCGCGGCATCACCACCTTCAAACACTTCATGGCCTACAAGGGCGCGTTGATGGTGAATGATGACGAAATGTATGCGTCCTTCCAACGGCTTGGCGAACTTGGCGGTATCGCGATGGTGCATGCCGAGAACGGCGATGTGGTCGCGGAACTGTCCGCTAAACTGCTGGCCGAGGGCAACACCGGACCCGAAGCCCACGCCTATTCCCGCCCGCCGCAAGTCGAGGGAGAGGCGACAAACCGCGCGATCATGATCGCCGATATGGCGGGCGTGCCGCTTTATGTGGTGCATACGTCCTGCGAGGATTCACACGAGGCGATCCGCCGTGCCCGCCAGCAAGGCAAGCGTGTTTGGGGCGAGCCGCTGATCCAGCACCTGACGCTGGACGAAAGCGAATATTTCAACAAAGATTGGGACCACGCCGCGCGGCGCGTCATGTCACCACCGTTCCGCAATAAAAAGCATCAGGACAGCCTTTGGGCCGGTATCCAGTCCGGGTCTTTGTCCGTCGTCGCGACGGATCACTGTGCCTTTACGACCGAGCAGAAACGCAACGGCGTGGGTGATTTCACAAAAATCCCCAACGGCACGGGCGGGCTTGAAGACCGGATGCCGATGCTTTGGACGTACGGCGTTGCAACGGGGCGTCTGACGCCCAATGAATTTGTCGCGCTGACCTCGACCAATATCGCCAAGATCCTGAACTGCTATCCACGCAAAGGTGCGATTTTGGTGGGTGCAGATGCGGATATCGTGGTTTGGGATCCCAAGAAATCGAAAACCATCACGGCAGACAGCCAGCAATCAGCGATTGATTACAACGTGTTCGAAGGCAAAGAAGTATCCGGCCTGCCACGCTTTACCCTGACGCGCGGCCATGTCGCCGTGCATGATGGGGAAATCCGCACCCAAGAAGGACACGGCGAATTTGTAAAGCGTGAGGCCAATACGGCGACCAACAAGGCCCTGTCATCATGGAAAGAACTGACCGCACCTCGCCCCGTGAAACGCACGGGAATCCCGGCGAGTGGGGTGTGATGATGCGCAAACTCATGATTGCCGCACTGGTCCTTTTGCCGCTTGGCGCGCAAGCGCAACAGGCGTGGGGCAATGAGGGCGGCTGTAACCGCGTGGCGGGCCGTGATGAAGGCACCGACATGGTCACGATTCTTTGGCCCGACCGAATTGAACACTTGGAAAGCGGGTGTAGATTCATCATGATCAACGGCGATATCAACGTCCGTGCCACGATCGAAACGGAATGCGATGGCGAAGGTGAAACATGGACCCAGACCTATGGTATGACGCCGATTGGTGCCGATACAATCGCCATTTGGCCCGCGGACGCGCCGGATTATGTCCAGAATCTGCGATTGTGTGAATGACTACTGAAGCGGTAATCTCCGCCCGAAACCTAGACCTTACATTCGAGACAAACGATGGCCCCGTCCATGCGCTCAAGGATGTGAACCTTGAGATCAAAAAGGGTGAATTCGTCAGTTTCATCGGCCCATCAGGCTGTGGAAAGACCACGTTTCTGCGCTGTATCGCAGGTCTGGAAACGCCCACGGCGGGCGAGATTTCAGTGAACGGCATGACCCCTGACGAAGCGCGCCGTGCGCGTGCCTATGGCTATGTGTTTCAGGCGGCGGGGCTTTATCCTTGGCGCACGATTGGCGGCAATATCCGGCTTCCGCTTGAAATCATGGGGTATACCAAGAAGCAACAGGCTGAACGTGTCGCCCGTGTGCTTGAACTGGTTGAACTAGAGGGCTTTGAGCAAAAGTTTCCATGGCAGTTGTCGGGCGGCATGCAGCAGCGCGCCTCGATTGCGCGGGCACTGGCGTTTGACGCCGACGTCTTGCTGATGGACGAACCCTTTGGCGCATTGGATGAAATCGTGCGCGACCATCTCAACGAGCAGCTTTTGCAGCTTTGGGCGCGGACCGAGAAAACCATCGCTTTCGTCACGCACTCGATCCCCGAGGCGGTGTATCTGAGCACCAAGATCGTTGTGATGTCCCCCAGACCCGGGCGGATTTCCGATGTTATCGAAAGCCCGTTGCCAAAAGACCGCCCGTTGGACATTCGCGATTCCGCGCAATTTATCGAACTGGCACACCGTGTCCGTGAAGGGTTGCGCGCCGGACATGCCGATGGCTAAAGGCGGGAACATCCTTCCGGTCGTGACCGTGGTTGCCGCGATCCTTGTGATCTGGTGCTTGGCCGTGATCCCGATGAATGCGCATCTGACGGCGGATCAGGCGCAGCGCGATGGTATGACCATCACGCCCGAATCCGCAGCGGATCGGCAGGACTATCTGGGGCTGACACTCGCCCTGAAAAACCCCGCGATCATACCGTTGACGTTTGTGCATAATCGCCCGCGTTTGCCCTCGCCGCATCAGGTGGCAGACGAGATGTTCAGAACGGTTTTTGGTGAAAACATTACCTCAAGACGGAGCCTGATTTACCACGGATGGGTGACGCTTTCGGCGACATTGCTGGGCTTTGTAATTGGCACGACCCTTGGCATTTTGCTGGCAATCGGGATCGTGCACAACCGGACGATGGATAAATCTGTCATGCCTTGGGCGATTGTCTCGCAGACCATTCCGATCCTCGCATTGGCACCGATGATCATCGTGATCCTAGGTTCAATTGGGATACAGGGGCTTTTGCCAAAGTCCGTTATTTCAGCTTATCTTAGCTTTTTTCCCGTCGTTGTTGGCATGGTCAAGGGGCTGCGCAGCCCCGGCGCGATGCAGCTTGATCTGCTGCGCACATATCACGCCAGCGACCCGCAGGGGCTTTGGAAACTACGCCTTCCGGCCTCGATCCCCTATCTTTTTGCGTCGCTCAAGATCGGCATCTCGGCTGCCTTGGTTGGTGCCATCGTTGGCGAATTGCCGACGGGGGCAAAGGCCGGATTTGGCGCGCGGATGCTGGTGGGTGATCAATACGGTCAACCTTTGGTGACGTGGGCAGCACTGTTCGCCGCCGCCATTACCGCCGCTGGATTGCTGGCGATCCTAAGCCTGCTTGAAAGGCGCACGCTGCGCCACATGGGCATGGTGGCGTCATGATGGGATATCTTATTGCCCTTGTGATCTGGATTGGCGGTTGGTGGCTGAATACCAAACTGTCGCATTCGCCTGCGTCCGATACGCGATCTGTCAGCCTGATTATTCCAATCATTTTTGGCGTGACCATCGTGCTGATGTGGGAGGTGCTGGTACGTATGCTGGGGGTCAGCGCGGTCATTCTGCCCGCCCCGTCAGACATTGCCGTGCAGTTTGCCAACTCGATCCCGCTGCTTTGGGCCGATTTACGACAGACCATCATCAAGGGCGCATTGACAGGCTATATCATCGGCATGGCTGCTGCATTTGGCGTGGCGATCATCGCTGACAGATCCGAATTTCTAACCAAGGGAATTTTGCCGGTCGGGGCGTTTATGGCGGCGTTGCCAATCGTCGGCACCGCGCCGATTTTTGTGAAATGGCTGGGCAGCGATTGGCAGTCAAAAGCCGCCGTCGTTAGTGTCATGGTGTTCTTTCCGATCCTCGTGAACACGGTTGCGGGACTGAAAGACAGTACGGCGATCCAACGCGATCTGATGCGCACCTACGGCGCAGGATACTGGTCAACGCTTTTCAAGCTACGGATCATGGTAGCAATGCCGTTTATTTTCAACGGCCTGAAAATTGCCACGACTCTTGCGCTAATTGGTGCCATCGTAGCCGAGTTCTTTGGCTCGCCGACGTTGGGTATGGGGTTTCGTATTTCTACCTCGGTCGGACGTTTGGCAATGGATATGGTTTGGGCTGAAATTATCGTCGCAGCCGTCGTCGGGACGGCGTTTTATGGTGGGATGGCGTTTATCGAGAAACGGGTGACGTTCTGGCACCCATCACAAAGATAACAAGACGGAATAGCCGACAAGATTAACTGACTAGGAGGTCAATACGATGAAGAATCTAATGATAGCAGCAGCCCTCGCAACGGGTGTTGGCGCAACGGCGGTTCATGCCGAAGGACATGCAGGTAGCGTGACGTTGCAGTTGCAATGGGTTACCCAATCGCAGTTTGCGGGCTACTACGTGGCCCAGGATATGGGCTTTTACGAGGAAGAAGGGCTGGACGTCACCATCCTGTCCGGCGGTCCTGATATTGCACCGCCACAGGTGCTTGCTGGTGGTGGCGCTGACGTGATGCTGAACTGGATGCCATCCGCATTGGCCGCGCGCGAACGCGGTCTGCCCGTGGTCAACATCGCCCAGCCGTTCAAGACGTCCGGCCTGATGTTAACATGCTGGAAAGACACCGGCATCACATCGGTCCAGGATTTCCGCGGCAAGACCATCGGCGTGTGGTTCTTTGGCAATGAATATCCGTTCCTGAGCTGGATGAGCCAAGTCGGCATTTCGACCGAAGGCGGCGAAGATGGCGTGACGGTTCTTAAGCAGGGTTTCAACGTAGACCCACTGCTGAACCGCGAGGCCGACTGTATTTCGACGATGACCTATAACGAATACGGTCAGGTGTTGGATGCGGGTGTTGATCCTGCGGAACTGGTGACGTTTATGTATGAAGATCAAGGCGTCGCAACGCTTGAGGACGGCATGTACGTCCTTGAGGAAAACCTCGAAGATCCGGTGTTCGTCGACAACATGGTGCGCTTCGTGCGCGCGTCGATGCGTGGTTGGAAGTATGCCGAAGACAACGTGGCAGAAGCGGCAGCCATCGTTATTGATAACGATGAAACCGGTGCGCAGTCCTTGGCCGCGCAAGAGCGGATGATGACCGAGATCGCCAAACTGACGGCGGGCTCGAACGGCGCACTTGATCTGGCTGACTACGAACGCACGGTTGCGACCTTGCTTGGTGGTGGATCGGATCCTGTGATCACAGCCGCACCCGAAGGGGCGTGGACACACGCGATCACCGACCAAGCGCTACAGTAAGTTTAGCTGAAAAATTGCCGTTGCCCCCGCGTTCTGGGGGCAACGGCATTTCAATCTGCTCCGCATGCATACTGGGGTCGAACATATGCAAAAACTGAACACCCAAGCCGAATGGATCACCCGCGCAAAAGCGGTTTTGCCCGCAGGTGGCTTTGGCAATTTCGACCCCGAAATCATCATTGCGCGCGGGCAAGGCAGCCACGTCTGGGATGAAGACGGTAATCAATATATAGACTACCTGATCGGGTCCGGCCCGATGTTGCTGGGCCACGGTGACCCCGAAGTGATGGAAGCAGTGCTGGAACAGCTTCCCAAGGGCATGACGTTTTTCGCCAATAATTCCAAAGGGATCGCGCTGGCCGAAGCCATCGTCGATGCGGTTCCCTGCTGCGAACAGGTCCGTTTTGTCGCATCTGGTGGCGAAGCGGATATGTATGCCATCCGCTTGGCCCGCGCCTATACGGCGCGCAACAAAATCCTGAAATTCGAGGGCGGCTATCATGGCATGAGCGCCGAAGCGCAGATGAGCCTTGCGCCCGCAACCCAAGTCAATTTTCCCCAAGCCGTTCCCGACAGCGCCGGTATCCCGCAAAGCGTTGCTGATGACGTGCTGATCGCGCCCTACAATGACTTGGCGGCGGTCGCGACCCTATTGGGCGAACACGACGACATAGCCGCGATCATTGCCGAACCCCTGCAACGGATCATCGCCGCAAACCCCGGTTTCCTGCAAGGGCTGCGCGACCTTTGTGACAAACATGGCGTGTTGCTGATATTTGATGAAATCGTCACGGGGTTCCGTCTTGCCTATGGCGGCGCGCAGGAAAAATACGGCGTGACCCCCGATATTTGCACATTGGGCAAAATCATCGGTGGTGGATTTTCTTTGGCCGCCCTTGGGGCCAGTGCCGAGATCATGCAGCATTTCGATGTGGCCCGCGTGGGTGGTGATAAATGGCTGATGCAGTTGGGTACTCTGTCGGGCAATCCTGTCGCCGCTGCGGCTGGCCTGAAAACCATGGAAATCCTGCGACGCGACGGTGCTTATGACCGGCTGCGTGAAATTGGTGGTACCTTGCAAAAGATGCAACGCGATGCCCTGAACGATGCAGGGATTGCGCATCAGATTTGCGGCGATGAAACGCTGTTCGACATCTATTTCACGGCCAACACCTGCCGTGATTACCGCAGCGCCAGACACGATAACCCGCAGACCAACGTTGTCTATAATGCAACTCTGCGCCAAAACGGGATATTCAAGGCACCGGGCAAGCTTTATCCGTCACTGACAATCACCGACGCCGATCTTGCCCAAACACATGATGCGGTGCTCAAGGCGGTGGCGGCAATCAGCGCCGCGTGATGAAGCGGCGAGCGCTGATCTCAACCCGTTTTGACCAACGTCAGCGATAAAACCGTAAACGGCAGTTTGTCATATTTGAGGCGTTCGGGCGCGTCCGGTCTCGCCTCAACGTATTTGCTTGGCAATGATGCCAGCGTTACCGGAAAGTCGGCCTCGGTTAAGTCAAGCTGCGTTGAAAAGAATATCAGCTGTGTGCCAGCGCGCTTGTAAAAATGCAGCGCCTGT
>CALAGN010000017.1 GCA_937891785.1 uncultured Octadecabacter sp.
GAGATTGATTTCATCAGCGCCATGATCCTGAGCTTTCGCACCGTGCGTGCCAATCTGTTAGTGCTGTGGATCTGGGCAGGGATTATCGCCGTGCTGTCACTGATTGCCCTTGCGCCGATGTTTCTTGGGCTGATGGTGGTGCTTCCGGTGCTGGGCCACGCCACATGGCACCTTTACCGCCGCGCGCTTTACGATCCGGTCGATTGAGGCATTTCGATGTACGCCATGATGGCGACGCGGGACAAGTGCGATACAACAAAAAGGGCGCCGCAGATAACTGGGCGCCCGTTTTTAAATTGATAGTCGCGCAGGCGTTAAGCTTTGGCGTCGCCTGGCTTGGCGACAGCAGTCGTGATGCTTTTGGCACCTTTGCTAAGGGGATCGTCCTGACGCTGTACGGAGCCTTCGAAATGCGCACCGCTTTCGATGGCGATTGTCTTGTGGATGATGTCACCTTCGACCCGCGCTGACGATGTCAGGCGCACCTTGAGCCCGCGCACTGTGCCGATGATGCGGCCATTGACCACCACGTCGTCGGCAATGCATTCGCCTCTGACTGTGGCACCTTCGCCGATGGTTAGCAGGTGGGCGCGAATGTCGCCATCAACCTGACCTTCGATGTTTATATCGCCGGTGGTCTTGAGGTTGCCCTTAATGTGCAGGTCCGTCGAAAGAACGGAAGCAGGCGGCTTGGCCTTGGGTGCCGAGGGTTTGAACTCGGGCGAGTTCATGGCGCTTGTTGCAGGCTTGGCTGCATCAGTTGCTGCGGATTTGGTGTCAGCGGCGCTTGGGCCGGGTTCGTTGATTTTGCTTTTAGAAAACATCTTGTCCAGCTCTTATATAAATCATTGGGTTAACGGGGCGTCCGCCTACGCGGATTTCGTAGTGCAAGTGTGGGCCAGTTGACCGTCCAGAATTGCCAATATCACCAATTCGGTCCCCGCGCGAGACTCTTTGTCCAACTTCCACGCGAATTCGATTTTGGTGGGCATAGCGTGTCTCGACCCCGAACTCGTGCTGGATCTTAACCAGACGACCATAGCCCGAAGACCAGCCAGCGAAAGTCACAACGCCGTCAGCTGGTGCATAGATCGGCGTGCCAGTAGGGGCTGCAAAGTCAGTGCCGTTGTGCATCCGGCCCCAACGTTGGCCAAAACCAGAGGTAAAGCGGTAGCTGTCGTGCACAGGAACAGCAAACGGCGCGCGTTCTGCTGCGATGCGATAAAGGTTGATCCGGTCGAGCCCGCCCAGAATGGCGTTGGCGCGTTCGGTTTCAGGATCAGTTGCGCCGCCACGGGTCGAAAACTGGAACGGGGTTAGCGGGCCACCTGTGCCCGAATACCCGCGGCGTGCAGCGGCCAACAGGTCGTCAGGGTTCAGGCCAGCGGCGCGAAACATCCGGTCAAGTGGCTCCACCGACACGGTCATAGCCTCTTCGAGTTGGCGGAAAATCGCGTCGGTCTTATCTTCAAGAAGGCGCAGTTCAAGCTCCATCTCGGCGGCATGTTCGATTGCAAAATGGGCGTCTGCTGCGATCAGATCGCGTTCTGCGGCAGTTTGCGCCAGCGCCTCGCCCAGGAGATCAACCGTCCCACTGGCTTCGACGCTGCTTCTTCTTCCGGCTATTCCGCTTGTGTCACCGTCAAGTGCCGCGGTCAGCACGGCAGCCTCGTCGCGCGCGGCTTCGCGTTCTTGCATGGCGCGGCGCAAAGTTGCCTGCACGACTTCGATTCCGGTTTCCATTTCGCGGCGGCTGTCTTCGGATGACAGCAGTTCGGACTGCATCACCGAAATCTGATCCATCGCCAGCGAGAAACGTGATTGCGCGGCCAATGCCTCTGCGGCGCGGTGGTCGCGCTCAACGGACATGGCGTTCAGGCGTTCCTCGTAGATTATCTGATCACGCTGGGCCTGTGCGCGGAAATTACCCGCGCCTATCGTGTCCATCAACAAGATCGCGGTTGCAATAATTGTCCAAGCGACAGTGACAGCACCACCGGCCCAAGCCAGTAATTGGGTCTCAGACCGCAAACGAATAAAACGTGTTTCAGTGTCCGAGCGCAGGAACAGACGCTTTTCTGGGAATCGCTTTTCCAGCGCCATATGCAACTTTTGAATTAGGCGTAATCGCACGTTTGTGTCCCTTTAGTACCCATCCCACAGTCGCACACCGGCCCCCCGGCCAATTGGTGTGCAAGACGGTGTTAACGGGGCTGGGACTCTGCTGCAACAATTTAACGTAAAAATGCACAAATCCGGTAGGATGTGGGCCGAAATGGGCGAAAATGCGCCGATTGCCGGATTCGAACGCGGTTGGCTTGGTTAACGGCGCGGCTTGATCGTTTCAGCCAGCGGCCAATAAAAATCGGGCGGGATGCCAGCCTCGGCACGCTTTTCCTCGTTGAACGGCGGCTTGAGCGTGCTGTGAAAATAGCGCCCTACAAGGTCATGGAACACGCCCGTCGGGTCCAGATCGTGTCGGCCACATAGAAAATGGAACCATTTTGAGCCATAGGCGACGTGATGCACTTCTTCGGCGTATATCACGTTTAGCGCGTCGATGGTTTGGTGGTCTTTGGCCTGCTGGAAAATCTTGATCATGCCGGGGGTCACGTCCAAACCGCGCGCCTCAAGGACCATCGGCACCACGGCCAGACGCCCCATCAGATCGTTCGCGGTATCTTGCGCCGCGCGCCACATGCCTGCATGGGCGGGCAAGGCGCCGTAATGGCTGCCGTGCGCTTGTAAGCAATCACACAACAGGTCAAAATGTTTAGATTCTTCATCCGCTGCCTTGACCCAATCATCAAAGAACCCGATCGGCATGGGTGTGTCAGTAAAGCGCGCGATGATATCCCAGTGCAGGTCTACTGCGTTCAATTCAATATGCGCGACAGCGTGCAAAATGGCGATGCGTCCTTCAACTGTGCCGGGCTTGCGGCGCGGCACATCGCGCGGGTTCAGCAGTTCTGGCTTGGCAGGGCGTGCGGGTTCGGTTGGTGGGCTCGCAGTGCCGATTTCGGGCCTCTCACCGCGTGCGCGGGCCGCCTGCCACTGGGCGGCAAACGCACGTGACAGGGCGGTCTTTTCGCGCCCCTCGGCGGTGCGCAACACCGTGTCGGCCATTTGGGCCAGCGGGAGGAGGATATCACCCAAGGGCTTGCTCCATATCGGCAATCAGGTCGCCCGCGTGTTCGATGCCGATCGACAGGCGCAGCAGGTTGGGCGGGATGCCGGTGTGCGGCTCGATAGTGTGGCGATGCTCCACGAGGCTTTCGACCCCACCAAGCGAGGTCGCGCGCGCAAACAGTTGCAGGCGGCCCGCAACGCGCAAGGCATCTGCCGCATCACCGCGCACCAGCACCGACAAAAGACAGCCAAACCCGCCCGTCATCTGCTGTGCGGCTACCGCGTGGCCCGCGTGGTTGGGTAGTCCGGGATAATAGACGGTTTCGATTTTTTGATGGGCGGCGAAATGGGTAGCAAAGGCAAGTGCTGTCGCGCTCATCCGTTCCACGCGCAGGGGCAGGGTGCGCATGCCGCGCAGCAGTAGCCATGCAGCAAACGGGTTAATCACAGCGCCCGCATCGTGGCGATCAACGGCGATAGCATGCCAGATTGGCGCGTTGGGCGCATTGGTCGCAAGCACACCAGACAGCACATCGGAATGACCGTTGATCGCCTTAGTCGCTGAATGCATTACGATATCCGCGCCAAGGGTCAGCGGTTGTGACAGGATCGGTGTGGCGGCAGTGGAATCGACTACCAGCAACCCGCCCGCCGCATGGGTCAGTGCTGCCGTTTGCGCGATGTCGACAGTCTTCAGCCAAGGGTTAGAAGGCGTTTCAATGAATGTTATCTGCGGCTTATGGGTCGATATGGCAGCGCCAAGTTGGGCTGTGTCTGCCGCGTCCACTTCAATCAGCGTCACAGTCCGGCGCGAGCAGAAATCGCGCAACCATTTGGTCGTGCCCCAGTAAATGCCAGACTGTGCCACCACGGTCGCGCCACTGGGCAGCGCGCGAAAGATAGCCGCGATCGCCGCCATGCCCGAAGGGAACAGTAGTGCTGCGTCAGCCTTTTCCAGCTGTGCCAGCACGTCTTCGCATTGGCGGGTGATATCGCTGTTGTCGCGTCCATAGATATTGGCGGGATCAAACAGCGCATAGTCAGTGTCGCGCCCATAGGTCGTCGCCATGGCTATCTTAGGCACGATATCATCGCCGATGCTGCCGCCATGGGCTGCAATCGTTGCCGGATGAAGATCGTTCTTGCGCGTCATTTGGCGGCCTCCTGCCGGATGTGTGCGTAAAGCTTGCGGGTGGCGTCCAGAACCGCCTCGACGTGGCCCGGCACTTTGACCTTGCGCCAAACTTGGGCGATTTTACCCGCTCCGTCGATCAGGAACGTCGCGCGCTCGATACCAAGGTAAGTCTTGCCATACATGTTCTTTTCCACCCAGACGCCATAGCGTTCGCACACATCCCCGTCTTCGTCCGACAATAGCGGCACCGACAGCGCATATTTGTCGCGGAATTTGTCGTGCTTTTTGACACTGTCCTTGGATACGCCAAGCACGACGACGCCGGCGGCAGAAAATTCTGCGGCCATGTCCGTAAACCCGCTCGCCTCTATTGTGCAGCCGGGCGTGTCGTCGCGCGGATAGAAATACAGCACGACAGCCTGTCCGGCGTAATCTGATAGCGAAACGGTGTCTCCGCCGTCACGGGGCAGGGATACGGGCGGTGCAATTTGGCCTATTTCAAGCGGTGCGTCAGTCATTTCAGCACTCCTTTGCGCAGTTGTGTGGTTTCCTGTTTTATTTTAGTCCGCAACACGCAAATATAAAGCACAACTGACCCTTAGGGCGCATTATTGCCAATGTTTTTATGACCGACGACCAACAAGCTTTGTCGCCGCCGTCCAAATGGCGCGTTAAACCGCGTTTTGTGGTGCGCGCTGCCGCGCTTGTGCTTGGCTTGCCGCTCTTATTTGGCGTAATCGGTGTCGTGATGATGCTGGGCCGTGAAATCACCGCCCCCACATGGATCAAAACCCGTGTAGAAGCGCGTGTCGCCGGGGTTCTTGACGGTGGCAGTCTTCGGTTTGGAAATATTTTCTTTACGATCGGCACGGATTTACACCCACGCATTCGCCTGACCAACGCCGTGCTGCGCGACAGTGCCGGTTCACCACTTGCGCGCTTTCCGGTCGTTGAGGTGCTTTTGTCGCCGCGCGGGCTGATCAAAGGCGCGATATTGGCCCAAGAAGTCCGGCTGAGCGGCGCGCAGATCAACCTACGTCGTGCCCGCGACGGCACGGTGGCGATTGCGTTTGGGGCCTCGGCCACGTCGGTTGGCGAGGCCGAAAGTCTGACAGCGCTGCTGGATGATTTCGATCAGGTGTTCGAGCGTGGCGAATTGGCAGCCCTTGAGCGTGTGCAAGCCGACGGTTTGATCGTGAACTTTGACGATACGCGAGCGGGCCGTAGCTGGACCGTGGACGGTGGCCAGCTTGATCTGGATTTGCGCGGAAACCAGACCTCCCTGCGCGGTGAGGTCGCGCTATTGTCGGGGCGGTCCTACATCACGACGATGAGCCTGAGTTACACAAGCACGCGCGACAGCCGCGCTGCTGATATCAGCCTTGGGATTGATGATGTGGCGGCGGCTGATCTGGCGACGCAATCACCCGCGCTTAGCTGGCTGTCGGTGATCGAGGCACCGATTTCCGCAACCCTGCGCGCAACGATTGACGGGGAGGGCGCATTGGGGCCCCTGAATGCGCTGCTCGAAATTGGTGAAGGGGTCGTGCGCCCCACCAATGCCACCCGGCCGATCAGGTTCGAGCAAGCCCGCACCTATCTGACCTATAATCCGGTCACCTCCGAGGTCGGGTTTAGCTATATCGAAGTGCAAAGCAGCTGGGGCAGTTTTCAGGGCGAGGGCAAGGCCTACTTGCGCGAGTTTACCGACAATTGGCCCGGTGCCTTTCTGGCGCAGTTGAGCCTTAATAATATGCAGGTCAATCCCGCTGGTATCTATGCTGAAGCGCTTGATGTTGGCACGGCCGTGGCCGATTTCCGACTGCGCCTTGACCCCTTTACCCTCACCCTTGGCCAAGCCGTGTTGCAGGATGAAAACCAGCGCGCAGTTGTGCGCGGCGAGGTCGTCGCGGCACCTGATGGTTGGCGGGTGGCATTGGACGGCGCAATCGACAGCCTGTCGCACGACCGCCTTTTGGCGATCTGGCCCGAAGCGATGATGCCGCGGTCCCGTGCTTGGCTCTCGGAAAACCTTTTGGCGGCGAGGTTTAGTGATTTTGTCGCTGCGGTGCGCCTTGTTCCCGATCAGCCAGCGATTCTAAGCCTGACCGCAGAATTTGACGACCTGAACCTGCGCTACCTGCGCACGTTGCCACCAATCACGGATGGGGAAGGCGTGCTGAGTTTTGATGGCACTGCACTGAGTGTGGCGCTTGATCGCGGCTACGTGACCCCGTCCCAAGGTGGGCGCGTGGCGATTGACGGGTCGGTCTTTCGCATTCCCGACACGCGGACGCGCACGATAACGCGCCCGGCGCAGATTGATGTCCGAGGGGCCAGCACGATCACGGCGGCCCTGGCATTGCTTGATTACGACCCATTCAATTTCATTAGCAAAGCGGGAATAGCGACAACAGTTGCCGATGGCCGCGCCGAGATTGCCGCGCAGATAAATCTCCTGCTTAGCCAACGCATCACGCGCGAAGATATAACTTATAGTGCCACCGCCCGTCTGCGCGACGTGACGAGCACAGAGTTGGTGCCGGATCACCGACTAGCAGCCGCGGAACTCGAATTGAGAGCACAGAATGACGGAATGACAATAACGGGCCCGTTAAGGATCGGGGATGTTCCGGCACAAGTGGTTTTTGAGAAAAGCTTTGACCTTGCCGATGCAGGTCTTGGGCAAATCAACGGGTCGGTCGAGCTTTCTGAAAGGTTTGCGCGCGAATTTAACATTGGACTGCCCACGGGCGCGATTGATGGGGCGACGCACGCTGATTTCGAAATAGACTTGCGCCGTGATGCGGTGCCGGCGTTTCGTCTGACATCGCAGATGGTGGGACTGGGGATGCAATTGCCGGCTCTGGGCTGGCGCAAGGGGCGTGATGCTGGTGGGGATCTGAGTGTCGTTGGGACCGCAGGCGAAGTGCCCGAAATTACATCAATAGCATTGGATGCTGGGGGGCTACAGGCGCAGGGGGCAATCCGGCTTAGTCCGGTTGGTGGTCTGGACGAGGCGCGGTTTGAACGAGTTCAGGTCAGAGGCTGGTTCGATGCGCCTGTGATACTGCGGGGGCGCGGCGCGGGGCAACCTGCACGGGTAATTGTGGCAGGTGGTGCGCTTGATCTGCGCAATGCGGCGTTTGGTGATAGCGGTGGCGAGGGCGGACCGATGGAAATCGCACTTGATAATGTGCAAATCTCGGAGGGGATCGCGCTGACGGATTTTCGTGGCGAATTCGACAGTGGTGGCGGATTTTCGGGCGGTTTCACAGCACGAGTCAATGGGACGGCGCCAGTGCAGGGCACTGTCGTGCCGGTAGCTGGTCGTTCGGCGGTGCGTTTACAAAGCGGTGATGCCGGTAGTGTGTTCCGCGCGACAGGCCTGCTTGAAAACGCCCAAGGCGGCGAGATGGAACTGACCCTGTTGCCCGCAGGCAGCGAAGGCAACTATGACGCAACCCTTGCGGCAACCGACTTGCGCGTGCGCGATGCGCCTGCCTTGGCCGAGCTTTTGGACGCAATCAGTGTGATTGGCTTGTTGCAGCAATTGGACGGGCAGGGGCTGGCCTTTGCCAATGTTGACGCCACGTTTCGCATCACGCCCGACCAGATCATCGTGACACAATCAAGCGCTGTCGGGCCGGGTTTGGGCCTGTCGCTGGACGGGATTTATACCATTATGGATGGCGATATGGATTTTCAGGGAGTTGTGTCGCCGATCTTTCTGCTGAACGGCATCGGTAGCTTTTTGACCCGTCCGGGCGAAGGCTTGATCGGCTTTAACTTTACCCTGCGCGGTCCGGCGGATAGTGCGCGTGTTGCGGTGAATCCTCTCAGTGCGCTCACGCCGGGGATGTTCCGTGACATATTCCGCCGCCCGCCGCCACAGGTCGGTGAATAGCGCTAATCATACCCCAAGAGGAGAGCGGCGTGAAGCTGAGCGATTTTGATTTCGACCTGCCCGAGGCGCTAATTGCGACCCGTCCAGTGACGCCGCGCAGCGATGCGCGACTCCTGCTTTCGCAGGGCGACGAAACCCGCGATCTGTACGTACGCGACTTGCCTGATCAGCTGCGTGCAGGTGATCGGATGGTGCTGAACGACACCAAAGTCATTCCTGCCCGTCTGAGCGGTGCGCGTCATCGCGCCTCATCGCAGGGAGATGTGACCGCAAAGATCGAAGTGACCCTGCTAGAGCCGCGCGCAGACGGGTGTTGGGCGGCGCTGATCAAGCCGCTGCGCAAACTTAAAATTGGCGAAACGGTGGTGTTTTCCGCCGATCTGAGCGCCAGCCTGCAGGCGGTTGCGGACGGGCAGGGGATGTTGCGGTTTAATCTGACTGGCGATGATTTTGATGCTGCTTTGTCAGCCGCAGGGGCAATGCCATTGCCGCCCTACATCGCTGCCAAGCGCCCCGCCGACGACGCCGATAAACAGGATTATCAGACCGTCTGGGCGCGCCATAAGGGGGCGGTTGCCGCCCCCACGGCCTCGCTGCATCTGGATCGCACGATGCTGGCAGCTTTGGCGGCCAGGGGAGTCGATTTCAGCTATGTCACTTTGCATGTGGGGGCGGGGACGTTCTTGCCGGTCAAGGTTGATGATATCGCGGACCATAAAATGCATGCGGAATGGGGGCAGGTCACGCAAGTGGCCGCCGACGAAATCAACACGACACGCGCGGCGGGAGGACGGATCATTCCGGTGGGCACAACCGCGTTGCGCTTGATCGAAAGTGCTGCAACTGACGGTGGGCTTGGCCCATGGGAAGGCCCGACCGATATTTTCATTACACCGGGGTTCCGGTTTCGCATTGCGGATGGGCTGATGACGAATTTTCATCTGCCCAAGTCGACATTGATGATGCTTGTGTCAGCACTGATCGGGCAGCATCGCGTGCGCGACATTTATGCCCATGCCATTGCAAAAAAATATCGCTTTTTTTCATATGGCGATGCCTCGCTGCTTTTACCAAAAGCGTGATTTGATTTACGAATTTTTCATATGGACAGTGCAGGTCTGTGGTGCCAATTGGGCGCGCATGGCGAATGCTACGTCGCGGATGATGCACGACTGGCAAACAAGAACCGCTAGCCTTGAGGTTCGTAGCGCCCAAAGGGGTTAATGATGATCAAAGTTCTTGGAACCTCATGGGCCCTGTTCTTGGGCATGTTCATGCTTATGGTAGGCAACGGTTTGCAGGGCACACTGTTGGGCCTGCGCGGCGCTGCTGAAAACTTTGGCGCCTTCGAGATGTCGATCGTTATGTCGGCTTATTTTGTTGGCTTTTTGGGTGGCTCGCGGCTTGCCCCCGAAATGATCCGGCGCGTCGGGCATGTGCGGGTCTTTGCGGCCCTTGGGTCGACGATTTCCGCCGTCTTGATCCTGTATCCCGTCCTTGCCGAGGTCTGGGCCTGGACATTGGGTCGCGTGTTGATCGGCTTTTGTTTTTCGGGCGTCTATGTAACGGCGGAAAGCTGGTTGAACAATGCGGCCACAAACGAAAATCGCGGGCAGGCTTTGTCGCTTTATATGATCGTGCAGATGGGTGGGATCGTGGCCGCCCAAGTGATCATTTCCCAAGGCGATATTTCGGGCTTTACGCTTTTCATTATTCCGTCGGTTTTGGTGTCGCTTGCCTTTGCGCCGATCCTATTATCGGTGGTGCCCACACCTGCGTTTGACAGAACAAAACCGATGCGCCTGCGCGAGCTGATCGCAGCATCACCTCTTGCATCCGTTGGCATGTTCTTGATGGGCGGGGTCTATTCGGCGCAGTTTGGCATGGTGGCGGTTTACGGCACCGAAATCGGCCTAAGTGTCGGGAAAATTTCGATAATAGTATCGGTGATCTATGTCAGCGCATTGGTGGCGCAATACCCGATTGGCTGGCTGTCTGACCGGATGGACCGCCGCGTGTTGATCATCGCGATGGGCGCTGTAGGTGCGGTTGGCGCCCTTTTGGCGGCATTGTTGGGGGCCGGATCGTTTACCGTTTTGCTGATTGGCGCCGGATTTGTAGGCGGCACCTCTAATCCGCTTTATTCGCTGCTAATCGCCTATGCCAACGACTTTCTTGAACACGAAGACATGGCGGCGGCATCGGCTGGATTTTTGTTCATCAATGGAGTTGGCGCGATTGCCGGACCATTGTTGATCGGTTGGGGCATGGGCGTTGTCGGCCCACAGGCATTCTGGATGTTCATTGCTGTCTTGATGGGCGCCATGGCGATCTATGGTCTTTACCGGATGACACAGCGCCACAGCGCGACCGCAGTCGAGGATATGGTGCCCTATTCGCCGGTTTCGCCCACGGCTTCGCACGTGATCGCCGAAGTGGCACAAGAAATCTACATCGACGCCGAGATCGAAGAGCAACAAGAATAAACACCAGCGTATGTCTAATGGGTTGCCACAACGGTTTGAAACTGCAACGCTTTCACCAACGTTATTGAGTAGTCTTTAAAGGAGGAGGTTCTGTGGTCACACCTGAGAGCATCCTGACATTTTGGTTTGATGAGGTCGGTCCCAATGGCTGGTATGGTGGCGGTGCCGAGCTTGATGCCGAGATTCGCGACAAGTTCCTGAGTACATGGCAAGAGGCCAAGGACGGCGCATGCGGCCTTTGGCTGACTTATCCGGTTGGATCGCTGGCCTATATCATTCTGACCGACCAGTTGCCGCGCAATATGTTTCGCGACACAGGCGAGGCGTTTCAGTCCGACAAATCGGCCCGTGCGGCATCTAAAATTGCCATCAGCCGCGATTGGGACATGAAGGTCGGCGAACCGGCGCGCCACTTTTTCTATATGCCGCTGGTGCATTCCGAGAACCTGATTGATCAGGATCGCGCCGTGCGCCTGATTTGCAGCCGGATGCCTGATGCAGCAGCCGATAATCTGCGACATGCCCGCGCGCACCGTGAAGTAATCCGCCTGTTTGGACGCTTTCCGTTTCGCAACGCGGCCCTTGAGCGTACCAGCACCAAGGCCGAAGCGGCATGGTTGTCCGAAGGCGGCTATGGGGCGGCATTGCGCGCTGTTGATGCGGCAGCGGCGGCCTAAATCCCAAAACTTTGATCTAGATTGTTGGGATTTGCCCTGGTTCGATTAAGATCACGGCAAGATTTCTGCGCGATAAACACTCGAAGGACAGTTAAGCGGGTGTGCAGGTGAAACAGGGCAAGATCGACACGGACACGCCTGTGCCTACTTGGCAAGACGGGCTTGATCTATCTAACGATGGCCAAGCCGACCTTGCGACCGAAATCATGAACATCATGGAGCAAGGTATCCTTGTATGGTCCGAGGACGGGATTTGTGAACTGCACAACACCCGTATTTTCGACGTGCTTGAAATTAGTGGCGCAGACCTGACAATTGGTACGGAACGGGACGAATTTCGCGATAATTCCCTCTCGCACGGGCAGATTTCGGATCACGATCGCGCCTGGTCGGACGCGCTGATCAAGGCGCACCAGCCCTATTCGTTCGACCTTACGCTGCCATCGGGGCGGGTCGTGCAAACCAGCGCGCGGCCTGCGCGCGGCGGCGGCTATGTTGTGACGTTTACTGACGTCTCGGAGTCGCGTCGCGTCGCGCGTGATCTGGCTAATGCAAAAATCATGGCCGAAATGGCCGAAGGTCGGGCCAAAGACATTCTGGCTACCGAACGCTCCCGCCAGGCCGAGGCCAAGATGCTGGGCAGTCTGGATGAGTGGCTTCAATCGTGTAAATCGCTTGATGAACTGTTCATGATTGTCACCAAATTCATGGATAAATTGCTGCCGGGAACCGCCGGGCAGCTCTACGTCTATTCCAACAGTCGTGATGTCCTGGACGGGGTCTGTTCATGGCCCAGCGGTGATCTGCATGATCACATCTCACCTGATAGCTGTTGGGCGCTGCGGCGTGGGCGCGCCTACGAATACGAGGCCGCGGCCATGTGTTTTCTGTGCGATCATGCCAAAGCTGACGGCGCGGTTGCCCCGAGCGAATATATCTGTGTGCCAATTGTTGCCCATGGCGACACTGTTGGCCTGCTGCATATACGCTTTGATACGGGCCAAGACGGTGCGGTTCATGTGCGCGACAGCAGTGAATTTTCAGTGCGCTGCGGTGAACACATCTCGATGGCGATTGCCAATGTGAAACTCCGCGATGAATTGCACGACCAGTCCATTCGCGATCCGCTGACGGGGCTGTATAATCGGCGCTACTTTTTGGACGCGATGCGGCGTGAAATCTCGATTTGTGACCGTAAGAAACGCTCCTTTGGGCTGGTGTCGTTTGATGCCGACAAATTCAAGAACTTCAACGATAATCACGGCCATGACGCGGGCGACATGGTGCTGCGGGCAATTGGTAAAAAGCTGCTTGATGTTGCCACCCCCGACGAAGTGTGCTGCCGTATCGGCGGCGAGGAATTCGCGGTGATTGTGCCAAATGCCGATCTGGCGCGCACGGTCGAATTGGCCGAGGAATTGCGCGATGCGATTGCCAGCACCCAAGTACGCTATGTGGATGGGCCGTTGCCACGGGTCACCATTTCAGCGGGGGTATCGGCGTTTCCTGTTAGCGGCACGAACCCGCAAAGCCTGTTAAAAAAGGCAGATCAGGCGCTTTACCTTGCCAAGGCTGATGGGCGAAATTGTGTCCGAAGTGCTGGTGATGCGCCGCCGCCCGGGGTTGCGCCTAGGAAATAGCTGCCATGACCTCAGGTCACTGGCAGCCCTTTGCAATTTAGTTTAGCGTCAAACTAGTTTTGTAATTGGAGGAGAGGCACATGGCTGCCAGCAATTTCGATCTTGTCGTCATCGGTGCCGGTCCGGGGGGCTATGTGGCTGCTATTCGCGCAGCACAATTGGGCATGAAGGTGGCCATTGTCGAACGTGAACTCTTGGGTGGTATTTGCCTGAACTGGGGCTGTATTCCGACCAAGGCACTGCTGCGTAGTTCTGAAGTGTTTCACCTGATGCAGCGCGCCAAGGAATTTGGCCTTACGGCTACGGGCATCGACTATGATCTGGACGCGGTGGTCAAGCGGTCGCGCGGCGTTGCAGGTCAGCTTTCGGGCGGCATTGGCCATCTGATGAAAAAGAACAAAATTACCGTTGTCATGGGGGCCGCAACACTGCCTGCCAAAGGTAAGGTTAGCGTCAAAACCGACAAAGGCACCCAAGAGCTGACGGCCAAGAATATCGTTCTAGCCACCGGTGCGCGCGCGCGTGAATTACCCGGTCTTGAGGCTGATGGCGATCTGGTCTGGACCTACAGACACGCGTTGCAGCCACCGCATATGCCCAAGAAACTTCTGGTCATAGGCTCAGGCGCTATCGGCATTGAATTTGCCAGCTTTTACAACACGCTGGGTGCTGACACGACGGTTGTCGAAGTTATGGACCGCGTGCTGCCCGTGGAAGACGCCGAAATCAGCGCATTTGCGAAAAAGGCGTTCGTCAAGCAGGGCATGAAGATCATGGAGAAATCCATGGTCAAGCAGCTGGATCGCGCAAAAGGCAAAGTTACGGCGCATATCGAAGCGAACGGCAAAGTCGAAAAGATGGAATTTGACACAGTCATTTCTGCCGTTGGTATCGTTGGCAACGTCGAAGGCTTGGGGCTTGAGGAACTGGGGGTCAAGATCGACCGCACCCATGTTGTGACGGACGAATTCTGCCGCACCGGCGTTGACGGGCTTTATGCCATTGGCGATATCGCAGGTGCGCCGTGGTTGGCACATAAGGCCAGCCACGAAGGTGTCATGGTTGCCGATCTGATCGCGGGCAAACACGCGCATCCGATCAAACCCGAAAGCATCGCCGGTTGCACCTATTGCCACCCGCAGGTTGCGTCCGTCGGCTACACCGAGGCCAAGGCCAAAGAACTGGGTTATGACATCAAGGTCGGCCGGTTTCCGTTCATGGGCAACGGCAAGGCGATTGCGCTGGGTGAACCCGAAGGCATGGTCAAAACCGTATTTGATGCCAAAACAGGCGAGCTTCTGGGCGCGCATATGATTGGCGCGGAAGTCACCGAACTGATCCAAGGCTATGTTGTCGGTCGCCAGCTTGAGACCACCGAGGAAGACCTGATGAACACCGTCTTCCCACATCCAACCTTGTCAGAAATGATGCACGAAAGCGTGCTGGATGCTTACGGACGTGTGATCCATATGTAAGCGGCCCACGGCGGCAACAATAAAAAGGGCGGCTACTTTATCGGGGTCGCCCTTTTGCGTTATTTGGTCACGATGATCATGCACGTACCGATCACAGTTGAATCTTGCCGCATCACATAGCGCAATTCATAGATGCCGGGTGTGTCGGGCGTGGTAAGTTCCGCGGGATTGCCACGCTGCGTGTTGGCGTAATCAATATCACGGTCATCACCCAATTCGCTGACCGTGATATCGTCATCGACATAATCTGGCCCGTTCCAGCCTACGTCAATCGTGTCACTCGGCGTGGCGGTGTCGGGCGCCATGAGGCTGACGTCCGCCTGCGTGACTTCGAACAAAGGGCCGACCCCAAGATCGTTCGTGCCGCTGACATAGCGTAGTTTCTACATGCCAGGTTCGAATGGCATTTGCAGATCAAGCAGGCTGTCGTTCTTAGTATAGGCGTGGGTTTCGTAGTCACGCTCGCCGGGGATGGCGACAACAACGCGGTTGATATCTGCATTCGTGCCAGTCCATTGGACGGGCACGGTCGCGCCAATCGGGGTAGTTGCGGGGCCGCCGACGGTGGCCAGCGGCGGGGGGGGTAAAGGGCAAGGTGACCTCACATCGCCCGCGCCTGGCGCGGTGAAGAGTGTTTCCTCGGTCAATTCCTGCACCACCCGTGTGGCGGTCGCACGGTGCGTGCCTTCTATCGCATCAAGAGGAATCAGGTTGCCAGTCTCGTTTTCGGCGATGACACGCGCATCGCTGGCGATGGTCCAAATGACCTGATCAGTGATGACTGGCCCACCCTCGCCATTCGTGGCGCGGAAAGTGCCGTCACTTACAAGGATAACCCTGGCGCTGACTTCGGTATAAAGCAGGGCCTGCGCGGCGGCGATCACGGCGTCGGTCATCGGTGTTTTGCCTAGCGGGTGGATACCCGCCACAGCCTGTGCAATTGCATCGCGTGTGCCCAGATCAGGCGCGACGATGGTTTCAATGTAAGTCAATCGCCCCGCGTGCGGTGGCCGTAAACCGTCAGGCCAATGCGCTGGTCAGCGGGGAGGGTTTGCAGCAGATCGGTGACGAGCTCTTGCGCGATGGTGATTTTGGCGACACCGTCAATCTGCCCCCACCTGGACCCCGAGGCATTCAGCACAAGGACCGTATTCGGGCGGTCCTGCGCCGCGAGGGCAGCAGGCAACAAACACAGGCCAATAAGCAGATCAAAACGGCGCATTATGAAATCCTCGGATCGTTGAATACCGAAAGGAAAACACAATTGCGTCGTTCTGGGAAGTGGACGTTAAGCTGCGATATTTGGTCCGGCGTTAGACGACTTCGCCGCCCGCTGCGCTCCAGTGATGCAAACCGCCTAAATTTGTGACGTTTTCGTAACCCATTTGCCGCATCATTTGTACAGCCATCCCGGACCGAGCGCCCGAAGCACAATAAAGCGCGATCGGTTGGTCAGTCTTAAGGGATATGTGGCATTCTGGGCTGGCCGGATCGGCATGCATCTGCAGCGCCACCAGCGGGATTGCAACCGCGCCTTTTGCTCTGCCGGTCATCGCGGCCTCGCTGGGATCGCGAATGTCGATCAGGGTCAGCGTTCCATCAGAGACCTGTGCTACAACGTCAGCGGCAGTGAGGCCTGCAGGGCGTTGGCTTTTTGTGCGAAGTAAGTTCAACATGATATGTTCCATTCTTGGTGTTGCCGTTAGTAAATACATTCCAAAAATGAAATGTAAATGGGCAGCATGCATGTTCACGACATGTTCCGCATTTTGGGTTGGCGGCGCGGGCCAGTTAAACTACATCTTAACCTCTCAGTAGGGGGCCAGCATGGCAGAGCAGAAATTCATCGAAGTGCGCGGCGCGCGCGAACACAATCTCAAGAACATCGACGTGGACATTCCGCGCGACCAACTGGTTGTGATTACAGGCCTTTCTGGCTCGGGAAAGTCCAGTCTCGCGTTCGACACGATCTATGCCGAAGGCCAGCGCCGCTACGTGGAATCGCTGTCTGCCTATGCGCGCCAGTTTCTGGATATGATGGAAAAGCCCGATGTAGATCGCATTTCCGGTCTGTCGCCTGCGATTTCCATCGAACAAAAGACCACCAGCAAGAATCCGCGATCCACCGTCGGCACCGTGACCGAGATTTACGACTACATGCGTTTGCTATTTGCGCGGGCGGGCACACCATTTTCGCCCGCCACCGGATTGCCAATCGAAGCGCAGCAAGTGCAGGATATGGTTGACCGTGTCATGGACATGGAAGAGGGCACGCGCGGCTATCTGTTGGCCCCGATCATCCGCGACCGCAAAGGCGAATACCGCAAGGAATTCCTAGAGTTACGCAAGCAAGGCTTTCAACGCGTCAAGGTCGATGGTGAGTTTTACGAGCTGGACGAACCGCCGACGCTCGACAAAAAATTCCGCCATGACATCGACGTGGTTGTTGACCGGATCGTTGTGCGTGAAGGGCTGGAAACGAGGCTTGCCGACAGTTTCCGCACCGCGTTGGATTTGGCCGATGGCATTACGGTTCTGGAAACCGCCCCTGCAGAAGGCGAGCCGGCGCGCATTACGTTTTCCGAGAATTTCGCCTGTCCCGTATCCGGTTTCACGATTCCTGAAATCGAACCACGCCTGTTTTCGTTCAACGCGCCCTTTGGGGCCTGCCCGGCCTGTGGCGGTTTGGGGGTCGAGCTGTTCTTTGATGAGCGCCTTGTGGTGCCAGATCCGTCGCTAAAAATCTATGACGGGGCGCTGGCCCCTTGGCGCAAAGGAAAATCGCCGTATTTCCTGCAAACCATTGAAGCGATTGCGAAACATTTCGCGTTCGACAAGAATACCCGCTGGATGGATCTGCCCGAAAACGTGCAGCAGGTGTTTCTTTATGGTTCGGGCGAGGAAGAGATTAAATTTCGCTATGACGAGGGTGGCCGCGTTTATCAAGTGAGCCGCGCATTCGAAGGCGTGATCCCGAACATGGAACGCCGCTATCGTGAAACCGACAGCAACTGGATTCGCGAAGAATTCGAGCGCTATCAGAATAACCGTCACTGCAAAACCTGCGAAGGATTCCGACTGCGTCCCGAAGCTTTGGCCGTCAAAATCGGTGGCCTCCATGTGGGCCACGTCGTGCAGATGTCGATCCGCGAGGCGTTTGATTGGTGCGAAAGCGTGCCTGCATCCCTGACCAAGCAAAAAAACGCCGTCGCCAAGGCGATTTTGAAAGAAATCCGCGAACGCTTGGGGTTTCTGAACAATGTCGGCCTTGAATACCTGACCTTGTCGCGCAACGCAGGCACGCTTTCGGGCGGCGAGGCGCAGCGCATTCGTTTGGCCAGCCAAATCGGATCGGGCCTCACGGGCGTGCTGTACGTGCTGGATGAGCCGTCGATTGGCTTGCATCAGCGCGACAATTCTCGCCTGCTGATCACGCTAAAAAACCTGCGTGATCAAGGCAATACGGTGATCGTGGTGGAGCACGACGAAGAAGCAATTCGCGAAGCGGACTATGTGTTCGATATCGGCCCGGGCGCAGGCGTGCACGGTGGGCAGATCATCGCGCAGGGCACGCCTGCGCAAATCGAGGCTAATCCCGACAGCATCACCGGCCAATATCTGACCGGCACGCGTGAAATTCCGTTCAGCGCGAACCGACGCAAGGGTAACAAGAAAAAGGTCAGCATCAAGAACGCGACGGGCAACAACCTGCGCGGCATCAATGTGGATTTTCCGTTGGCGAAATTTGTATGCGTGACGGGTGTGTCGGGTGGCGGTAAATCGACACTGACGATTGAAACCCTGTTCAAGACGGCAAGCATGCGCTTGAACGGCGCACGGCAAACGCCAGCACCTTGTGATCAGATCAAGGGGCTTGAGCATCTGGACAAGGTGATCGACATCGACCAGCGCGCCATTGGCCGCACGCCGCGATCCAACCCCGCGACCTATACGGGTGCCTTCACGCCGATCCGCGATTGGTTCGCGGGCCTGCCCGAGGCAAAGACGCGCGGTTACAAACCTGGGCGGTTCAGTTTTAACGTCAAGGGCGGGCGCTGCGAGGCCTGTTCCGGCGATGGTTTGATCAAGATCGAGATGCACTTTCTGCCCGATGTTTACGTGCAATGCGAGACCTGCAAAGGCGGGCGTTATAACCGCGAAACATTAGAAGTTCGCTTTAAAGGCAAAAGCATAGCGGACGTTCTTGATATGACAGTTGAAGATGCACAAGCGTTTTTCAAGGCCGTCCCCAGCATCCGTGAAAAGATGGATGCACTGGTGCGGGTCGGCCTTGGCTATATCAAGGTTGGCCAATCCGCGACGACCCTGTCGGGCGGTGAGGCGCAGCGCGTCAAGCTGTCCAAGGAGTTGGCAAAGCGATCAACTGGACGCACGCTTTATATTTTGGACGAACCCACAACGGGTCTGCATTTCGAGGATACGAAAAAGCTGCTTGAGGTGCTGCACGAGCTAGTCGAGCAGGGCAACTCGGTGATCGTAATCGAACACAATCTGGATGTTGTGAAGACTGCCGATTGGATCATCGACATTGGCCCCGAAGGGGGGGACGGTGGCGGCATGGTCGTGGCTACGGGAACGCCCGAACAGGTGGCTGAAGTGGCCGAAAGCTACACCGGCCATTACCTTAAGCCGATGCTTGCAGCAAAACGGAAAGTGGCGGCCGAGTAAGGCCGCCATGATTGGTTATTTCTTCATTTGGCAGGTGCTAAATCCGAAAACGGAATAGATTGCGCAGCTACCCATCAGACCCGTCGCCAGCGGCACTATGCCTATCAGATACAGCCAGCGGTATGCGGCATCAGCGTTAAGGAAAAAGCCTGCAAGAAGCGCGACACCAATAACGATGCGCAGGGTACGGTCAATCTGACCAACGTTGTTTTTGAACATGGGGAACATCCTTTTGAGTTACGAGACAATTTTATGCCCAGTGGTGCGACGTGTCAGTGACAAGATCACCAAAGGGGCGTCGATTATTTCCTAAAGGTCGGTGCTGAATTCCGCGATCAGATGAGAGACTACCGCGCGCATTTGATCGGTGTGGCCGTCACCCGCAACTGCCGCCACCTGCGCCACTGCACGTTGGCGGTCCGCACTCGTGCCAAGCTTGAGGATATCACGTGCGCCCGTGACTTCGGTTGTGCACTTCAGCGCCTCGGAGTCTTCGCCGACTAATTCAATCATTTCATCCAGCAGGTCGGCAAACGGCACGATTGCACCACGGCCAAAGTCGATCAGCCCCTCGTTCACACCATAACGTTGTGCACGCCAGCGGTTTTCAGCCACAAGAAAATTGTCATATTGGCGCCAACGCTGGTTGTCGCGGCGCAAGCGATAGAGCATCCGGGTCAGGCATTGGATCAATGCAGCAATCGACAGCGTATGTTCGAGCCGTGGGCCAACATCGCAAATACGGGTCTCAAGCGTCGGGAACCGCGATGAGGGCCGCAAATCCCACCAGATTTTCGATGAATCCTCGATTACGCCCAGATCGACCAGCGCTTGCACGGACCTGTCGTATTCCCCCCAGCTATCAAGTTGCGGCGGCAACCCGGTGCGCGGCAGATTGTCGAACACCGTCAGGCGATACGAGGCCAGCCCAGTGTCTTCGCCCTGCCAGAACGGCGACGAGGTAGAAAGCGCCAGCAAGTGCGGCAGGAAATACGACATCTGCCCCATCAGATCGGCGCGTAGCGGATCGTCGTTCAGCCCAACATGAACATGCATCCCGCAGATCAGCATCCGCCGCACAACCCCGCCCAATTCGATGCGCAACTGATTATAGCGGTCTTTTTCTGTGTGGTGTTGCTGCTTCCAATCGGCCAGCGGATGGCAGGAAGCGGCGATTGGCGCGAGGTTATAGTTTTCGGCGACGTCGCGTACGGTTGTGCGCAGATGCTTCAGGTCTTGGCGCGCCTCGTCAATCGTGGCGCAGACGCCGGTGCCAATCTCGATCTGACATTGCAGGTATTCGGGGCTGACCTGTCCGCCAAGCGCCGCAGTGCATTCCTTCATCATCGCGTCGGGAACCTGTGCAAGCATCAAGCTGTCGCGATCCACGAGAAGGTATTCCTCCTCGATGCCGATGGTAAAGTCTGGTTCGTTCATGATCGCGCTCTTGGGTTAGGAGGCGTTAATCACGCCCTGCATCGCGGGGTGAAAGGCGCATTTGTAGGGATGCGCACCCACCAACTGAATGGTAATTTCGCCTGTATCGCCATTGTTGAGGCGCCCGGTGTCAAAACTGCCGTCTTCGGCGGTGCCGGTGTGGGGCGCATTGTCGACATTGCTAAAGACAACGGTGTCACCGACCGCAACATCAAGCGTTTCCGGCGAGAAAGCAAAACCTTCGATGGTGATCGTATGCGTCGCGGCGTGGGCGCGTGTGCCCATAAGCGCGAGCGGTGCAACAACCAGCCCGCCCAATATGGTCCGTCTGTTCATCTCAATCATCATCGCAACCTCCTTTGGGTTCATTTACAGAGTGTGCGGTGGAATGACCCTATGATCAAGGTGTGGTTGGCGCAGGTCACAATTTTGCGACCTGCGCCTGATTGCTTATTCCATCACTGGGATAGAGAATTCGCCGCCCTCTTTGATGCCCGAGGGCCAGCGTGCGGTGACGGTCTTGGTCTTGGTGTAGAACTTGAACGCGTCAGGCCCGTGCTGGTTCAGGTCGCCAAAGGCGGATTTTTTCCAACCGCCAAAGGTGTGATAGGCCAGCGGCACGGGGATAGGCACGTTGATGCCAACCATGCCGACCTGCACACGCGATGCGAAATCACGCGCGGCGTCACCATCGCGCGTAAAGATCGCGGTGCCGTTGCCGTATTCATGATCGGTCGCCATCGCCAGCGCCTCTTCGTAGGTTTCAGCGCGCACGGTGGTCAGCACTGGGCCAAAAATTTCCTGCGTGTAGATATCCATGTCGGTGGTCACGTTATCAAACAGGTGTGGGCCGACGAAAAAGCCATTTTCATAGCCTTGCAGATTGAAATTGCGCCCGTCCACGACCAGTTTTGCGCCTTGGTCGATGCCGGTTTGCACCAGACGCTCGATATTGGCCTTGGCCGCGGCGGTGACAACGGGGCCGTAATCCACGTCATTGCCCGACGTATATGGGCCGACTTTCAGTGCTTCGATCCGCGGCACCAGCTTTTCGATCAAACGATCTGCTGTGTCATTGCCCACGGCCACGGCGACGGAAATCGCCATGCAACGCTCGCCGGCTGCCCCGTATCCGGCGCCGACCAACGCGTCAGCGGCCTGATCCATGTCCGCATCGGGCATGATGATCATGTGGTTTTTCGCGCCGCCAAAACACTGAACGCGCTTGCCGTTGGAACAGCCGCGCCCGTAGATATATTCGGCGATCGGCGTGGAACCGACAAAGCCAATCGACATGATGTCAGGATGATCAAGGATTGCATCGACGCTGTCCTTGTCGCCGTTCACGACTTGCAGGATGCCCTTGGGCAGGCCCGCTTCTTCAAACAGTTCGGCCAGCATCAGTGGGACCGATGGATCACGTTCGGACGGTTTGAGGATGAATGCATTGCCGCACGCAATCGCAGGGGCGAACATCCACATCGGGATCATGGCTGGAAAGTTAAACGGCGTGATGCCGGCGGTGACGCCAAGCGCTTGTTTCATTGAGTAAATATCAATTCCGGGGCCTGCGCCATCGGTGAATTCGCCCTTAAGCATTTGTGGCGCACCGATGCAGTATTCTGCGACCTCAAGCCCGCGTTGCACATCGCCTGCGGCGTCCGGCAGGGTTTTGCCGTGCTCGCGTGACAGTGCCTCGGCGAGCTTGTCCATGTCGCGGTTCAGCAGATCGACGAATTTCATCATAACGCGTGCACGGCGCTGCGGGTTCACGGCGGCCCAAGCGGGCTGCGCAGCGACGGCGATTGCCACCGCCTTGTCCATTTCGTCGCTGTTGGCGAGCGGTACTTTGGCCTGCACCTCGCCTGTGGCGGGGTTAAAGACGTCCGCGAAACGGCCAGACGTGCCTTTGACGTGCGCGCCGCCAATGTAATGGGTCAGTTCTTGCATGGGTGCCTCCTGTTGCGTTGATTTCATCATAGCCTTGCATTTTTGTTGTGAAAAGCGCCACATTACCAAAATGGCTTTGCATTTTTGTGGGTATGGCGATGAACTGGGACGATGTGCGGATATTCTTGGCTGTTGCGCGGGCCGAAAGCCTTTCAGGTGCCGCGCCTGTGTTGCGGATGGATCCGGCGACCTTGGGGCGGCGCATTGCGCGGCTTGAAGACGCGGTTGGCGGCGCATTGTTCGTGAAATCACCGCAGGGCTATGCGTTGACGGACCTTGGCACGCGGCTGCAGTCCCATGCGACCCGCGCCGAAGACGCATTGTCGCCCGCGCTGCATGTGCCATCCGGTCGTGGTGGTCTAACGGGGCAAATTCGCATTGGCGCACCGGATGGCTGCGCTAACTTCCTGCTGCCGCAGGTTTGTGCTGCGATCCAATCCGAAAATCCGGCGCTTGAAATTCAGGTGTTGGCGTTGCCGCGTGTGGTAAACCTGTCCAAACGCGAGGCGGATATGGCCATCACGGTCAGCCCGCCGGACGCCGGAAGGCTGTCGGTACAGAAGATCACCGATTATCACCTGCATCTTGCCACCACAAAAAATGTGCAATATCAAACTCTTGCCGATCTTCGCGATGAACGGATCGTTGGTTATATCCCCGATATGATCTTTGATAAGGAGCTGGATTATCTGGGCGATATTGGTGCCACGGCGGTGCAACTTGCGTCTAATTCCGTGTCTGTGCAGTTGCAAATGCTGCGTCAGGGTGGGGTCGGGATCGTGCATGATTTCGCGATGCCCTTTGCGCCCGAACTGCATTTCGTGCTGCAAGAGGCGCTGGCGTTAACCCGCGCGTTTTACCTCGTGCGCCACCTTTCGGACCGGCGATCGGAACGCCTAAGCCGATTTGCTGCGCTGCTGATCGAAGGTTTGCGGCGCGAAGTCACGCAACTTGAAGCTCAGGCGCGCTTGACAGGAGGGGCTAAAAGCTAGGACGCTAGCGCATCCAGCATTTCAAAGGAGACCGCCATGATCGTGCAACAGATTCTTAAGTCCAAGGCAGATACAGGTGTGCTGACACTTGAACCGGGCGCAAAAGTCTATGAGGCTGTGGCGCTGCTTTCGCAAAAGCGGATCGGGACGATTGTGGTGTCCAAAGGGGGCAAGTCGCCCGATGGGATTTTGTCGGAACGCGATATTGTCCGCGAACTTGGCAAACGTGGTGCGGCCTGTCTGGACGAACCGATTAGCGCGCTGATGACGGCCAATCCGATTTGTTGCGGGCGCAATGATAGCGCTGATAAGGTGTTGGAAATGATGACGAATGGGCGCTTTCGTCACCTGCCGGTGGTCGAAGATGGCGCAATGATCGGACTTATTTCTATCGGTGATGTGGTCAAGGCGCGGCTGTCGCAACTTTCGATGGAAAAAGATGCATTGCAAGGCATGATCATGGGGCACTAGCCCCCCTTGCAATCACCAGCGCATTAATGTTGCGTGCCAGATGACATAAACGAGGAGGTGCGCCATGCGCGTCGGACTTTATCCAGGTACGTTTGATCCCGTAACCTACGGGCATACCGATATTATTCGCCGCGCTTGTTCGCTGGTCGACCGATTAGTGATTGGCGTGGCGATCAATCGCGACAAGGGACCGTTGTTCACATTGGAAGAACGGGTGGCGATGATAGAGGCGGAATGTGCCAGCATCGCCCAAGAGACCGAAACCGAGATTGTCGCGCATCCGTTTGATAATCTTCTGATCGATTGCGCCCGCGACGTGGGGGCAGCTGTTATCATTCGCGGTCTGCGAACGGTTTCTGATTTTGAGTATGAATTCCAAATGGTTGGGATGAACCGTTCACTTGATAGTACAATTGAAACTGTGTTCTTGATGGCGGATGCCAAAAATCAAGCGATCGCCAGCAAACTGGTTAAGGAAATCGCGCGCCTTGGTGGCGATGTCAGTAAATTTGTGCCCCCCGCGATCAAAGCGGCGCTGATCGAACGGTTGCGCTAAACGAAAAAGGCCACCCCGAAAGGTGGCCCCAAGTAACGCGCTTTAAAGCGTTGTTTTTACAGGAATTTGCCCATCGCGACGGCCGTGTCGGCCATGCGGTTTGAAAAGCCCCATTCGTTGTCATACCACGTCAGGATCCGGCACATATCGCCGCCCATGACCTTGGTCTGATCGGTCGCAAAGATGCTTGAATGCGGATCATGGTTAAAGTCGCAGCTGACCAGCTTTTTGTCAGTGAACCCAAGGATCCCCTTGAGCGGCCCAGCCTGTGCGGCCGCACGGATCAGATCGTTGATTTCTTCGATCGTAGTGTCGCGCTTGGCTTCAAATGTCAGATCGACGCAGGACACGTTTGGCGTTGGAACGCGGATCGCAACACCATCAAGGATGCCGTCCAGTTCTGGCAAGACCAGACCGACGGCCTTGGCTGCACCCGTTGACGTGGGGATCATTGACAAGGCGGCGGCGCGGGCGCGGTAAAGGTCGCTATGCATCGTATCCAGAGTTGGCTGATCGCCCGTATAGCTGTGCACTGTGGTCATAAAGCCACGCTTGATACCGATGCTGTCGTTGAGCACCTTTGCCACAGGGGCAAGACAGTTGGTGGTGCAGGACGCGTTCGAGACGACGATATCATCGGCTGTCAGCAACCCGTCGTTCACACCGTAAACAATTGTTTTATCGGCGTTCTTACCGGGAGCCGAGATCAGCACGCGGCTGGACCCGTTTTCAATGTGGGCCTGACAGGCTTCCTTGGAGCTGAAGATACCTGTGCACTCCAGCACGATATCCACGTCTGCCCATGGCAGATCGGCGGGGTTGCGCAGTGCTGTAACTTTCATCGGGCCACGACCCACGTCGATGGTGTCTTCGGTGGTGGTGACGGGGTGCGGGAAACGGCCATGAACGCTGTCATACTGAAGCAGATGCGCGTTGGTTTCGACTGGTGCAAGATCGTTGATCGCGACGACTTCAATGTCGGTGCGTCCGGTTTCGATGATTGCGCGCAGCACGTTGCGCCCGATGCGTCCGAAACCGTTTATTGCTACTTTAACCGCCATGGTAATCCCCTCGCGTTGAGAAACTGCAACGTCCACGCCAAAATGGCTGAACTGTTGGCGCTAACATCGCGATTTTGGCCAAAAGGTCAACCGCAGATCGCAGATGTCCTAACGCCAAAAGGCCACATACTCGATCAATTTCATGAATTCGCGTATCAGGAAAAAAAACGCATTCATCTCGAACACATAGTGGTCGAGCACGAAAAATGCTGTGATTAGAACGACAAGCCAAATAGAGATGATGTTGGTCATGGGGCAGTGTTAGCCGCGCTTTTGCCGAATGGCAAAGGTTAGTGCATCAACCGACCCATTGCGCCCGCAACGTCTGCCATACGCGCACTAAAGCCCCATTCGTTATCATACCATGCCAGCACGCGTACGGTGCGCCCGCCGACGACTTTGGTCTGATCGGGTGCAAATATCGCGGAATAAGGCGTGTGGTTAAAATCAATGCTGACCTTTGGCTCGGGATCATAGGACAAAACAGCGCCCATATGGCCAGCGGCGGCTTCGGCAACGGCGGCGTTCACATCTGCGACACTGACGTCCCGTGATGCCTCAAATGTCAGATCGACTGCGCTGACGTTGGGTGTGGGCACGCGCATCGCTGTGCCGTCAAGCTTGCCTGCCAATTCGGGCAGCACTTCGCCTAATGCCTTGGCTGCACCTGTAGAAGTGGGGATCATCGCCATTGCGGCGGCGCGGGCGCGATAAAGGTCGTCGTGACGGCGATCATGCGTGGGCTGATCACCTGTGTAGCTGTGGATCGTGGTCATGATGCCACGTTCGATGCCAATCGCGTCGTTCAGCACCTTGGCCAGCGGGGCAAGGCAGTTCGTGGTGCAAGATCCGTTCGAGATCATCCGTTCATCAGCCTGCAAGCTGCGGTGATTAACGCCATAAACGACCGTGCGATCAACGTTAGATGCAGGGGCCGAGATCAGGACTTTTTTCGCGCCGCGTGTCAGGTGAACGGCGGATTTTTTACCATCGTTGAATTTGCCGGAACATTCCAGAACCACGTCAACGCCGGACCAATCAAGTTCTTCGGGATTGTAAGTCGACATCATTTCAATCGGCCCGCGGCCCAGATCAAGCGCGCCGTCCTTGACGGTGATGGTGCCACCAAAGCGCCCATGGATGCTGTCATAGCGCAGTAGGTGGGCGTTGGTTTCCACGGGGCCGGTAGCGTTAATTTTAACAACCTGCACATCGTTGCGCGCAGATTCAAAAATATGCGCCAGGGTGCAGCGACCGATCCGGCCAAACCCATTGATACCAATTGTTACCGTCATGATTGTCCCCGCTTGCCGCATACCTGATATTGCGGGCGGTATAGGCGGTGCGGGCCACTGGTCAAAGTAAAAAGGTGATATTTGCCAACGCGTTAGCGGTAACAGTGCCGGATTACCGCAGGTTGGCGCTAACAGTTTGCTGCGGTTGGGCGCGCGCGCCCTTGGGCCGCGTCCAAGCGTGCGCTCTAGAACGAATCTCCGCGGGCGCGCAGTTGGCCTAATGTGTAGGATTGGCGAATGCCTGCTTCATCCTCGGGCCGGAATCCTGGGTCAACTGCGATGCAGCCTTGGCCGCAGACCTGACGGGTGTCGCGGTCACTGTAATCGACACGCCAGACACGGCCACCGGGCGTGCTGACATAGCCGTTCATGCGAAAATCCCAATCGCTGAGCAGGTCGGTTTCAGACGGGACTTCGTTGTCGTATTCGCTGCCGTAGGCCCCATGGGTATGATACGAGGCAAAGGCACCGCTGCCACTGCGTGGGGCATCCATGTCGCAACTTGCAAAAGTGCCCGGTTGCGGTGGTGTCGCGGTGATCTGTCCGTTTTGCTGCAGCACGAAATAGCCGCAAAGCTCGCGGCGTTCACGAAATGACCGCGCTTGGATCGAGTTAAGGAAAGACGCGGCGAATTCATCCGCGCGTGCCTCGGGTGGGCCCGATAGCGCAGGCGCCGATGCGACTGGCACGCCACCCTTGCCAGGCGGGGCGGTCGGAAGCTGCTTTGTCGCAACCTCGTCGCAACCCAGCAGTGCAAGCGACACGATAAGGGGAACGAAAGCCGTGAATTTCATTGGTACGTTCCCCTTGTTTTTACGGATGTTCTTAAAGACCCAGCAGCGCCTTGACCTTGTCTGCCGTCGCTTCTGCGGTGATCCCGAAGTGTTCAAACAATTCCGGTGCGGGGGCAGATGCCCCAAATCCGTGCATGCCGATAAATCCGGCTTTGGATTCGCGACCACGTTCGCCAAGCAACCATTTGTCCCAGCCAAGGCGCACGCCTGCTTCGATTGCGACGCGCACCGGTCCACCGGGAAGGACGCGCTTGCGATAGCCGTCGTCTTGGGTCTCGAATAATTCCCAGCATGGCATAGACACAACGCGCGTGCCGATACCTTGGGCCTCAAGAATGTCGCGGGCCGCCATGGCAATGCTGATCTCAGAGCCTGTCGCCATCAGGATCGCCTGACGTTTGCTTGTGGAATCTGCCAGAACATAGCCGCCAAGTGCTGTGAGGTTCTTGTTTTTATGCTCAAGGCGCACAGTTGGCAGCCCTTGGCGGGACAGCGCCAGCACCGATGGTGTGGTTTTATCAGTCAGCGCACATTCCCAGCTTTCCGCCACTTCAACGGCGTCGGCGGGGCGGAACACGTTGGTGTTGGGCGTAGCACGCAGCATTGCCAGATGTTCGACCGGCTGGTGGGTCGGACCGTCTTCGCCAAGGCCGATGCTATCGTGGGTCATAACGTAAACCGTCGGGATTTGCATCAGCGCGGAAAGGCGCATGGCACCACGGGCGTAATCGGTGAAACACATAAACGTGCCTGAATAGGGACGGATGCCACCATGCAGCACCATACCGTTCATCGCTGCCGCCATCCCGTGTTCACGGATGCCGTAGTGGATGAAACGGCCCGCGCGGTTGTCGGGGTTGAATACACCCAGATCGGCAGTTTTTGTGTTGTTCGAGCCGGTCAGATCAGCCGAGCCGCCGATGGTTTCAGGCATGATCGGGTTGATCACCTCTAGCGTCTTTTCAGACGACGACCGCGTAGCCATTTTTGGCGCGCTTTCGCTGAACTGCTTTTTAAGCGCTTTAATTGTGGCTGACAGCTTTTGGGGCGCATCCAAAGCAAAGGCGCGGTTGAATTCGTCCTGCTTGGATTTAGGGAGCTTGGCAAAGCCTGCTTCCCAATTCGCGCGGGCGGCCGCGCCGCGTTCACCCATGGCTTCCCATTGTGATTTCACGTCGGCAGGGATTTCAAACGGACCGTAGGGCCAGCCATAGGCATCCTTGGCCGCTTGCAACTGTGCAGGATCGGTTAGGGCGCCGTGGCCTTTGGAGGTATCCTGCGCCGCGTGGCCCAGCGCGATATGCGTCTTGCAAGCAATCATCGAGGGGCGTGGATCAGCTTTGGCAGCCTTGATTGCAGTGTCAATCGCCACAGGGTCGTGCCCGTCGATGGATTGCACATGCCAACCTGAGGCCGCGAAACGGGCGGGCTGATCTGTGATATCGGCCAAATCAACGGTGCCGTCGATGGTGATGTTGTTGTCATCAAAGAACACCACCAGCTTGGACAGCTGTTGCATGCCAGCAAGGCCAATCGCCTCTTGGCTGATACCTTCCATGAGGCAGCCGTCTCCGGCCATGACATAGGTGTGGTGATCTATCGCCTTGGCGCCAAAACGCGCGCGCAAGATTTCCTCGGCAATGGCAAAACCGACCGAATTGGCAAGGCCCTGACCCAGCGGGCCTGTGGTGGTTTCGATTCCTTCAAGGTGGCCGTATTCAGGGTGTCCGGCGGTGCGTGCACCCTTTTGGCGGAAGTCCTTGAGCTGCTGCAAAGTCGTTTGCTCATAGCCCGTCAGATAAAGCAGCGCATAGATCAGCATCGACCCATGGCCGGCAGACAGAATGAACCGGTCACGGTCGGGCCAGAACGGTGCCTTTGGATCAAAACGCAGGTGCTTTTCAAACAAGACCGTTGCGACATCAGCCATGCCCATTGGCATGCCTGAGTGGCCGGATTTTGCGGCAGCGACGCCATCAAGGGCCAGCGTGCGGATAGCCGCGGCTTTCATCCAGTGGTTGGGGTGTGCTTTGCGCAGCGCGTCAATATCCAAGGGTGCAGTCCTTATGCCATGTGTTCGGTCGTTATAGGGTCATAGCAGCCAGCCCCCCAAGATCAAGCGCGGCTTGGGGTTTGCGTCAACAGCGCAGGCTAAGCACCTATTATCCAAGGCATCTGTGCATTTGCGGGTCGGCAAAGGATGCCGTAACATTTGCCTATTCTGGGGCGATTCGCTGCGGCCGACCCGTGTTTGGGGGTAACACCGTGTCAAAGCGGGCCCGACGGTCAGCCCGATGTGACCGGATCACGTGTCCGCCAACCCGTTTGGGTTTGGTCGAACAACAAGAGGGACGGGCATATGAGCGACATCACCGAACTTGAGGGGCGCATTACCGCTGCGCTGGACAGGATCCGCCGCGGTGTCGATGCGGCAGGGGCATCGCCAGCACCCGCGCCGCCAGTTCATAACCCTAGCGAGCTCGCCGATTTGCGCGCGCTGCTCGCGCAGGAAAAAGACGCGAACGCCCAGCTTGAAGCGCGGGTGTCCGCACTGAAAGACCGTCAGGACGGCAAGATCAACGACATGCCCGGAGTCGTCGAAGGCTATCGTACAACGGCCGTCAGATCCGACCGCAATCTGCAGCGGTTGCGTCAGGTGAACGCAGAACTGCGCGATATCAACGACCAGCTGCGCAAAGCCGTCGGCGAAAACGTGGCCGAGCCGCATTTGATCAACAAGGCTATGCTGGCTGAGCTGGAGGCCCTACGCGCCTCGCGGGCTGCCGACATCGCCGAAGTGGACGCGGTTCTCAACGAGTTGAAGCCCCTGATTTCAGAGGAGGGCGCGTAATGCCACAGGTCGAGATTTCCATCGGAGGCCGCACATTCGAGGTAGCCTGCCAAGACGGTGAAGAGCATTTCCTGCAAACGGCAGCAAATATGCTTGATATCGAAGCGACCAGCCTGTCCACGCAGATCGGGCGAATGCCGGAATCACGGATGCTGCTGATGTCGGGGCTGTTGCTGGCTGATAAAACCGCAGCGCTTGAAGACAAAGTGCGCGAAGCCGAACGGCAGGCGGGACAATTGCAAGCAGAACTTGACCGTATCGCGGCCCAAGGTACGCCCGATCCGTTGCGCGTCGAAGTGCCCGTCGTGCCATCTGAAGTTACGGATGCGCTGGCCGAACTGGCAGCAAGGGCCGAAGCACTTGCCGATACAGTCGAGCACAAGTTTGCGGCTGCAGGCGAGAGCAAAGTAGAATACTAATCCGGTCGTCGGAAACGAAAAGCGGGCGGTGACTGTTATGCAGCCACCGCCCGTATTCTTTTGCGTATCGCGGGCTTACTCGGCGTTGGCTTCGCGGATTTTTTTGGCGGCTTCTTTGTTGAACGCCACACCTTCTTTTTCCAGCAATGTATCAAGTTCGCCCGACAGGGTCATTTCGGTGATGATGTCGCAACCCCCAACGAATTCGCCTTTGACATAGAGCTGCGGCACGGTGGGCCAGTCGGAATAATCCTTGATGCCCTGGCGCAGGGCTTCGTCAGCCAGCACGTTCACATCGGCAAACTCAATGCCCATGAAGTTCAGCACGCCCGCCACGCGGGAAGAAAAGCCGCACTGGGGCATTTCTTTAGTGCCTTTCATGAACAGCACGACTTCGTTGGCGGTTACGATATCTTTGATCTGGGTTTCAGTGGTCATTGGTCTTGGTCCTTTTCGGTGGCAGAGCTTCGACGAAACTCTGTTCACAAATCCTGTAACAGGATTTGGCGTTATTCGGGGGCTTTGGTTGTCAGGGCAAGCGCGTGAAGTTCACCCTGACTGCCATCCATTTTGCCCTTAAGGGCCGCATAGACAGCGCGTTGTTGTTGCACGCGGTTTTGGCCGCGAAAGCTCTCGTCGATCACTTCGGCGGCGAAATGCGCGCCGTCGTCGCCCTGCACCGCGATTTTCGCGTCGGGAAAGCTGTCGCGCAGCAGGGTTTCAATCTCGTGTGCGGTGATCGCCATGTGGGGCCTCGTCTGTCTGTTCTGTTGGAATGTAGGGCGGCAATGGGGTGCCTGCAAGGATTGGTGCTGGCTATCGAGGTGTTGGAGCCTCCTGCGGGGATATTTTTTGCAAGATGAGGTTAGCCGATCGCCGTGTGGAACCCTGTCCGATAGATTTCGGCAAGCTCGGACAGAGGGGCTTGGCTGTGACCGATGCGAACATCCTGGCCGGTAAATCGGCCAACGGCTGCGATTGGCACGTGGAACTGACCAGCGGCGACCATGAGGGCTTCGGCTTTGTCGAAAGAACAGGCGATAAGATAGCGCGCCTGATCTTCGCCAAAGCAATGCGGTGTTGCGCCGTCGTCAAGGATGACGCCCACATTTCCGGCCTCGGCCAGTTCGAACGCGGCCAGCGCGAGGCCGCCATCGGAAAGGTCGGTGCAGACGTCGATCAAAGCACGGTTGGCGCGGATGAAGTCGCCGTTGCGTTTTTCTGCGGCCAGATCGACATGCGGCGCGTCGCCGTCCTCGCGGTGAAAGACTTCGGCCAGAAGCGCGGATTGCCCAAGGTGGCCGTGTGTTTCGCCGACTAGCAGGGCCACATGGCCGTCGCGCACGGTGCCGGCGATCAGATCGTCGGCGTGTTTGATCAGGCCAACCGCGCCGATGGTTGGGGTGGGCAGGATGCCCGTGCCGTCTGTTTCGTTATAAAGCGACACGTTGCCAGACACGATTGGCATATCAAGCGCGATACATGCCGCGCCGATGCCTTTGATAGCTCCGACGAATTGGCCCATGATTTCAGGCTTTTCCGGGTTGCCGAAGTTCATGTTGTCGGTTGTGGCAAGCGGAGTTGCACCTACGGAAGTGAGGTTGCGATAGGCTTCGGCAACCGCCTGTGCACCGCCCATTTCAGGGTTGGCTTTCACATAGCGCGGCGTCACGTCGCTAGTGAAGGCCAGCAGTTTGTCGGTGCCATGCACGCGTACAATGCCGGCGCCAAGGCCCGGTGTGCGGATTGTGTCGGCCATGACCTGACTGTCGTATTGTTCAAAGACCCACTGTTTGCTCGCGTAGTTGGGCGATGCCAGCAGCGCGCGCAGCCCATCAATGGCGTCGATTTGAGGCACATCTGCGAGCGGGGTCGCGGCGGGGGTCTCCACCCAAGGGCGATCATATTCGGGGGCCGATCCAGAGAGTGTCGCAAGGGGTAGATCGGCTTTGACCACGTTATTGTGCATCACGAGAAAGCGGTCCTCGGCGATGGTTTCGCCGATGATGGCGAAATCAAGGTCCCATTTTTCAAACACAGCGCGGGCTTCGGCCTCAAGCTCTGGTTTGAGGACCATCAGCATGCGTTCCTGGCTTTCGGACAGCATCATTTCATAGGCGGTCATGTTGTGTTCGCGTTGTGGCACATCTTCGAGGTTTAGCTTGACCCCCAAACCGCCCTTGTCGCCCATTTCCACGGCAGAACAGGCCAGGCCAGCCGCACCCATGTCTTGGATCGAGATCACGGCACCTGTGGCCATCAGTTCGAGCGTGGCTTCCATCAAGCGCTTTTCGGTAAAAGGATCGCCGACCTGCACGGTGGGGCGCTTTTCTTCGATGGTGTCGTCGAATTCCGCCGAGGCCATGGTCGCGCCGCCAACGCCGTCACGTCCGGTTTTCGCGCCAAGGTAAACCACAGGCATGCCGATGCCGGAGGCGGCCGAGTAGAAAATCTTGTCGGTGTCGGCGAGGCCCGCCGCAAATGCGTTCACAAGGCAGTTGCCGTTATAGGCTGGATGAAAGCGCACTTCACCGCCGACAGTTGGCACTCCGAAACAGTTGCCGTAACCGCCCACACCCTCGACCACGCCGTGCACAAGCTGGCGGGTTTTCGGATGATCTGGTTCGCCAAAAGATAGTGAATTCATCGCCGCGATGGGCCGCGCACCCATGGTAAACACGTCGCGCAGGATGCCGCCCACGCCAGTGGCCGCACCTTGGTAGGGTTCGATGTAGCTAGGGTGGTTGTGGCTTTCCATTTTAAAAACAACGCATTGCCCGTCGCCGATATCGACGATGCCTGCGTTTTCACCGGGGCCGCAGATCACTTGTGGGCCTTGCGTAGGCAGTGTGCGGAGCCACTTTTTCGAGGATTTGTAGGAACAATGTTCGTTCCACATGGCGCTAAAGATACCAAGTTCGGTAAATGTCGGTTCGCGGCCGATAATGTCGAGGATGCGGTCATATTCATCGGGGGACAGCCCGTGAGATGCGATGAGATCGGGGGTGATGGCCGGTTCTTGCATGATGACTCGCTTCTGTGGACACTTGGCGGGGTACTTAAGCCAAGGTCGCAGGCGGGGAAAGGGGCGTCGGTAAGGGTGATTGACGCAAGGCGGCTGATCGGGTGTGCTGACGCACAACAAAAAGGGGTCGAGATGACACAAATTGACAATCCGTATCGGGGCACAGGGCTGGCGCTTGGCATGCCGGATGTAAGCATTAATTCCAGCGCGCCCGCGCGCCTGTTGCAGCGCTGCCCCGAGGCAGGCGAGACACCGTTGCGCCGCGCGGATGAACTCGCCGTGCGCGCAGGGGTGGCGCAGGTTTGGATCAAGGATGAACGTAGCCGGATGGGGCTGGGCAGTTTCAAGGCGCTGGGTGCGGCTTATGTGATTGCCCATGATTCTTGTGTGCTGGGATTGGACATGGCGGATCGCTGCTATGTCACAGCCAGTGCGGGCAACCACGGGCTTTCAGTTGCGGCAGGGGCCCGCGCGTTCGGCGCGCGCGCGGTGGTCTATCTGGCCGACACTGTACCCGAGAGTTTCGCGCAGCGTTTGCGCGGGCAGGGTGCTGAAGTTGTCCGTGCTGGTGCGATCTATGAAGACAGCATGGCGGCGGCGTTGCAGGCGGCGGGCGACAATGGCTGGATATTACTGTCGGACAGTTCGTGGGAAGGCTATGTCGACACGCCACATCGGTTGATGGAGGGGTATCTGGTCTTGGCCGCGGAAATCGCCGCGCAAATGTATCAGCCGCCGACGCATGTCTATTTGCAAGCCGGGGTTGGCGGGTTGGCGGCGGCAACTGGGGCCTATTTGCGCAGCGTATGGGGCGACGGCCCACGTATGATTGTGGTCGAGCCCGAGGCGGCACCTGCGTTGCAAGCGAGCATTGCGGCGGGGCGGTTTGTTGTGTCATCGGGGCCTGCATCTTGCATGGGGCGCCTTGATTGCAAAGAGGCGTCGTTGATTGCCTTGCAGGGTCTTAGCCGTGATGTGGATGCATTTGTGACCATATCCGAAAGCGCGGCGCAGGCGGTTTTGCCGGTGCTGGCGGATGCCGCGTTTGCGACCAGCGCATCGGGCGGCGCTGGTTTGGCAGCACTTTTGGCGGGGATGGGCGGTATTGATGCCACGTCGCGGGTGCTGTGCATTCTGAGCGAGGAACCTGCGGAATGACGATAACGACACCGGAATTTGTGGCCCGCCTGGCGCGGGCGCAAAGTGCGATGGCGGCGGCGGGACTTGGCGCGTTGCTGCTGAGCACTGAGGCTGATCTGCGGTATTTCACAGGGTTTCTGACGCGATTTTGGGAAAGCCCGACGCGGCCTTGGTATCTGGTGGTGCCCGCGAAGGGTGACCCGATTGCGGTGATCCCGTCGATTGGCGCGGCGCTGATGGGGAAGACTTGGATCAGGGATATTCGCACTTGGGTGTCGCCTGATTTGAATGATGATGGGGTGTCGCTGTTGATCGCCACCCTGCAAGAGGTGGGTGGCGATATCGGCATGCCGTTCGGGTTGGAAAGCCATGCGCGGATGCCTTTGGCGGCGCTTGCGCAGGTGCAGGCGGCTGTGACGATGCGCAGCGATCAAGGGATCGTTGCAGGGTTACGGGCGGTGAAGTCGGCGGATGAAATCGCCAAGATCACCAAAAGCTGCGCTATTGCGGGACGTGCCTTTGCGCGGGTTGGCGAAATTGCAGGGCAGGGCGTGCCACTAAGCCGAGTATTTCGCAACTTTCAACGGCTTTGCCTTGAGGAAGGGGCCGATTGGGTGCCCTACCTTGCGGGCGGTGTCGGGCGTTTGGGGTATGACGATGTGATCTCTCCGGCGACGGATGCGCCTTTGCAAACAGGTGAAGTGCTGATGCTGGATACTGGGCTGATCCGTGACGGGTATTTCTGCGATTTTGATCGCAATTATGTGGTTGGTGCGCCCGATCCCTTGGCCGAGGAGGGCTATGCCTGTCTGCTTGCGGCCACGGATGCGGGGCGTAAAGCGGCGCAGGTCGGGGCCATGGCGGCAGACGTATTTCACGCCATGGCCGATGTGATCGCGCATGGGCCAAGTGTTGCAGGCACCGATCCAGGGCGGTTGGGTCATGGGTTGGGGATGCAGTTGACCGAAGGGATGTCGCTGATCCCGACAGATCGGACGACACTGGTGGCGGGCATGGTGATCACGCTTGAACCGGGCATCACGCTGCCCGGCGGCGGCTATCTGGTGCATGAGGATAATTTTGTCATCTCGGCGGACGGGGCGGTGCAGATTTCGCCACCCGCTTGGCCGCAACTGCAAAGGATTTGAGCATGGCGCAGGCGTTCACCTACGATATGGCCCCGACTTTGGGGTATCGTGCTACGCTGGGGCTGATCTTGTTGCAATCAGACGAAACGCTGGAGCATGAAATGCGCAGTGTTCTGGGTGCGCCGGGCGGGGTCGCGCTGCATTGCAGTCGTGTTCCCTCGGCGCCGGATGTGAGCCGTGAAAGTCTGGCGCTGATGGAAGATCAACTGCCCGCCGCGGCGGCGTTGTTGCCCGCAGCGCCTGATTATTCTGTGATCGGTTATGGCTGCACGTCCGGCACGTCGGTGATTGGGGCGGATCGTGTGGCACAGATGGTGCAACGTGGACGCGCCACAATGACCGTGACGGACCCGCTGACGGCGCTGATCGCGGCCTGCCAATTGCTGGGCTTGGCGCGGATTGCCCTGCTGACCCCCTATGTGATTGCAGTGTCGCAGGGGATGCGTGACGTGCTGACTGCAAACGAGATCGACACGCCTGTATTTGGATCGTTCGACGAAGCCGAGGAGGCGCGGGTCGCACGGATTGACGCGGACTCGCTGATCAAGGCGGCCACGGCGCTTGGGACGTCGGATGAGGTTGAAGCCGTGTTCCTGTCCTGCACCAATCTACGTACGCTGGATGTGCTGCCAGAAATTGCCGCGCAGATCGGCAAACCGGTGTTGTCCAGCAATCAGGTATTGATCTGGCACATGGCACGGCTGGCTGGAATTGATGTAGACTTGGCGCGTTTTGGCATGGCCCTATAAGCTTTGGAAAAAAAGCTTTTGGCAAAAAAGCGCCGGGCACTAAGGCCCGGCGAAGTCCAACAGGGAGGTGAAGAAGATGAGCGCTAAGCTTCATCGCCTTAGAGACTTGAGATAGGTCGGCGGCGTGGGCCCTTCAAGGTGGAATAACACTAGGCCAAAGCAACCCCGCTATGTCGCAATTGCATGGCTCAGGTCAGATCGTCTTGATCATCGCGGGCTTTGCGACGTTGCACCATGATTTCTTCTTGTACGAAATCACGAAACGCCGAGATGCGTTTTGATTGCCGTAGCTCCTCGGGGTAGGCAAGAAACACCGGCACTTCGCCGCTTTCTACGGTGGGCAAGCAGCGCACCAGACCGGGGATGTCTTTGGTCACGTAGTCTGGTAGAACGCCAACCCCGAGATCAGATCGCACAGCTTGCAAAACCCCGAAATAGTTATTCACATTCAACCGCTTGGGGGCGTCGTAGCTTAGTAACATCTGCACAAGTTGCGCCCCTGCGGTGACCTGCGCCGAGGTCGGGTTCTGACAAATCAGGCGGTGGCTGCCGATGTCTTCGATGTTGTCCAGCGGCCCCGAGCGATCAAGGTAGGCTTGCGACGCATAAAGCCGCATATGCACAGACATCAGCCGTTTGCGGATCAGATCGGCCTGTGACGGTTCCTTCATACGGATCGCCACATCGGCCTCGCGCATGGGCAAGTCAAGCACGCGCTCTTCCAGCATCAGGTCTATATTGAGGTCGGGATATTTTGCATAAAGCGCCGGAAGACGTGGGGCGAGCCACATCGTGCCAAAGCCGGTCGTAGTGGTCACACGCAGTTCACCAAATACTTCTTCTTCGCTGTCGCGAATACGCGCGCTGGCCGCTTCAAGGCGCTTGTTCATGGATTTCGTTGCATCAAACAGCAATTCACCCTGTTCAGTGAGAATCAGACCACGCGCATGACGGTGAAAAAGCGTGGTGTTTAGCGATTCTTCCAAGGCGCGCACTTGGCGCGACACGGCTGATTGGGACAAATGAAGGGTGTCACCAGCGTGGGTCAGGCTGCCCGCATCGGCGACCGCGTGAAAGATTCTTAGTTTGTCCCAGTCCATTTCGACACCATTCTTGTTTTGTTACCGCTCGCATCGCATGCTTGTTGCTTAACCCATCGTGGCACATTCTTACAGACATAGGTTGAAAAATACCTTTTGGTAGGTCAGTCTTTTTGACCTATAGTGAGGCAACGACGTTCTAACCGCATAGGAGCAGCGCGATGGGCCGACAGGATATAACACTTCATGACCGCTATGATCTGGACAAGTCGCCGATCCTGCTGAATGGAACGCAGGCGCTAGTGCGACTTATGCTGATGCAGCGCGCGCGCGATGCGCAGGCGGGGTTGAACACGGCGGGCTATGTGACAGGCTATCGCGGCTCACCACTGGGTGCGGTAGATATGCAAATGCAGCGCGCGCAAAAGCTGCTGGCGGATTCGCAAATTACTTTTCAAGCGGGTTTGAATGAGGATTTGGCGGCGACTGCCCTTTGGGGCAGCCAGCAGGCCGAACTGCGCGGTGAAGGCAAATACGACGGCGTATTTGGCCTTTGGTATGGCAAGGGACCGGGGATTGATAGGTCTGGCGATGTGATGCGCCACGCGAATATGGCGGGCACCTCGCCGCACGGCGGGGTGATCATGGCGATGGGCGATGACCACACCGGCGAATCCTCTACCACGTTGCACCAGTCTGACTGGGCGATGGTTGATGCCTATATGCCGATCGTGTCGCCCGCTGGTGTGCAGGAAATCCTTGATTACGGCATGTATGCTTGGGCGTTGTCGCGGTTTGCAGGGGTCTGGGTTGGTCTGAAAACGATGAAGGACACGATTGAGGTCACGTCGGTCGTAGACGGCAACCCTGATCGCGCGCAGTTCGTAACGCCGGAATTCCCCGTGCCCGAAGGCGGCTTGAATATCCGTTTGGTCGATACGCCCGTCGATCAAGAAGCACGGATGATCGACCACAAGCGTTTCGCCGCCGAGGCATTCTCACGCGCCAACAAGATGGACAAACGTGTCTGGGGCAAGCGCGGTGCGCGGATTGGTTTCGTGGCCGCAGGCAAGAACTGGCTTGATCTGGTACACGCGATGTCGCTGCTGGGGATTGATGCAGACGATGCCGAAAAGCTGGGCATTACCACCTATAAGGTCGGGCAGGTCTGGCCGCTGGATATGGTATCGTTCTACGACTGGGCCAAAGGCCTCGATCTTGTGGTCGTGGTCGAAGAAAAGCGCAAGCTGATCGAAGTGCAGGTCAAGGAAGCCTTGTTTGATGACACGACCACGCGGGTCTATGGATGGCACAAGGGCGATGAACACTCCGAAGGGCGGCGCGAAGAGATTTTCCCGACACGGTTCGCGTTGGACCCTATCATGATTGCGGAACAACTGGGCGGTATTCTGATCGAAGAGGGCTGCGAGACCGATCGCATTCAGGCAGGCCTTGCGCAATTGGCCGAGGCCAAGAAAAGCGATAACGCCAAAGATATCGCGGCACGTTTACCGTATTTTTGTTCCGGTTGCCCACATAATTCCAGCACCAAGGTGCCGGAAGGTGATCGCGCCTATGCGGGTATTGGCTGTCACTATATGGTGCAGTGGATGGATCGCGAAACGGTCGGGTTTACGCAGATGGGCGGCGAGGGCGCGAACTGGGTTGGCGAAGCACCGTTTTCCACCCGTGGCCATGTGTTCCAGAACCTTGGTGACGGCACATACAACCATTCTGGCGTACAAGCGATCCGCTTTGCGCTGATGGCGGGCACGACGGTGACCTATAAAATCTTGTTCAACGATGCCGTGGCGATGACCGGCGGGCAGCATAACGACGGCGATCTGAGCGCCGATCAGATTTGTCGCGAATTGCTAGCGATGGGAGTTAAGGACGTGGCACTCGTCTATGATGAAAAAGAGGAGATCGATTTCTCGCTCTTTCCGTCCGGTATCACGCGTGATCGGCGCGAGGAACTGCCTGCGGTTCAGAAAAAAATGAGCAAAATTAAAGGCGTATCGGCCATTGTCTATGTGCAGACCTGTGCTGCTGAAAAGCGCCGCCGTCGCAAACGTGGCCAGTTTTCTGATCCAGACAAGCGGGTCTTTATCAACACCGATATCTGCGAAGGTTGCGGCGATTGCGGGGTGCAATCCAACTGCGTCTCCATCGTTCCGGTTGAAACCGAGCTGGGCCGCAAACGCGCAATTGACCAGTCATCCTGCAACAAGGATTTCTCCTGCGTACAAGGGTTTTGCCCGTCGTTTGTGACCGTGCAAGGCGCTCAAATCCGCAAGGAAGCGACCGCCGAATTAAACCTGCCTGATATGCCCGATCCTCAGATTGCGGCGATCAACGGCACGCATAATGTGGTGATCACCGGCGTTGGCGGCACAGGTGTTGTGACCATCGGTGCTGTGCTGGCCATGGCCGCACATATCGACGGCAAGGGTGCCGGGATGATGGAAATGGCCGGGCTGGCGCAAAAGGGTGGCGCTGTGCATATCCATTGCCGCCTTGCAAATTCGCCGAACGATATCAATGCGATACGGGTCGCCACGGGTGAATGTGATGCCTTGATCGGTGGTGATCTTGTTGTGTCTGCTGGGGCCAAGACGCTGGGCCTGATGCAAACTGGGCGTACCAAAGGCGTGGTGAACAGTCACGATATGACCACGGGCGATTTCACTCGCGACACCGAATTCCGCATTCCCACGGACCGACTGACGCTTGCGCTGAATGCGCGGTTGCGCGACGATTTGGTGATGTTTGATGCGACCGATCTGGCCAAAGCCGTGATGGGCGACAGCATTTATTCTAACATGATGGTGTTTGGCGCAGCCTGGCAGATGGGGGCGGTGCCGCTGTCTGGCGATGCTATCCGGCAGGCGATCCGTCTGAATGGGGCCGCTGTGGATCGTAACTTGCGCGCGTTTGAAATTGGCCGTTGGGCGGTGCTTTATCCTGATGATGTTGCGCAGATTGGCGCGGCAAACGTGGTTGCCTTGCCTAAATCCTTGGACGAAAAAATTGCTTATCGGGCTGATCGTTTGCTGGCCTATCAAGGGCCAAAGCTGGTGGTGCGCTACCAGGCTTTGGTCGGGCAATTCGATGATCAAGACCTGCAAGAGGCTGTGGCAAAAGGCTATCATAAGCTGTTGGCATATAAGGACGAATACGAGGTGGCGCGTCTGATGCAAGACACCCGCGCCAAAGCGCAGGCCGAATTTGGCGGTGATCTGAAACTGACCTATCACCTTGCCCCGCCAATCCTGTCCGGCACGGACGCCAATGGGCGCCCCAAGAAACGCGGCTTTGGCGAAGGATTTGTCAGGTTGATGCCGATTCTGGCCCGTTTTAAGGTCTTGCGCGGCACGGTGTTTGACCCATTTGGCTATTCGGCCGAACGCAAAATGGAGCGTGCGTTGATCAGCCAATACGAGGGCGACATGGCCGAAGTCATCCGCGTGATGCGCCCCGATACCCATGATGCGGCGATTGAGTTGGCGGCACTGCCTTTGCAGATCAAGGGCTTTGGCGCGGTTAAGGCCAAGGCCGAAATGGAGGCGGCCAAGCGGCGCGAAGAATTGCTGGCGGTGTTGCGGGCATCAGAAACCAAAGCGGTGGCACAATAGGTGTTTCGCTGGCCGGGGTAACTGCTTAGGTTGGTGGAACAGGTCACCAGTTTCAAAGCCCACATGACGCAAAAACAGATCGCCCGCGAGATAAGCTATGCCAGTTCCGCGACTACGCGGGGCGGGCGGGCCGTGATCCGCGCGCTGGAAAACACCACCGGGCGGCTACGGCTGATCCGGCGTGCGCGTGGCCATGACGCAGAAGTCGCGCAGGGCCGCGATTTCTGGCAGGTCATCACCGCGCGCTACGGTCTGGATTTGAATGTCATCGGTGGTAATCTGGACAATATCCCCGCCACTGGCCCGTTGGTTCTGGTCGCCAACCATCCTTATGGCATTCTGGATGGCATGATGATGGGCCGCATTCTAAGCGCGCGGCGCGGTGGTGATTTTCGCATTCTGGCCAACTCTGTGTTCTGCAAATCGCCCGATCTTGAACAGGTGATTCTGCCAATCTCGTTTGAAAACACAAAAGCGGCCACCAAGTTGAACATTGAAACCCGCGCTGAGGCGCTGCGCTATCTTGCGGCGGGCGGCGCGATTGGCGTGTTTCCCGGTGGCACGGTGTCGACATCGGCGCGGCTATTTTCGCAGGCTATGGACCCAGGCTGGCGCACGTTCACGGCTAAGATGATTTGCAAAAGCAGGGCCACGGTCGTGCCTGTGTTTTTTGTCGGTGCCAATAGCCGGTTATTCCAACTGGCCAGCCATATTCACGCCACCCTGCGTTTGGGCATGCTGATCCGCGAGTTTCGCAATCGCATCGGGCAACCGGTGGATGTGGTCGTGGGGCATGCGCTGGACGTCGTGGCACTGACCCCATATCGCCAAGACCCCAAAGCATGCATGGATTTCCTGCGCAAAGCCACTTATGAGCTATCTCCGACCCCGGTCGCGACGGATGCACTGGGTCATACGTTTGAAGACAAGAAAAAGGTGCGAGATGGCAGTCGGAATATTCGATAGCGGTTTGGGTGGGTTAACGGTTCTGGACGCGGTGCAAAAGCGCCTGCCGGACGTGCCGTTTATCTATTACGGCGACAACGCCAATACGCCTTATGGTGTGCGTGACGCGGATGATATTTTTCGCCTGACCAAAGCCGCGGTTGAACACTTGTGGGATAACGGCTGTGATCTTGTGATTTTGGCCTGCAATACCGCAAGTGCTGCGGCTCTGCGCCGGATGCAAGAAGGCAAAGTTCCGCATGGAAAACGCGTCTTGGGCGTCTTTGTGCCCTTGATCGAGGCGCTGACCGAACGCCAGTGGGGTGACAATTCCCCGCCGCGCGAAGTGGCAATCAAACATGTGGCGCTGTTTGCCACCCCAGCGACCGTGTCCAGCCGCGCGTTCCAGCGTGAATTGGCCTTCCGCGCGATTGGTGTCGATGTCGAGGCGCAGGCCTGCGGCGGCGTGGTCGATGCCATTGAAGAAGGCGATATGATCCTGGCCGAAGCACTGGTGCGCAGCCATGTGGATGCGTTGAAACGCAAGATGCCAAGCCCTGACGCCGCCGTGTTGGGCTGCACTCATTATCCACTTGTGGCGGATGTCTTTCAGAAGGCATTGGGCGCGGATGTGAAGGTGTTCTCGCAGGCTGATCTGGTGGCCGAAAGCCTTGCGGATTATCTGGGCCGTCGCCCTGATATGATCGGCGGCGGCACATCGGCATTCTTGACCAGCGGCAAACCGGAAAAAGTATCGAGCCGCGCCACGCAATTCTTGCGCCGCGAGATTACCTTTACTGCCGCTTAATCCGATCCTGCCCCCTGCGGCATCGCGCGCGTTGAAGCGGGGCCGCAGAATGCCTAAATTACGACTGAACAGGAGTTTTTTCATGGCCAAGACCGTCGCCATTCTTGGGGCATCCGGCTACACGGGTGCCGAATTGGTTCGCATTATTGCGGGGCATCCGGATTTGCGTATTGGCGCGCTCTCGGCGGATCGCAAGGCGGGCATGGCGATGGGCGCGGTTTTCCCGCATTTGCGCCATCTTGATCTGCCGGTTCTGCAGCGCATGGACGAGATTGATTTTAGCGGCATTGATCTGGCCTTTGCCGCCCTGCCGCACGGATTGACGCACAGCTTTGCCAAGGACATGCTGGGCCATTTGAAGGTCGTGGACCTGTCGGCTGATTTCCGGCTGCGCGACGCGGCGGATTATAAAAAATGGTATGGGCTGGATCACACGGCGATGGGTATTCAGCCCGAGGTCGCTTTTGGTCTGCCGGAGTTTTATCGCGACGAGATTGCAGGCGCACGGATCACGGCGAACACAGGCTGCTATGTGGCGACGACTTTGCTGCCGCTGATCCCGTTGCTGCGCGCGGGTGCGATTGCGCCTGACGGCATCGTGGTTGACGCGAAATCCGGCGCATCGGGCGCGGGACGTGCGCCCAATGAAGCCACGCTATTTTCTGAAGTGAACGAAGGTTTCAAGGCCTATGGTGTTGGCGCGCATCGCCACATGGGCGAGCTGGATCAAGAGCTGTCATTGGCGGCCGGCCAGCCGGTCACCGCGAGCTTTACACCGCATCTGGTGCCGATGACGCGCGGGATGCAGGCGACGATCTATGCCGCAGGTGACGCGAAAACGGTTCATGAAACGCTGGTTCAGGCCCACGAAGGCGAGCCGTTCATAGACGTGCTTCCCATGGGCGAGGTGCCGCAGGTGCAACATGTGCGCGGTTCGAACCGCTGCCGGATTGGCGTGATTGCCGATCGGATGGAAGGCCGCGTGATTGTGATTTCCGTTTTGGATAATCTCATGAAAGGTGCGTCAGGTCAGGCAGTGCAAAACGCCAACCTGATGCTTGGTTTAAAAGAGGAGGCGGGGCTGATGATGGCACCGATGTTCCCGTAATGCGCGGGCTTAAGAAAACACGCCGTATTCAGGTGATTGTTTTGGCGTTTGTCGCCTTGGCTGGATCGACCGCCCTGATCGGTTGGGGGATGAGTGACGGGATCAACTACTTCCGCTCGCCCAGCGAAGTGATCGCCGAACCGCCACGCGAAACCGAATTGTTCCGCATGGGTGGTCTTGTTGCCGATGGTAGTATTCAGCGCGGAGAAGGCACGCAAGTCAGTTTCATTGTCACGGATGGTGGCGCCGATGTTCCGGTGACGTTTACAGGGATTCTGCCGGATCTGTTCGAGGAAGGCCAAGGCATGATCGGGCAGGGGCGCTATGTGGATGGTACCTTTGAAGCCATTGAGATCCTTGCCAAACACGACGAAAGCTATATGCCAAAAGAGGTTATCGACGCGCTTCAGGCACAGGGTGTCTATCAGGTGCCGGACGGTAGCTAGAGCCGGCATTAACCCTTTGCCGCCAGCATGTACCACTTATTGTAGTGGGGCAAAACATGCAGGATGTTTTTCAGATAGCGCGCCAGATCGTCGCCCGCGAGGGCGGTTATGTTGACGATCCCGATGATCCGGGCGGGGCAACGAATTTTGGCGTCACGATAGGCACATTGCGCCGTCTTGGTCATGATCTGACGGGCGATGGCCGCGTTGATCGTGATGATGTGCGCGCGCTGACACAGGCGCAAGCGGTCGCGATTTTTGTGCAGTATTACTTTGAACGCCCCCAGATTGGCGCGTTACCGCAGGTCTTGCAGCCGTCGGTTTTTGATATGTATGTCAACACTGGCGCGAACGCGGTTAAGGTTCTGCAACGTCTTTTCAACGATATGCGGATTGAAGTCGATGTGGATGGCGTCATTGGCCCGCAGACCATCGCGGCAGCGCAGCAGGCATTTGAAGCCGCCCCGGATCATTTGGCAAACGCCTATGGCATCGCGCGGCGCAACTATTATTACGCCTTGGCCGATGCGCGCCCTGCAAGTCGTAAATATGCCCTCCGCCTTGATGGTGGCAAAGGTGGCTGGATCACGCGGGCCGAAGAGTTTGTTACGCAGCGTTATCATTTGTCGGATGCAGCACATCGCGCACGGGTGGCGTCATGGGGTTGATCGACCGGATATTTAGCGCCGTTTTCGGGGACGGGCGCAACATGATCGTGGAAACGGCGCAGGTCTTTCGCGAAAACGCCGAAGCCGCGGGGCAGCGCGGTGCGGCTGTGCAACAACAGGCGATGCAGCAGTTCGCCGCCGAATTTGCCCAGCCACGACGCGCGATATTTGACCGCTTTGTCGATGCATTGAACCGCTTGCCGCGTCCGTTTTTGGCGTTTGGCACGCTGGGTTTGTTTGTCACAGCAATGGTTAATCCGATCTGGTTTGCCAGCCGGATGCAGGGGATCGCACTGGTGCCGGAACCGCTTTGGTGGCTGATGGGGGCGATTGTCAGTTTCTATTTCGGTGCACGTCATCAGGTGCATAGTCAGCAATTTCAACGCTCTATTGCCGATACTGTGTCGCGCGCCGACGAGGTGACGCGCAATATTCGCGCCCTTGATGCATTGGCGGCGGGTGCGCAACTGGCCCCGGCTGATCCGGTAGAGGCGCGCGTTGATAGCAACCCTGCACTTTCGGATTGGCAGGCTGGCAATGACGGATAATTGGATGCGCGAAGTTGAAAAGCGGACCAGCAAGGTTGAGATGCAGGCAGCGGTCGAGGCTGTACATCGCGGCAACGTCGAAGTGCGTCTTTGCGCTATCGAGGACACGTTGAAATGGTTGGTGCGCCTGATCATCGGCACATTGCTGATTGCGGCGATTGCCTATGCATTGCGCGGCGGCCTGACGCTCTGAGATGGCAAGCAGCCCAGACTGCGCGGATTTGTTACACCTTTCTTGCATGATGTGATCGGGTTTTCGTTTTGCCTTCGGGGATGATGCGCTAGCTTAGGCCTATGATTACAGAACTTGGACATTTCGCGCTGATTCTGGCCTTTATGGTCGCCATCGTTCAGATGGTGGTTCCCATGGTCGGTGCAGCAAAAGGTTGGCGTAACTGGATGGGCGTGGCTGAACCCGCGGCCACTGTGCAATTCATTCTTGTGGGCTTTTCCTTTGCGGCGCTGACTTGGGCCTTTGTGACCTCGGATTTCTCGCTGAAATTGGTCTACGAGAATTCCCATAGCGCCAAACCGATGCTGTATAAAATTTCCGGCGTTTGGGGAAATCACGAAGGATCAATGCTGTTGTGGCTGTTGATCCTGACGTTGTTCGGGGCCTGTGCCGCCTGGTTTGGCGGCAATTTGCCAGAGACATTGCAGGCGCGGGTCTTGTCGGTGCAATCGGCGGTGGGCGTCGCGTTTTTTGCCTTTATCCTCTTCACTTCGAACCCGTTTTTACGCCTTGGGGTGCCACCCTTTGATGGCCAAGACCTCAACCCGTTGTTGCAAGATCCCGGTTTAGCGTTTCATCCGCCGTTTCTTTATCTGGGCTATGTGGGCTTAAGCATGTCGTTCAGTTTCGCCGTGGCCGCATTGATCGAAGGGCGCGTTGATGCCGCATGGGGTCGCTGGGTGCGTCCATGGACGCTTGCGGCTTGGTTGTTCCTGACTGTGGGCATCGCGATGGGATCGTGGTGGGCCTATTACGAGCTTGGCTGGGGCGGTTTCTGGTTCTGGGATCCGGTTGAAAATGCGTCGTTCATGCCGTGGCTGATTGCGACTGCGCTTCTCCATTCGGCCATCGTTGTCGAAAAGCGCGAGGCGCTCAAGGCGTGGACGGTTCTGTTGGCAATCCTTGCTTTCGCGTTTTCGCTGCTCGGCACGTTTATCGTGCGATCTGGCGTGCTGACCTCGGTCCATGCCTTTGCAAATGATCCCGAACGCGGTGTGTTCATTCTGATGATCCTCGTGGTGTTTGTAGGCGGCGCGATGACGTTGTTTGCTGCACGGGCAAGCAAGCTGGAATCCACTGGCGTCTTTGCGCCTGTAAGCCGCGAAAGCGGGCTGGTTTTGAACAACATCTTGCTGGCAGTCGCAGCGCTTGTTGTTTTTGTTGGCACGATCTGGCCACTGGTCGCGGAAATGCTGTTCGGGCGGGCATTGTCCGTCGGGCCGCCGTTTTTCAACGCTGCGTTTTCGCCCTTTATGGTGCTGATCGCGATGGCGATGCCAATCGGTGGAATGCTGGCGTGGAAGCGCGGCAGCATCGTAAAGGCTGCGCGTCCGTTGTGGCCTGCCGTCGTGCTGGCGATTGCTTTGTGCAGTTTGGCCTTTGCCCTGCAAACCGGGCGGTCCGCGCTTGGGCCCATAGGTGTGCTTTTGGGCGCTTGGGTTGTCGGTGGGGCCGCAATTGATCTGTGGACCCGCGCCGGACGGGGCGCGATTGCGCATCGACTTGGCCGCCTGACGCGCCTGCCGCGCGCGGATTGGGGCAAGGCTATGGCCCATGCGGGTATGGGCATCACGATATTTGCCGTGTCTGGCCTGACCGCTTGGCAGCAAGAAGACATTCGCGTCGCCCAGATCGGAGATCGGTTCGAAGTTGCCGGATTCGAGATTGAATTGCGCAGTGTTGAACGGATTGAAGGGCCAAATTATATCTCGACGCGCGCCGAAATGCTGGCCTATCGCAATGGTAGCCTGATCGCTGATGTGTTCCCCGAAAAGCGGTTTTACCCCGTCGCTGCCATGCCAACCACCGAGGCGGGTATCGGCAACGGGATTTTGCGCGACATCTATCTGGTGATTGGTGATCCGCAGGATGGCGGCGGCTGGGCCGTGCGCACCTATATCAAGCCCTTTGCCAACTGGATCTGGGGTGGTGCTTTGTTGATGGCTCTTGGCGGGCTTATTTCACTGTCTGACCGCCGCTTACGCGTGGCTGCTGGCGCGGCCAAGACCAAGACACGGACGACGCGGTCGGTGCCTGCGGAATGATCCGTCTTGCCCTGATCATGCTGCTATGGGCCGCGCCGGTCTGGGCAGTGCAGCCGGATGAAATTCTGGACGATCCGGCACTTGAAGAACGAGCGCGGGAGCTGTCCCAGGGGCTGCGCTGTCCGGTGTGCCGCAACGAGAGCATTGATGAATCCAATGCTGATCTGTCGCGTGATTTGCGGATATTACTGCGCGAACGGCTGGTTGCAGGCGATACAGATGAAGCAGCCGTGCAGTTCATCGTCGACCGTTACGGCGAGTATGTGCTGCTGCGCCCCGATGCGACGGGAGCTAATCGTATCTTGTGGGCGTCGGGACCTGCGATGCTGATCTTGGCACTGCTGATCGGGTTTCTTGTGGTGCGCGGTCGGGCCCGCGCGACCCCTGTCAAAGACCTTAATGACGACGAACAAAAGCGGCTCGACGAAATACTTCGGTCGTGACGCATGGTTTCGCTTTCCTGAACGGATCAGTTCAGTAGATTAGCCCAAATTTAAAAAGGAAATCCGACATGGACTATCAGGCCATCACACTTGTTATTGCCGATGACATTGCGACGCTGACGCTGAACCGGCCTGACGTTATGAACGCGCTGAACACGCAGATGCGGGCCGAAATCACCCATGCGGTGAAAGGCGCGTCGCGCAAGGCGCGCGTGCTTGTGATGACCGGTGCAGGCACTGCGTTTTGTTCGGGCCAAGATTTGGGCGATGGTGGCAATGCCGCCAATCTGGATTTGGAACGTACGTTGCGTGATGAATACGTGCCAATGCTGCGGGCGATTTTTGACAGCCCGATTCCGACGATTGCCGCCGTGAACGGTGCGGCGGCGGGGGCAGGGGCGAACCTTGCGCTGGCGTGTGACGTGGTTGTGGCGTCTGAAGCTGCGGTGTTTATCCAAGCTTTTGCACGTATTGGCCTGATCCCCGATGCTGGTGGCACCTATTTCCTGCCCCGTCAGGTTGGCGCGGCCAAGGCGATGGGTGCTGCGCTGTTTGCCGACAAGGTTACGGCGCAACAGGCCTGTGACTGGGGCATGATCTATGAAACGGCCCCCGCAGCAGATTTCGCGGCGCACTGGCAGGGCCGCGCAGCGCATTTGGCCAAGGGGCCGACCACGACCTACCAGCATATCAAGGATGCAATTCGCGGATCGTTCGAGAACACACTTGATGAACAGCTCGCCCTTGAGGCGCGCCTGCAAGGGGCCTGCGGCAAGACCCGCGATTTCAAAGAGGGTGTGTTGGCATTCTTGGAAAAGCGGCCCGCGAATTACGAGGGCCGCTAATCTTAGTCACTTCGACGGGGGTAGTAGCCGGTAACGAACATGGAACTGCCAGTCGTCGCCGGATTGCCCTGCAAGAGACAAATATTTTGTAAACAAAACGTTAACTATCATCTCTGTGCCCGGATTTGGCGGTTGGCAACTGCGCGTTTTGGACACGGATTGCTTCCATATCTACGGCCGCAGACTGGGGGCTATGTTGGGCGCCGCCGCGCGAAATACACGCTATTTGTCCAGACGCCGTTGATACAAAACGTGTTCTGCGCGCGGTGAGTTTCTTTGAAACCAAGCGACGTGAGCAGGGCAATTGATGCCGGATTGTCAGGATCAACGTCAGCCGTCAGGGTGTCGGTCTGTTTGCACAGATACGGGATGATTGCGTTCATCGCCTCGCGTGCGACCCCCATGCGCCAAAAATCAGGATGCAGGATAAAGCCGATTTCGGGCATGGCATAAGCGCCGCCTTTGCCAATCACGCGGCCGTCCAGTTCCCAAACAAAATCGGTGCCAGCGTCGGCCATCGCTACCATATTGGCGACCCATTGACGGGTGATTCCAATGTCGCCGTGTGGCGGAGTGGACCAAAATCGCATGGCGCGCGGATCGCTTAGAATCTCCCAGAAGGCGGGTAGATCGTCCATTGTCGCACGGCGCAGCAGTAAGCGCGCCGTGCGCAGGGTCGTCATAGCGAAAGGGCCGACGCGTGTCGGCCCTTTCGCAATTGATTAACGCTTTTCAATATCGACATAATCGCGGGCCGTATCACCCAGATACAACTGGCGTGGACGGCCAATCTTGAGCTGTGGATCGGCAAGTTGTTCCTTCCACTGGCTGACCCAACCCACGGTGCGCGATAGCGCAAAGATCGGCGTGAACATCGAGGTCGGAAAGCCCATCGCTTCGAGGATGATGCCGGAATAGAAATCCACGTTCGGGAACAGCTTTTTCTCGGCGAAATATGGATCTTCCAACGCCTGACGCTCAAGCTCTTTGGCGACTTGAAGGACCGGGTTGTTATGAACGCCGAGCAGATCAAGCACCTCGTCGGCAGACTTTTTCAACACAGTCGCGCGCGGATCATGGTTTTTGTAAACGCGGTGACCAAAGCCCATCAGGCGGTAGCCGTCATTTTTATCCTTGGCGCGGGCGATGAATTCAGGAATGCGATCAACCGTGCCGATTTCCTTGAGCATTTCAAGGCAGGCCTGGTTTGCGCCACCATGTGCTGGGCCCCAAAGGCAGGCTATGCCGGCGGCGATACATGCAAACGGGTTTGCACCCGAAGATGACGCAAGACGCACAGTCGATGTGGAGGCGTTTTGTTCGTGATCCGCATGTAGCGTGAAAATCCGGTCCATCGCGCGGGCAAGGATCGGGTTAACCTGATACTCTTCGGCAGGCACGGAAAAACACATGTGCAAGAAGTTGGACGCATAATCGAGGTCATTGCGCGGATAAACGAACGGCTGACCGATTGAATATTTATAGGCCATCGAGGCGATTGTCGGCATCTTGGCAATCAGACGAATGGAGGCAACTTCGCGCTGGTGATCATCTTTAATATCAGTCGAGTCGTGATAAAACGCCGACATCGCGCCGACCACACCAACCATTGTGGCCATCGGGTGCGCGTCGCGACGGAACCCGCGAAAGAACATGTGCATCTGTTCGTGGATCATCGTGTGGTTTGTTACAAGCGTTTCAAACGCTTCAAGCTTGGCGGCCGATGGCAGCTCACCGTATAGCAGCAAAAAGCACACTTCGAGGTAGTGAGATTTGCCTGCCAGTTGGTCAATCGGGTAGCCGCGGTGCAGCAATTCGCCCTTGTCGCCGTCAATAAAGGTGATCGTACTGTCGCAGGCCGCGGTCGAGGTAAAGCCAGGATCATAGGTGAAAACACCCGCCTGTCCATAAAGCTTGCGGATATCAATTACATCTGGGCCAACCGTCGGCGAAAGCAGCGGCAAATCATAAGAATTGCCATCAATTGTGAGTGTCGCAGTCTTTGGTGTGTCAGCCATTTGGTTGCCCCTTCTGAGGTGTGAACAGGGGTTCCCCTGCCGCAGCGTTATTATAGCGGTCCAAAACCGGTTAACGTCAAAGTATGACGAAAAAGTTTCAGCCCGTGGCGTCATTCAGGCGTGCGATGGTTTCGTCACGCCCGAGGACCAACATCATATCGAATACGCTGGGGGAAACGGATCGACCCGCAAGTGCAGCGCGCAATGGCCCTGCAAGCTTGCCCAGTTTGAACCCGTGACCTTCGGCGGTGGCCGTGACAGCCCCTTCCAACGTCTTGCGGTTCCAGCTAGCATTTTGCAACTGCGGCGTCAATTCACTCAGTATACCACGGGATACATCGTCAAGCAAATTGCTGGCCTTTTCATCAGGGACCAGTGGTCGTGATGCCAAGACAAAGTAAGCCTTTTCAATGAGTTCAGGAAAGGTTTTCGCGCGTTCTTTCAGGCAATACATCGCCCGCGACAAGCCGTCGCGCTGCGCATCTGTTAGTGGGGCAGCATCGGTCGCCGCAAGAAATTTAACCAATTCATGCCGCAGCGCAGCATCATCTGCCGCAGCGATGTGTTGACCGCAAATATTGTCCAGCTTTTTGAAGTCGAACCGCGCGGGTGATTTACCGATCGCGTCAAGATCAAACCACGCCCGCGCCTGTGCATCGCTGAAAAATTCGTCGTCGCCGTGGCTCCAACCAAGGCGCGTCAGATAATTGCGCATGCCTGCCGCCGGATAGCCCATCGCCTGATAGTCGGCCGCACCCGTCGCGCCGTGGCGTTTGGACATTTTCTTGCCATCGGGACCGAAAATCAGCGGGATATGTGCCAGCACGGGCTTGGTCCAGCCCATGGCCTTGTAGATCAGGTTTTGGCGAAACGCATTGGCAAGGTGATCATCGCCGCGAATAACATGGGTCACGCCCATATCGTGATCATCAACCACGACCGCCAGCATATAGACCGGCGTGCCGTCCGAGCGTAGCAGGATCATGTCGTCCAGCTGATCGTTTTGCCATGTGACATCGCCCTGTACTTCGTCGTGCAGGGTTGTGGCGCCTTTCCGTGGGGCCCGCAGGCGCACCACATAAGGTAGATCAGGGTGATCGCCATCCGCCACATCGCGCCATGGCGAAAGATACAACGTCGAGGTTTTTTCTTCGCGCGCATTTTCGCGAAAAGCTTCGATTTCGTCCTGCGTCGCGAAACATTTATAAGCGGCTCCCATGGCCAGCATTTCGTGTGCGACTTGCGCGTGACGCTCGGAATTTGCCGCCTGCGAAGTTGGTTCACCGTCCCAATCAAGGCCCAGCCACGTTAATCCGTCCAAAATCGCTTGGGTGTTTTGCGGGGTCGAGCGCGCCTTGTCGGTGTCTTCGATCCGCAGCAGGAATTGCCCGCCATGACGGCGCGCAAACAACCAGTTGAACAGCGCCGTGCGTGCCCCGCCGATATGCAGCGCACCCGTGGGTGAGGGGGCGAAACGGGTGACGACTGGGGACTGGGACATTGGATATTAACCTTTCGCTAACCATGATGGTCGTAAGCTGTGCTTTGGGTCGGGGATACTAAGGCGGGGGTCGAAGGACAAGTGGGCCTGCAACAGCAACTTCAATCCATCGTGCTGGCACAGCGGGGGCACCTTTTCGGCTGGGTGCCTGTGGGGCTGGCATGCGGGATCGGTTGGTATTTCACGCGGCCCATCGAACCTGACTGGCAGGTCTACGCGATGGCCACGGGGGTCGGTGTCAGCGCCCTGATTTTGGCGCGGGCCATGCCGCTTATCCTGCGCCCGTTTTTCATCATTATCGCCTTGGTCGCCCTTGGGGTGATCGTTGCGGGCGCGCGGGCGCACCGCGTCGGCGAACCAGTGCTGGGCTGGCGGTACTATGGCCCGATCGAGGGGCGGATCGTCGCGATTGACCGCTCGGCAAGCGATGTGGCGCGCCTGACGTTGGACCGCGTAGTATTGGCGCGGGTCAGCCCTTCACGCACTCCTGATCGCGTGCGGATTTCGCTGCATGGTGACCCGCGCTATGTCTCGCCCGAACCAGGCATGGTAGTAATGATGACCGGGCATCTGTCGCCGCCATCCGGCCCCGTTGAACCGGGCGGTTTTGATTTCAGGCGCATGGCTTGGTTCAGCGGGCTGGGCGCGGTCGGTTATACGCGCACCCCTGCGCTGCTGCTTGTCCCCGCGGATCAAGGCGCCGAAGGGCTTTGGGTTCACAGCCAACGCATGGCAGTTTCCGCCGCCGTTCAGCGGGCGATTTCGGGTGAGGCGGGGGCCTTTGCCGCAGCTATTATGACAGGGGATAGGTCTGCGATGGGCCAAGACACCCTGCGCGATCTGCGTGCGTCCAATCTTGCGCATTTACTCGCAATTTCGGGGCTGCACATGGGGTTGTTGACGGGGTTTATCTTTACGCTTGTGCGCTTTGGGTTAGCGTTGCTCCCGATGGTGGCGCTGCGTTGGCCGTGCCGCAAGTATGCGGCCGCTGCAGCACTTGCTGTTGGCGCTGGATACCTTACGCTTTCGGGTGGCAATGTGGCGACTGAACGGGCTTACATTATGGTGGCGGTGATGTTCGTCGCGGTGTTGTTGAACCGGCGCGCCTTGACCCTGCGAGCGGTGGCAATTGCCGCCATAATCGTGCTGGCCCTGCGCCCCGAAGCACTATCTGGCCCCGGTTTCCAGATGTCGTTCGCGGCTACGACGGCGCTCGTTGCGGTGTTCAGGGTGTTGCGCCGTTTCGATCAATCGCGCCTCCCGAAATGGCTGCGCGCGGTGGGCGCTGTAGTGATATCTTCGCTGGTCGCGGGGCTGGCTACGGCACCATTCGCCGCCGCGCATTTCAACCAATTCGCGCAGCTCGGGCTGATCGCTAACTTGCTGAGTGTGCCTTTGATGGGCGTGCTGGTGATGCCTGCGGCGGTGCTCGCGGTCTGTTTGGCCCCGCTTGGGTTGGCGCAGGTGGGGTTTGTGCCGATGTCATGGGGCTTGGTCTGGATTTTGGGGGTCGCGGATCGAGTCGCCGGATTGGACGGCGCGCTTAGCCATGTGAAATCACCCGGTCCCAGCGCGCTGCCGCTGATCGCGCTTGCAGGGTTGATCATGATCTTATGGCAGGGGCGGTTGCGATGGACCGGCGCGGTAGTCGGGCTTTGTGCCGCCGTGCTTTGGGCACAGACCGAACGCCCCGCGTTATTGATCGCGCAAAGCGGTGGGCTGATTGGGGTGATCGGGCCGGAGGGGCGCGATCTGAGCAAGGCGCGCGGAGACGAATTTTCTGCGGAAATCTGGCTCGAGAATGATGGCGCGCCCGTGGCTCAAGACCGTGCCTTTGCCCGCGCCGGCATGGATACCGTTGACCGGATCAGCCGCGCAACGGTTGGCGGGCGCGATCTGCTGCATATGACGGGCGCGCGCAATTTGGCGGCACTGTCGGGATGTGGTGGCGCGGATATTCTTGTGACCGATCAAGAGGTAGACGCGCGCCCGTGTTTAGTAATTGATATCAATGCCTTGCGCCGCGATGGTGCTGTGGCAGGGCACGTCATCGACGGGGCGTTGGTGCTGGAAACCGTGCGGGATCGCACAGGGGATCGGCTTTGGAATACGCCCGATCTGCGCAACGCGGCCCGCAATCTTCGTGGGCCGCGCTCTGGATTAGGCGCTTTTCTGACGAGTCAGTAAGACCGGATCAGCCCGACCAGTTTACCCTGTACTTTGACCTGATCATCGCGGAACACGCGGGTTTCATAGGCAGGGTTTGCGGCCTCAAGCGTGATAGACGTGCCATTACGGCGATAGCGTTTTAGCGTCGCTTCAGAGTCTTCGACCAAAGCCACGACGATATCACCGTTATCCGCATGGCTGGTTTCGCGCACGATCACCGTGTCACCATCGTTGATACCGGCATCGATCATAGAATCGCCTTTGACTTCAAGGGCATAGTGTTCGCCAGCGCCCAGCATGGATTGCGGCACGGCGACGTTATGTGACACTTCGGAAATCGCGGCAATAGGCACACCCGCAGCGATCCGGCCCATCATTGGCAATTCAACCGCGCCAACCGTTTCAATGCCCATGGCGTTGGCAGGGGTGCTATCGGGACGATCACCATCAATCACGCGCGGGCTAAAGCCGCTGGTGGCAGCGCCGCCCATCGCCTCGGGCAGTTTGATAATCTCAAGCGCGCGGGCGCGGTGGGCTAGGCGGCGGATAAATCCGCGTTCTTCCAATGCGGTAATCAGCCGATGAATGCCGGATTTCGAGCGCAGATCAAGCGCTTCTTTCATCTCGTCAAAGCTGGGCGGGACGCCATCGCGCTGCACTCGTTTCTGGATGAACTCCAACAGGTCGAGCTGTTTTTTCGTCAGCATGTCACACTCCTGATCTGCATATGTTTTGCCTATGTTCTACGCATGTTCCCGTTTTGTGTCAACGGTTTCAGTCACAACATTAGGATTTCGACCATTTCGCCCGTTTTTTGCGCAGGTCCATTGGGAGGTTGCACGATCAGGCAGTTCGCATCCGACAGTACCGTGAGTAGCGAGCTGTCTTGTTTGGCAAACGCGGTTGCGCCGTCCGCGCCGACAAAGCCGCGCAGATAATGTTCGCGCGGTCCATTGGCCGAAAGAGGTGCGGCAAGGCGGGCGGTAATGCGCGGGGCGGGGCTGTGTGCCAGCCCCAGCATTGCGCGCAACACCGGGGCTACAAACACATGCCCGCAGACCATCGCCGAAACAGGATTTCCGGGCAGGCCAATCATCATGGCATCGCCTAGTTTGCCCGCCATCAACGGCTTGCCGGGTCGCATCGCTACCTTATAAAATGCGCGCTCCATCCCAAGGGATTGCGCCGCTGGCCCGACCAGATCGTGATCCCCGACAGATGCGCCACCGATGGTCAGGATCAGGTCAGCGCCGTGGGCCAATTCAAATACTTGCCGGATCTCGTCCAGCGTATCGCCTGCAATCGGCAGGAGCCGCGCCTGCGCGCCGGTCGCTGTGACCAAAGCATGCAATCCATAGCTGTTTGAGGCGATAATCTGGTCCGGTCCCGGCGTTTCACCGGGCTGCACAAGTTCATCACCCGTGGCGATAATCGCCACAATGGGGCGGCGTGTAACAGGAACCTGCGCGATATTCATCGCCGCGATCAGGGCCACGTCGGACGGGGTCAGCACACGCGGCGCTGACAGCGTATCACCAACGCGGAAATCTGCGCCAAGCGGGCGGATGTTGTGATTATCGCTCGGCTGATCAGTTATTGTGATCTGGTCGCCGCTGCGTGTCACATCTTCCTGAATGACCACACGGTCGGCCCCTGCGGGCAGAGGCGCACCTGTGAAAATCCGCACGGCCTGACCCGCGTTAACGGTCCCGTCAAACCCATGACCCGCCGCCGCTTCGCCGATGACAGTAAGCGTCGCATCCAAGGCCACATCGGCGCTGCGGACCGCATAGCCATCCATCGCCGAAGCCGAAAACGGCGGCTGATCGCGGCGCGCGTGCAGGGGCTGCGCCAGAGTGCGGCCAGCGGCTTGGGTCAAGGGCACGTCCTCAGTTGTCAGAGGGGTGACGAGGCGAAACAGGGCCGCAAGGGCATCGGCGACGGGGGTCATTCGGGTGTAACCTTGTTAAGTTGGGCTTCTTCCCACTCGGCGTAGGTTTGGCCTGACTTCTTTTCGATCCAAGCCGTGCGCCCATTCGTAGAGCGTCCGGCGACGACGGCGGCGGCGGCCGACGGGCTTGTAAATGCGTAATCTTGCGAAAAGACTCGCACATCTTTGCCTGTTGCGTGCATCACCAATGTTCCATTGCTGCAAAGCTCGTCAAATATCGTAGAGTAGTGGGTCCGTTTTGATCGGTCAGCAATCCAGTTAGATCGTGCTTCCGATCCGGCTTTGACAATCATTTCCCCGCCACGCAGTACCGCACTTGCAGTGATCTCGTGACGCGGCAATTTGCACTCAAAGACAGCGACTTTTTCATCAGTTGATTTGCTAACCCCGTCAACTCTGCGTCTCTTATCCAAAAACGCATCCACCCGAATGGCGGGCAGGACCATCAGCAGCGTATCAAGGAAGCTTTCCATGTTGGCTTCGCCGGCTTCCGACAGGCTGCTGCGGGTCGGGACATTGCCATTCTCAAGCGGGGTCGCACCGACGTCTTTGGCAATCTCTACCAGCCGCGATTCAAGGTATTTCACGTGTGCCTTGTGTAGCGCATCGCCCGCTGCGGTGATCAGAACGGCATCGTCCCACCAGTCTTTGCCCGCCACATGGTTGCGCAGCCGCTCGCCCATATCCTCGGCTTCGCCCACATAGGCAGTTGGCACGCCGTCTTTGTCTCCAAACAGCAGATATACGCCGGTATAACGGGCTTCTTTGCGGGCCAATCCGTCTTTGATTTGAGTGCGCGGGATGCGCAGTACATGGCCGGTCCAGTTGAATACTTCGGCTGTCAGCATGCCGTTGGCACGACCGTCGATAAAGAACAATTCAAGCGATCGACCGTTGATGTTCATCCTTCAAACAACCCTGATTTGCCACCGTCCTTCATGGTCACGCGAATACCGCCTATCACCATGTCTTTCTGCACGGCTTTGACCATGTCGTGCACCGTCAGGGCCGCCACTGATACGGCGGTGAGGGCTTCCATTTCAACGCCTGTCTGGCCGGTGGTTTTCACGGTCGCGGTGATGCGCACGCCGGGGAGGGCGGTGTCGCACACGAGATCGAGGGCGACCTTGGTGATTGGCAGGGGGTGGCACAGTGGGATCAGCTCCGCGGTTTTCTTGGCCCCCATGATCCCTGCAATCCGCGCAATTCCAAGGACATCGCCCTTGCCTGCGCGCCCTTCCATAATCATCGCCAGCGTTGCGGGGGTCATGGTGATGTGTCCTTGGGCCACGGCGACGCGCGACGTGATATCCTTGTCGGACACATCGACCATGTGGGCGTGGCCCGCGCCGTCAAAGTGGCTCAGGGTGTCGCTCATTACATGCCACCCGCCATCAGCGGATTTGCCAGCAGCGCGCGCGTTGCGGCCGCCACATCGTCCTGACGCATCAGGCTTTCACCGATCAGGAAACTGCGCGCGCCATACATCGCCATTTCGGCCAGTTCGGCGGCGGTGTTCAGCCCGCTTTCGCAGACGATCACACGGTCCTCGGGTACCAACTTTGACAGGGTGCGCGTGGTGTCGAGCGTGGTTTCAAAGGTCTTGAGGTTACGGTTGTTTATCCCCATCAGCACTGATTTCAGCATCGTTGCGCGTTCCAGTTCGGCTGCGTCGTGCACTTCGATCAACACATCCATGCCCCAGTGGAGCGCGGCATCTTCCAATTCAATCGCTTGGGTGTCGCTGACGCTTGCCATGATAATCAAGATGCAATCGGCCCCCATCGCGCGGGCTTCGGCGACTTGGTAGGTATCATACATGAAATCCTTGCGCAGCACGGGCAGATCGCAGGCATTGCGCGCGGCGACCAGATAGTCGTTAGCGCCTTGAAATGACGGCGCGTCGGTGAGGACCGACAGGCATTTGGCACCCCCCGCGGCGTAGGCCTGTGCGAGGGCGGGTGGATCAAAGTCAGCGCGGATCAAGCCCTTGGAGGGGCTGGCTTTTTTGATCTCGGCGATCAGCCCATAGCCCTCGCGGCTGGCCTCGATCAGGCGATCAGCGAAGCCGCGTGTGGGGCCTGCGGTGCGGGCCGCATCTTCGACGTCTGACAGGGGGTGGGCGGCTTTGCAGGCTGCAACTTCGTCGAGCTTGTAGGCTCTGATTTTGTCGAGAATATCCATGTGATCAAGCCTCTTTGGTAATTCTGGCAAGTGTGGTGACGGCGCGTTTGGCAGCGCCGCTGTCGATGCTTTCGCGTGCAATTTCGACACCCTCTTTCAGGGTTGCGGCACGATCAGCCACGATCAGGGCGGCGGCGGCATTCAGCAACACCGCATCACGATACGCACCTGTCTCGCCGTTCATTAAGGCCAGCAGGGCCGCGCCGTTTTCTTCCGGTGATCCGCCAAGCACATCGCGCAGGCGATAGACGGGCAGGCCGGCGTCCTCGGGGTGGACTTCCATTGCGGTGATCTGGCCGTTTTCAAGGGCTGCCACCGCCGTGCTGCCAGTGATCGAGACCTCGTCCATGCCGTCGCTGCCATGCACAAGCCATGCTTTTTCGGATCCCAGATCAAGCAGGGTTTCGGCCATCGGAAAGATCAGATCAGGCGCGAAAGCCCCAGTCAGCTGGCGTTTGACGCCTGCCGGATTGGTGAGCGGCCCAAGGATGTTAAAAATCGTTTTGCAGCCCAATTCGGCGCGGATCGGGCCGACGTGTTTCATTGCAGGATGATGCATCGGCGCCATCATAAAGCCGATACCAGCCTCGGCCAAACCGCGCTGCACAACCTCAGGGCCGACCATCACATCAATCCCGATCACATCAAGAGCATCCGCCGCGCCGGATTTCGACGACAGGTTGCGGTTGCCGTGTTTGGCGACGACCACGCCCGCGCCCGCGACAACAAAGGCGGTGGCCGTGGAAATGTTCAACGTACCAAGCCCGTCACCACCCGTGCCGACGATATCCATTGCGCCCTCGGGCGCTTTCACGGGGATGCATTTGGCGCGCATTGCCGCCGCTGCCGCTGCGTATTCAGCAACACTTTCGCCGCGTGCGCGCATCGCCATAAGAAACCCGCCGATCTGTGCGGGCGTGGCCAGACCTTCGAACAGCAGTTCGAACGCGAGGTTCGCCTGCGCGCGCGACAATGGCCCCTCGGAGGCGGCGAAAATCAGCGGCTTCATTTTGTCGCTCATGCGGTGGTCCTGACGTTGGCGAGTGCAAGGAAATTACCCAGCAATTTATGCCCATGCTGCGAGGCAATGCTTTCGGGGTGAAACTGCACGCCGTGAATAGGCAGGGTCTTGTGCTGCAGTCCCATGATCGTGCCATCTTCCAGTTCGGCAGTGATCTCGAGGCAATCGGGCAGGGTGGCCCGTTCGACGATCAGTGAATGATAGCGCGTGGCGTCAAACGGGTTGGGCAGACCTGCAAAAACGCCTTTACCGGTATGTTTCATCGCGCCCATTTTACCGTGCACGATCTCGTGGCAGCGCACCACATGGCCGCCAAATGCTTCGCCGATTGTCTGATGGCCCAGACAGACCCCCATCAGCGGGGTTTTCGTTTCAGCCGCAGCCTGTGTCAGCGCCAGACAAATACCCGCTTGCGCCGGATCACAGGGACCTGGGGAAAGCAGGATAGCATCCGCGCCCATGCTCATGGCCTGCGCAACGTCCAAAGCATCGTTGCGTTTTACGATCACATCCGCGCCTAGCTCGCCCAGATAATGCACCAGATTATAGGTGAAACTGTCGTAATTATCGATCAGAAGAAGCATATCCGGCCTCGGGTAAATTTGGGGGCTACCGCCGCCCCTTAGGGTCGCGGTATACTCTGGCGGTACATGGGCCGACACGCAAGCAATCGTCAAGGTCCACAAGGCGCTGCACGGGCGATGTGTGGGTAATGCAGGCAATAAGGCGAGGCGATCACGTGGGACGCGGACTTTTTTCGGGCATTTTTTCGGGCACCTTGGTGTCGGGCATCGCACTTGCAGCGGCATCACTGCTTAATGATCAACCCGCTGGCAATTCCCCGCCAGTCCCCCCGCAGGTCGAGGCTCCGCTTGCAGGCAGCGGCGATATGACGGCGGGCACGGTGCCCGCTGGCGTCGAGGCGATGGAAGATAGCCCGACCCTTAGCGCAACGCCCAGCGTCGCAGCCCCCACCGCTGAAAATGATGCGCCTGTTGCCGATACCGCTCCCGCTGTGGTGCCCCAGACCGGAACTGTGGCGGCAGACCTTGGTGCCCCCGACGGTGGCACAAGCGCGCCACTGATCGATATGGAAAATACTCTCGATCCGGTCTTGCCGACGCCGCAAACCGCCGCGCCGAAAGTGCCCGTGGCCGAGGACGACATCACCCTGTCGACCGACCCCGTGCAGCCGGTTGCACCGATGATTGTGGACGACGCGGCCTTTGACGAAAACGACGGCATGGTTCGGCCCGAACCCGAACCCGAAGAATTTGTCGTCATGGACCTTGGTGATGATGCGCCGGTTATTGCGGACGAATACGGCGCTGGCGCAGCCGTGGCCGATGCTATGATTGATGAAACGCCCGGCGCCGAAAGTGATGCGCCCCCCCAAGCCCCCGCGACAGCCCCTGCGATTCAGCTTCAGGGTGATACTTCCTCATTGCCAACTGCGGACGATAGCGGCGTTATTATCCGTCGCCAGTAGGCGAAACCGCTACCGATGATGGTGATGGTAATGACACTGCTGCGACAGGTGGGGATGCGTTGGAACGCTTTGCGGCAGCGCATGATAATTCCGATGGCAAGCCGCTTTTGTCGGTGGTTCTGATTGATGACGGGGCGATGCCCGGTGCGTCAGCAGCGCTTGCGGGTCTGCCGTTCCCTGTGACAATCGCGCTTGATCCCGGCGCGCCGGACGCCGCCGCAAAAATGGCCGCCTATCGCGCCGCAGGTGTTGAAGTTGCCGCTTTGATAAGCCTGCCGCGTGGTGCTGCGCCAAGTGACGTCGAAGTCGCCTTTGCTGCGTATTTCGCGGCACTGCCCGAGGCCGTTCTTGTGCTCGATAGCGGCGAGGTCGGCTTGCAGTCCGACATCGAAGTAACACGTCAAGCGATGGAAATTCTGGCCGCTGATGGGCGCGCGCTTGTCAGTGTGTCACAGGGCCTGAACCAAGCCATGCGCGAAGCTGAACGCGCGCAGGTGCCTGCTGCCGTGGTCTACCGCGACCTTGACAGCGAAGGCCAAGACGCCCGTGTCATTCGACGGTTCCTTGATCAAGCCGCATTCCGTGCGCGCCAACAAAGCGGTGTCGTTTTGCTGGGTCGCGTGCGCCCTGACACGATTTCCGCGCTGATCCTTTGGGGCACAGCTAACAGGGCAGGGCAGGTGTCGGTCGCACCTGTGTCAGCGGTGTTACTGGCGCAATAGTCGCCGTGTTAGATCGCGCAGGATTTGGCGGGGTTTAGCTCGAGTATCGGCAAAGGCTCCCTATGCCGTTCATATCGACCAGATGTTTCGTTGACGCCAAAAGCTCGCGTTCCCCAAAATGCATCTCGGTGATGGGGTCAGAAATAAACATGCGATAGTTTGGTGACACCAAAAGGGCACTATTGTCCCCCAAGGCGTCTTGAAGAACAAAAATAGGGGTGTGTTTGCTAATCGCGGGCACAGTTTGGGTGCCTATCCGCCGCAAAGGCTGAAAGCCATTGTCACGCGTGAAGATCGGATCACCGGCTTTAAGCGTTTCGATTAAAACTGAACCGCGTTGCATCATCGTCAAAAGATGGAAGCATTTGCATAACTGCGAAGGCAAACAGGGCAGGTCTCGGTCGCGCCCGCCTTGGCTGTGCTGATGGCGCAGTAGGGCCGTGGGGTAAAACCCCGCCCTGCGGGGTGTTAGCTATTCCCACCCCGAAACATCGCCGCATCCGCAGCGGCGCGGCGGATCGCGTTGGATTTATGCACGGTCTCTTGGTATTCGGCTTCGGGGTCGCTGTCATAGACCACGCCGCCGCCCGCCTGAATATACAGCTTTTCGTCTTTCAACACGGCGGTGCGCAGGGCGATGCACATGTCCATGTCGCCGTTGGCTGAAAAGTAGCCACAGCCGCCGCCATAGACGCCGCGTTTTTCGGGCTCCAGCTCGTCGATGATCTGCATCGCGCGGACCTTTGGTGCACCTGACACGGTGCCTGCTGGCATGCCGGCGAAAAACGCCGAGAGCGCGTCTTGATCTTGCGCCAATTCGCCCACCACGTTGGAGACGATATGCATGACGTGGCTATAGCGTTCGACAATGAATTGTTCGGTCGGTTTCACGGTGCCGATTTTGGCAACGCGTCCCACGTCGTTTCGGCCCAGATCAAGCAGCATCAGGTGTTCGGCGAGCTCTTTTTGGTCGGCCATCAGGTCAACCTCGTTGGCATCATCCTCGGCCACGGTTGCGCCACGCGGGCGGGTTCCCGCGATCGGGCGGATAGTGATTTCATTACCAAACACGCGGACCAGAATTTCGGGGGAAGCGCCGATCACCTGAAAGCCGCCAAAGTTGAAAAAGAACATGAACGGCGACGGGTTGGTGCGCCGCAAACTGCGATAGAGCGCAAAGGGCGGTTCGTGAAAATCCTGCGTCCAGCGCTGCGACGGAACGACCTGAAAGATGTCACCCGCGCGGATGTAGTCTTTGGCCTGTTCTACCGCGGCCAGATAGTCGGCGTGGGAAAAGTTGGACACAGGCGCGCCCGCCTCACGGGCCTGACCCAATGCGCGGCTGTTCAGCGCGGGGTTTTCCAGCGCGCGCTGTGCGTCCATCACCCGTTCGGCGGCTTGGGCGTAAGCGGCCTTGGCCGAGAGACCGGACGCAGCATAGGCGGGGGCGACCAAAATCACATCACCCTTCACGCCGTCCAACACGGCCACCACAGAGGGGCGCATCATCACCGCATCAGGCAGGCCCAGCGGGTCGGGGTTCACGTCGGGCAGGTGTTCAACCAGCCGGATCATGTCATAGCCCAGATAGCCAAACAGACCGGCGCTGGCAGCAGGCAGATCAAGCGGCAGATCAATCCGGCTTTCAGCGATCAGGGCGCGCAGCGTGTCGAGCGGATCACCGTCAAGGGGGGCAAAGGCATCCTCGTCAAAGCGCGCATTGCGGTTCACTTCGCTTTTGGTGCCGTGACAACGCCAGATCAGATCGGGCTTCATGCCGACGATGGAATACCGCCCGCGCACTTCACCACCGGTGACGCTTTCGAGCATAAAGGCATCTTTACCCGCGTTGGCCAACTTGAGCATTAGCGACACGGGCGTGTCCAGATCAGCCGCCAAGCGGGTATAAACCACCTGATTTTCGCCCGCGTCATAGCGGGCGGAAAAGCTGTCGAAATCAGGAGTAAGTGCCATGAGTGCGCCCTATTGGAAGGTTGCGTGCACCGCATTTACGGCGTTCTGGTTAATCTCAACGTCGGTGCGGATTTGCACGTCGCGGTTAAAGACCTCGAAGATGTCCTGCGCGATACCAGCGGCCGCTGTTTGGGCGATACGGGCGCGGTCGGCGGCAACCGTCACATCGGTCATATCGGGGACGGTACGGGCATCAAGGCGGACGATGATCGCGCCGTCACCTGCGCGGTCAATCACTGCCACATCCCCAACGGCCATGTCAAAAATCGAGGCAAGGAAACCGGGAGGTGTGCCTTCGATAAAGCCGCGACGGGTCTGTGCGGCTTCGATTGCTGGCGATAGACCAAGGGTCCCAAGATCGGTGTTGCCGTCAATCTGGTCAGCCAATTCGCGGGCCTGCGCCATGATCATGTCTTGGGTCTGAGCTGCTTCCCATCCGGCAATCACCTCAGTGCGGACATCGTCCAGCGGGCGCAGTTGTGGCGCGACAATCGCGTCAACTTGCAGGGCGAATATTCCACCATCTTCGAGTTCCAGAAGCTCTGGAAAGGCGCCGACTGCGGTCGTTGCGACGGCGTCGCGGAATGCAGCATATGCGGCGATCCCGTCTTCAACATCCGCGCTCCATGACAGCGTAGCCAGTTCCATATCCGTGCGATCAGCCAGATCGGCAAGCGTCGCGCCACCGGCCAGCAGATCGTTAACGCTGTCAATGCTGTCTTCGATAATGCGGCGGGCGCGGGCAGCAGCGCGTTCTTCACGCAGATCATCGCGGGCCTCTTCAAAGGTGACTTCCTGTGCGGCCAGAACCGCATTCACACGAAATAGTGCCGGTCCAAGTGCGGTATTAAGCGGGCCAACGACTGCGCCGGTCTCAGCGGCAAAAACAGCTTCGCCAGCCGTGCGCAATTGCGCTTGATCCACATCGCCCATATCGACCTGCGCTAGTTCAAGGCCGCGTTCACTTACCAAAGTTTCAAAATCAGCGTCGCCAGAAGCCACGCGATCAGCCGCCGCTTGCGCCTGTGCGTCATCGCCAAACACCAGACGTTCCACAAGGCGGCGTTCAGCCTGCACAAAATCGTTGATGTTATCGGCGTAGGCTTGGCGCAATTCGGCTTCGTCGATTGTGACGGCGTCTTGAATCATCTCGGGCGTCAGGTGGGCATAGGTAATGTTGCGGGTTTCAATTGTGGTGAACGGCGCGGGGTTGGCTTCGTAAAATCCGATCAGGTCGCCGTCGGATGGTTCTGACAATGGTGCGCTGAGCTGATCCACACCCACCAAGGCCCATGTAAAGCTTCGGCTTTCGCCCGAAAACATCGCGAGCGCCCCGGCCAATGCGTCGGGCTCTGGAACGCCTGACACAACGGCACCTTGCAACAACGTACGGGCCATTTCTTCACGCAGGCCGGTTTCAAATTCGACCTCGGTCAGGTTGGCGCTGCGCAGGGCCTGGGCGTAGCCGTCACGGCTAAACGCACCATCAACACCGCGAAACGCTGTTATTTCAAGAACTTGAGTGCGCACGCGGGCATCGCCAACTGACAAACCCAGCACCGCGGCTTCGTTATCTAGTGCGCGCGCGGCGATCACTTGATCCAGCACTTGTTGGTCCAACCCGATGGATTGTGCCTGCACAAAGCTGATTGGCGTGCCGATTGTGGCCTCAAAGCTGGAAATCTGGTCGCGCAGCGCGTTCTGGTAATCGCGGATCGCGATTTCCTTTTCGCCAACCGTCCCAAGGGTGCGCACATTGCCCGAAAGCCCTGCCGCGCCAAAGCCCATCAACCCGACGAACAACAGGCCCAGAATGATCCAGACAAAGAAGCTTGAGGTCTTGCTGCGTGCCATGTTTTCGGTCCCTGACGTTGTCGGTTTTGTGCGTTTGTCGGCACTGTCTAAGTTGGTGTGCGCGGGGGTGCAAGTATCAGTCGGGCAGGGCGGTAAGACGGTCAAACAATTGCCCCACCCCGGCGCGGTCGATATTGGCAAATGCAATGCGCAACTGGCGCGTGCCATTGTGGTTATCGGCGGGCATAAACATGGTGCCGGGCAGCATCAAAACGCCGGCATCACGCACCAGTTTTTGCGCCAGCGCATCCGAGGGCATGTCATAGGGATGCGTCACATAAGCAAAGTAAGCGCCACAGCCCATCAGCGACCAGCCTTTAGCGGCAAGGGCAGGGAACCCATCGGTAATCGCGGCGCGTCGATCAAGGATTTCCGCACGTTCCCCCGCCAGCCATTGTGACAGATTTTGCATCCCCCAAAGGGCAGCGCGCTGGCCGATCTGGTTGGGGCAGATCGTGACGGTATCAAGGAACTTTTCGGTCTCGGCCAGTCGCGCGACACTGGCCAGCATCGCGCCAACGCGGTGTCCGGTCAGGCGATAGGCCTTGGAAAAGGAATAAAGCTGGATCATCGTGTCGTCCCAATTGGGATCGGTGAACAGATCGTGTGGCGCGATCGGTTTTCCATCGCGCCCCTCTGGGGCGACTCTGCTATCAAAATCACGGTAGGTTTCGTCTATGATCAAGGCAATCCCGCGCGTGCGCGCCAGATCGAAAAACGCGCGCACCAGATCGACGGGGTATTCCACGCCGCCGGGGTTGTTTGGTGTCACCAGCACAATTGCGCGGGTGCGCGGCGTGATAAGCGACGCCGCCTGTTCGGGATCGGGCAAAAGCGTCGGCCCTGTGTCCAAAGCATTGCAGCGCACCCCCGCCATATCCAGCCACATACGGTGGTTGAAATAATAGGGTACGGGCAGGATCACATCGTCGCCAGCGGTGCACAGACTGGCGATCGCAGCGGCAAACGCCTGATTGCAACCCGATGTAATCGCAACATTTTCCGGCGCGATTTGTCCGCCGTAAGCAACTGACCACTCGGCGGCCACTTGCGCGCGCAGCGGATCATAGCCCAGAACAGGGCCATACAAATGCGCCCCCGGATCGGTTAGGACCGTGTCAGCCATGGCCTGCAACATCGGCTGCGGGGGCGGATCGACGGGGGCGGCCTGCGAGACGTTAATCAAGGGGCGGTCAGGCGTGAAATTCACGCCCTCCAGCCAACGGCGCGCCTCCATGACGGGGGGGGCAAAAGTGGATTGTGTTGATGTGGTCATGTCACTGCTCCGCGCGCTTTCCATTCTCGCCAAATTAGCCAGATCACGACAATGTCTATGACGCTTAGGACAAGCATCATCACTCCTTCGCCATGTAGATACTTATAAAGCTGATAAATGACAAAGCTGATGAGCGCTATGATCGACAGCGGATAGGCCCACTTGAATCCGACAACCAAAGCCAAAACCAGACCAAGGTTGAGTGAACCATGGATCACTAGGTAAACGAGATAAAAGCTCTCGTTCGTGATGGGGGTCGATTGGATGAACCGCAACATAATCAACGCTAGCGGATCTTGGGGATCATCGACCAGCTCTAGCCGCGCAAGCCCGACAACCCAATGACTGATCTGTGCTGCCGGAATACTCCAAAGCAGCAGGCCACCCAGAATTTGCGATAGACCCAGCCCGCCCTTGGCCAACATCGAAAGGACAAACCCAAGGTGCGCGAACTTCGACTGTTTGGATGCCATCATCTTGCCTTTAGACCTCCCTAGCGGCGGGGCCGATTAGTCCTTGCCGCGATAAGGTTCGACGTACTGCAACGCCATGTCCCACGGGAAGAAAATCCAGGTGTCCTGCGACACGCCGGTAATAAACGTATCGACCATCGGCTCGCCTGCCGGTTTGGCATAGACGGTCGCGAAATGCGCCTTGGGATATAGTTCGCGGACCAGTTCAAGGGTTTTGCCGCTATCGACCAGATCATCGACCACGAGAATGCCGGTGCCATCGCCCATCATTTCGGCGTCGGGGGATTTCAGCACCTTGGCCTCGCGCCGCTCTTCGGATTTGCCGCCACCAGAGTAATACGACATCACTGAGATCGTATCGACCGTGCGGATGTCGAGTTCGCGGGCTACGATCATAGCCGGGGCCATGCCACCACGGGTGATCGCGACTACGGCTTTCCATGCACCATCGCCAGGCCCATGCCCGTCCAACCGCCACGCAAGCGCGCGGCTGTCGCGGTGGATTTGATCCCATGAGATGTGGAAGCCCTTTTCGTGGGGCAGGCGGTGGTCGTTCATAATAGCATCCTTAGCTAAGCGCGATCTTGAGGCCGAAAATCGCGATCAATGCACCAAAGGTGCGATCAACCGATGATTTTAGCCCGATATAGGCGGCACGGGCGCGCGGCAACGAAAAAACTCGCGCAACGACCACATACCACAGGGTTTCATTGAGGAATATCGCCAAAAGCAGGGCAGCGTGGGTGGCCAGTGAAGTCTCGCTTGGGATCAAGCCGACAAAGACCGCGCCAAAGAACACGGCAGGCTTGGGGTTGACCATAAATGTAAGCAGGCCGAACCGGATTGCCGAGGCCGCGCTGCGCGGCGCGGCGTTCAGACTGGCTTGCGGCAGGGGTGTCGCGGCGTGACGCCACATCATCACGGCGATATAAATCAAGACCATGCCGCCGATCACTTTGAGCCCGGTAAAAAGCTGTGGGACAATTTCGAACAAAAGCGCCAATCCGGCCATTGCCGCGCTCGCCCAAATAACCGCGCCAAGGCCAAATCCAAGCGCCAGCGCGGTTGCCACATGAAACCCCTCGGATGCCGCCGTGCGCACCGACACCACAAACGATGGACCGGGACTGATTGCGGCCAACAGGTGGATCAACACGACCGAGATAAATGCAGATGTCGTCACGGGACGCGGGTCGCCACAAGCCGCGCGCCAAATGCGCCCAGTAGGGTCAGATTGAACCCAACAAACTGCGCGACAGTGATGTCGGTCACGGCCTGCGCTAGTCCTTGTTGGGAGACATGTCGGGGGCGTCCACGGCCTTCATCCCGACCACATGATAGCCCGCATCGACGTGGTGAACCTCGCCAGTGACGCCGCTGCTGAGATCGGAAAGAAGATAAAGGGCCGAGCCACCGACCTCGTGGATGCTCACGTTCTTGCGCAACGGAGAGTTGTATTCATTCCATTTTAGTATGTAGCGGAAATCGCCGATGCCGGACGCGGCCAGAGTTTTGATCGGACCAGCCGAGATTGCATTGACGCGGATGCCGTCCTTGCCAAGGTCTTCGGCCATATAGCGCACCGATGCCTCAAGGGCGGCTTTCGCCACGCCCATGACGTTATAATGCGGCATAATGCGTTCGGCGCCATAATAGGTCATCGTGATCGCCGCGCCACCTTTGTTCATCATCTTTTCAGCGCGTTGCATCACAGACGTAAAAGAATAAACTGAGATATCCATCGTCATCGTAAAGTTGGCACGGCTGGTATCTAAGTAACGGCCACGCAATTCATTTTTATCTGAAAAACCAATGGCGTGCACGACGAAATCAATGTTATCCCAGTGTTCTTTCAGGCTATCAAACAGTCCGTCAATCGAGGCCTCGTCGCTGACGTCGCACGGCAGCACGATGCTGGAGCCAAGCGAGGCGGCCAGTGGATCAACACGCTTTTTCAAAGCGTCGCCCTGATAAGAAAATGCCAGTTCCGCGCCGGCCTCGCCAAGGGCCTTTGCAATACCCCATGCGATGGATTTGTCGTTTGCGAGCCCCATGATGAGGCCGCGCTTACCTTGCATAAGGTTCGATGTCATTGGTGTTCCCCTCGCCGGATTGGGCGTTGTTTCGCATTGGTTTAGGCGATTGGTTGGGCTGCATCAAGCCTTGCTGCATCGTACACAAGACTTGCCGCCTTGCGTGTGCCGCATTAGATCAGATTCAAACAGACCCCAAAGACATTTATCGAGGCCAAACCATGACTGACAGAACCGGAATTTTTGCGGGTGACGATCCGTTCGTGATCGCCCGTCGATGGCTGGCTGAGGCTGAGACAGCCGAGCCAAACGATCCCAACGCGATTGCCCTGTCGACGGTGGACGGCGACGGACTGCCCAACGCGCGGATGGTTCTTTTGAAGGACATCGAAGATGCGGCGTTTGTGTTTTATACCAATTATGACAGCGCCAAGGGACAAGAGCTTGCCGCGACTGGCAAGGCTGCTTTTGTGATGCATTGGAAATCGCTACGTCGCCAAATTCGAGTCCGCGGCACGGTAAACCGCGAGGAAGGGCCGCAGGCGGATGCCTATTATAAATCGCGCTCGCTCAAAAGTCGGCTGGGGGCATGGGCGTCGCAGCAATCGCGCCCGCTCACGTCGCGCACCGCGCTTGTCGCCGAGGTGGCCAAAGTAACGGTAGCGCATGGCCCCAACCCCGCGCGTCCGCCGTTCTGGGGCGGCTTCAGAATCGTGCCGACCGAGGTTGAGTTTTGGGCCGATGGCCCCTTTAGGTTGCATGACCGATTTCGTTGGTCGCGTATAGGGCAAGTCGACCCTTGGGAAATCACCCGTTTGAGCCCCTAATTTTCACGCTTCGTAAAAAAACACACACTGCGGGGCCTTGAATGACGGTGGCTTTGTCGTGCAATAACGGAGCTGGGATACGTAATGCTCGACGGGGGTAGCGCGTTTGGATTGTCTTATGATGGACGAAGAAACGGATAAGAAACATATCCTTAAGGGGCATGTTAAGTGGTTTGATCCAGACAAGGGCTTTGGCTTTGCCATCCCCGATTCTGGCGGGCCTGACATTTTGCTGCACGCCAATGTCTTGCGCAATTATGGCCAAGGCTCGATTGCGGACGGGGCCATTGTCGAGCTGAGCGTGCTTGAGACGGAACGTGGCATGCAGGCCGTCGAGGTATTGAGCATCGATACGTCGGACCTTCCAGTTGACGCTGGCCTAAGTGATTTTGCAGATATGGACCCCGCTGAAATGCGGCTCGCTCCTTTGGAACCTGCCCGCATAAAATGGTTCGACAAGGCAAAGGGATTTGGCTTTGCAAATGTGTTTGGGTCGACCGAGGATGTTTTCGTACACGTCGAGATTTTACGTCATTCTGGGCTTGTTGATCTGCTGCCCGGTGAAGCGGTGACAGTTCGGGTTATGGATGGAAATCGCGGCCGAATGGCAACCGAGGTGCTGTCGTGGGATGCTGCTTCCAAGACGCCGACTGAATGATACGTGCGGTGGTTTTCACCATTGCGCTGATCGGTGCTGGTGCGGCACAGGCCGCCTGCACTGACGACAGCCTTTCGGTTCGCGGCGACTGGGGTCAGGCGCGGTTTCACGTCAGCATCGCCGATGATCCCGCCGAACGCGCCCAGGGCCTGATGAACGTCGCGAGCATGCCGCTGATGACCGGAATGCTGTTTGTTTATGAACGACCGCAAAGCCCGCGATTTTGGATGCGAAACACGCTGATTTCGCTCGATATGCTATTCGTCGCCCCTGACGGCGAGATTTTGCACATTCACCCGCGTGCCGTGCCACTAGATGAAACAGGGATTCCGGGAGGGGACGGCGTGCAGATGGTGCTGGAGATCAACGGCGGCATGGCTGAACGGCTTGGAATCGCGGTTGGTGATGCGATGCAGCACCCTTCTTTTGGTCCTGAACCAATTTGGCACTGCGAATAGTTGTTTTTGGTCTTTTCAAATCAGTAAACACACCTTAGAGACACCCTTGGTTCGGGGCGTAGCGCAGCCTGGTAGCGCATCTGTTTTGGGAACAGAGGGTCGGGAGTTCGAATCTCTCCGCCCCGACCAATAAGTCGATCAAATTGTACGACTTTCAGCCTTGAGCTGAATTTATGATGATCGCTAGAATTCTTTTCAATTCACGCTATTATTATCTCAAGTAGGGAAGGGTGACTTTTGCGCTGCGTCAATTTCCTCATGGTGAGACCTGCCCGGCATTTTTCTGGGCCGGTTATTAGCTAGATATCCTCGAGGAAAATCATGAAGAATATCATTTCAATATCATGCGCGGCGGTGCTCGCGATTGCATCTGCTGCACCAAGTTTTGCTGAAACACGTAGCGCGCCAGGGGAATGGCGTCCTGGTAATGCGGCTATGATGCAAGATGTTTACAGCTGCGATGCTGATTCTTGGGTCCGTAGCGTGTCCGAAGAGACGGGCGAGACGCTTTATGCCAACAACTGGACCTGCAAACCGGGCCGCGCATCGGAACGTGGCAGAGACCGTTGCAGGGAAAAATATCACGAAAGTGGTAAGGCGATCATTAAGCTCGGGCAAAGCAGATGTCCTGCCTAGTGACTAAGGCACCAAGCGCTACCCCTGTCGGTATTGGCTGACAGGGGTAGCGTCACCTAAAGCGGTCGACCGCCCGTCAATATCAAAATCTCGCGCATTTCAGCCTCGAGACGGGCATCACGCAGCCGGATGCGCCGGATGCCGCCATCCCGTTGTGGCACACGAATATAGGTATCGGCAGTGACGATACGCCCGTCACCCGACGTGACGCTTTTCACCCCATAGATAAAGCGCGGCAGGTTTTCGACGGTGCCGTTATGTTCAAGGATCAGGCCCGCAGCGTCTTGTGGTGTTGGCAGGGTTTCGCAACGGATTTCATCGTGATTTGGCCGCACCACCGTTTGCGCGGGACCAGCGCAGGCTTCAGCGATTGCCAGAAACAAGACCTCGGGAAAGTTCTCAAAATATGCCTGTTGCGCCCCGCCGCGCAGGGCCGCCTCGGTTGTGCCATGCAGGGTTGGGGCACAGGCAGATAGGGCTAGAAGGGCGGTTAGTAGGCAAAGACGCATGTTGCTCTCCGTGATATTTAATCAACATCTCGCACAGGCGCACGCAGGGTGAAAGCAAGCGTGCGAATCTCTTGGCGGAAAATTTTGCGGTCTTGTGCCTGTTCAAGTCATTGTTCAGCTTTGAGTCCTAAGCCTGCGGCGTCTAAAGGCTTTTGCCGCTAGCGCGCGCGTTAACGAATTGTGCATTCTTGTGTGGACAACTCGGTGGAGGAATCACAAACGGCTGATAACTGCGTGCTTTTGTTTATCGTCAACCGCAAATAATCAAAGTTTTGTGTAAAAAATGCGTTGACCCACTAGGGGTAGATAAGCCAGTTTGTACAAGTCGGCCACAATCGCACAAGATGTAGTGTAGAGTGGCGCGGGACGGGTATCACAAATGCGGGTCATCATGCGATCCAGACCAGCTTTTGCACCATTTTACAGGTGCAAAGCGCAGGGAAGCTTTGTGTCATCCCGATAGCTAACGGCTGGTGCTGGTAGGCATCATGTACAAGAGACAGCGCCGCACAAGACGGCGCCACAGCGAGGCAGATGACCATGAAGATTGACCGCAATTTCACAAAATCCGGACAAGACGCTTACGCAGAGCTGGATTTCAAAGAAACGACATCCGAAATCCGCAATCCTGATGGAACAATCGTTTTCAAACTCGAAAACTGCGAAATTCCCGCCGATTGGAGCCAGGTTGCCTCTGATGTGATCGCCCAAAAGTATTTCCGCAAGGCTGGCGTGCCCAGCAAGCTCAAGCGCGTCAAGGAAAAGGGTGTTCCTGAATTCCTGTGGCGGTCGGTTCCAGCCGACGGCGCCGAAATGAGCGGCGAGATTTCCGCCAAGCAGGTGTTCGACCGTCTGGCGGGCGCTTGGGCCTATTGGGGTTGGAAAGGTGGCTATTTCACCACCGAGGCCGACGCCCGGTGCTATTTCGATGAAATGCGCTTTATGCTGGCGACCCAGCGCGCCGCGCCCAACAGCCCACAGTGGTTCAACACTGGGCTGCACTGGGCCTATGGCATCGACGGTCCGGCACAGGGCCACCACTATGTTGATTACAAGACCGGCGTGCTGACCAAATCCACGTCATCTTACGAACATCCGCAGCCGCACGCCTGTTTCATCCAATCGGTCGCCGACGATCTGGTGAATGATGGTGGCATCATGGATTTGTGGGTCCGCGAGGCGCGTCTGTTCAAGTATGGGTCGGGCACTGGCACCAACTTTTCATCCTTGCGTGCCGCAGGCGAGAACCTGTCAGGCGGTGGCAAGTCGTCTGGCCTGATGGGCTTTTTGAAAATCGGTGATCGGGCTGCTGGCGCGATCAAATCGGGTGGCACAACGCGGCGCGCCGCTAAGATGGTGATCGTCGATGCGGACCACCCCGATATCGAAGAGTTCATTAACTGGAAGGTGCTCGAAGAACAGAAAGTGGCGTCCATCGTCGCCGGTTCAAAGATGCACGAGCAAAAGCTGAACGGTATCTTTGCCGCGATCCGCACATGGGACGGCGCCGAGTCTGGCGCCTATGATCCAAATGCCAACGAATGTTTGAAAATTGCAATTCGTGACGCCAAAAAGTCGATGATTCCAGAGACATATATTAAGCGGGTGTTGGATTATGCCAAGCAGGGTCACACCAGCATTGAGTTTCCAACCTATGATACGGACTGGGATAGCGAAGCTTACAACTCGGTTTCCGGTCAAAACTCCAACAACTCGATCCGCGTCACCGATGCCTTCCTTAAGGCAGTCGAGGCCGATGCGGATTGGGATCTGATTAACCGCAGGGACGGAAAAGTTTACAAAACCATCAAAGCGCGCGACCTCTGGGAACAGGTTGGTCACGCCGCATGGGCCTGCGCCGATCCAGGCATTCAATATCACGACACAGTCAACGACTGGCACACATGCCCCGAAGACGGCGCGATCCGCGGATCGAACCCGTGCAGCGAATATATGTTCCTTGACGACACGGCCTGTAACCTTGCCTCGATGAACTTGCTGACATTCTATAAAGACAGCGAATTTCAGGTCGAAGACTACATGCACGCCACGCGTCTGTGGACTATAACGCTGGAAATCTCGGTGATGATGGCGCAATTCCCGTCCAAAGAAATCGCGCAGCGGTCTTATGACTTCCGCACGCTGGGCCTGGGCTATGCCAACATCGGCGGATTGCTGATGAACATGGGCTTTGGCTATGACAGCGTTCAAGGGCGCGCCATGTGTGGTGCCCTGACAGCGATCATGACCGGCGTGTCTTATGCCACGTCCGCCGAAATGGCCGGTGAACTGGGATCATTCCCCGGTTACAAGAAAAACGCCGCTCACATGCTGCGCGTCATCCGCAACCACCGTAACGCCGCTTATGGCGCGACGGACGGTTACGAAAAGCTGGCGACCAACCCGCTTGCGCTTGATCACGCCAACTGCCCCGATGCCCGTCTGGTCGATATTGCCATGGGTGCTTGGGACGAGGCCCTGAAATTGGGCAAGACGCATGGCTATCGCAATGCGCAAGTCTCGGTTATTGCGCCAACCGGCACGATCGGTCTGGTCATGGATTGCGACACCACAGGGATCGAGCCGGACTTTGCGCTGGTGAAATTCAAGAAACTTGCCGGTGGCGGGTATTTCAAGATCATCAACCAATCCGTGCCCGCTGCACTGGATAAACTGGGCTATGGCTCGGCACAGATCGAGGAAATCATCAGCTATGCTGTGGGCCACGGCACTATCGGTAATGCACCAGGTATCAACCACACGTCACTGATCGGTCATGGTTTCGGCCCTGCCGAATTGGACAAGATCGAAGCCGCGCTGCCATCCGCCTTCGACATTCGCTTCGTGATGAACCAGTGGACGCTGGGCGGGGAATTCTGCACCAAGACGCTGGGTATTCCTGCAGCCAAGCTGAATGATCCAACCTTTGATCTGCTGCGCCACCTTGGGTTTACCAAGGCCGACATCGACGCCGCCAATGATCACGTTTGTGGAACAATGACGCTCGAAGACGCGCCGTTCTTGAAGGAAGAGCACTACTCCGTCTTTGATTGCGCCAACCAGTGTGGTAAAAAAGGTAAGCGTTTCCTTAGTGTTGACAGCCACATCTATATGATGGCCGCGGCGCAGTCGTTCATCTCAGGGGCGATTTCCAAGACGATCAACATGGCCAACGACGCGACAATTGAGGACTGCCAGAAAGCCTACGAACTGTCATGGTCGCTGGGGATCAAGGCCAACGCGCTTTATCGCGACGGATCCAAACTGTCACAGCCTTTGGCCGCAGCACTGGTCGAAGACGATGATGAAGCTGCCGAAATCATGGAAAGCGGCACCGTGCACGAAAAGACCTTGGTTCTGGCTGAAAAGATCGTCGAAAAGATAATCATCAAGGAAATCGTGCGCTCCAACCGCGAAAAGATGCCTCAGCGCCGCAAGGGCTATACCCAAAAGGCCAACGTCGGCGGGCACAAGGTTTACCTGCGCACTGGCGAATATGAAGACGGCCAGCTGGGCGAGATTTTCATCGACATGCACAAAGAAGGTGCGGGTTTCCGCGCGATGATGAACAACTTTGCCATCGCTGTCTCGGTGGGTCTGCAATACGGTGTGCCGCTGGAAGAATTCGTCGATGCATTCACATTCACGAAGTTCGAGCCCGCGGGCATGGTTCAAGGCAACGACAGCATCAAACAGGCGACGTCGATCCTTGATTATATCTTCCGCGAATTGGCGGTATCCTATCTGGATCGTACCGATTTGGCGCATGTGAAACCCGAAGGTCATTCGTTTGACGATCTGGGTCGCGGCGAAGAAGACGGCGCGTCCAACATTCAGGAAATGTCGGAAAGTGCCGCTTCGCGCAGCCTTGAGGTGCTCAAGCAGATCAGCTCGACCGGGTATTTGCGCAAGCGTTTGCCACAAGATCTGGTTGTGCTGCAAGGCGGAGCAGGTGGCATGGCATTTCGCAGGGCTGCCGATCCGGTTGCCGCGCTCAACACGCTGGTGCCCGAAGCGGCGGGCAGCGGCGGCGTGGCGGTCGCGACAAGCACTACGGTCTCGGCATCCGGCGCCATGAGCCTGAGCTCGCGCGATCAGGCTAAAATGCAAGGTTACGAGGGCGAGGCTTGTGGCGAATGCGGCAACTATACCCTTGTACGCAACGGCACATGCATGAAGTGCAACACCTGCGGCGGGACGTCTGGGTGTAGCTAATTTCGGTCAAGAGGGCGCTGCGGTGCCCTCTTCACGACGTTCAGGCCGCAGGAAGAAACCGGGCGGTACAGAAAATGAGCCTGAACGGCGAGACTAACGGGAGGGCTTTGGCCCTCCCTTTTTTATTGAGAATGAGGTTGGGAGATTTCGAATTGGCTTTGCCAATCCGATCAAGAAGGCGTGCTGCCCCCGTCTTCGCGAACTCCCCCGGGGTAGTTTTGAACAGAAGAAAAGCTATTGCGCGCGTAGCAGCATGCCGAACAGATCGCGCGGATCGTCAGGATCGGCAAGCATATCGAGGTCTGTGTAGAACGCGCTGTCTTTGATTTTGTGGCGCACGTAGCGCAGGGCGCTGAAATCTTCGACGGCGAACCCAACGCTGTCGAACAGGGTGATCTGGCGCGGATCGGTGCGCCCCTGCGCTGTTCCGGTCATGACCTGCCAAAGTTCCGTGACAGCGTGATCGGGATCAAGTTGTTGAATTTCGCCTTCGATCCGGGTTTGTTCGGGGAATTCCACGAAAATATCCGAGCGCAGCAGGATATCGCGGTGCAGTTCGGTTTTGCCCGGGCAGTCACCACCGATCGCGTTGATATGCACGCCGCTGCCCACCATATTGTCGGTCAGGATCGTCGCGCATTGTTTGTCGGCGGTGCAGGTCGTGATGATCTGCGCGCCCATGATCGCGTCTTCGGGGGTGGTGCATTTGACGACTGTCAGGCCTGAGTTGGCCAGATTGCGCGCGCATTTTTCAGTGGCCGCACTGTCGATGTCGTAAAGGCGCACAGTATCGATGCCGCAGATCGCCTGAAACGCCATGCACTGGAATTCGGACTGTGCGCCATTGCCGATCATTGCCATTGTGGTCGCACCTTTGGGGGCAAGGTAGCGCCCGACGAGCGCCGAAGTGGCGGCGGTGCGCAGGCCGGTTAGCAGTGTCATTTCCGACAAAAGCACAGGATAGCCATTGCCTACGTCAGCCAAAAGTCCAAAGGCTGTAACGGTTTGCAGGCCTTCCTTCATGTTCTTTGGGTGACCGTTGACGTATTTGAAACCGTAGACTTCACCGTCCGATGTTGGCATCAGTTCAATCACGCCTTCGGCTGAGTGGCTGGCCACACGCGGGGTCTTGTCGAACAGCTCCCAGCGTCTGAAATCGGCCTCGATATAGTCGGCGAGGTCGCGCAGCACTTGGGTGATACCGATAGAATGCACAAGTTGCATCATGTGATCGACCGACACGAAGGGCACGAGGGCGAGTTTGGAAGGCGTGTTCATGTGTAGCTCCGTGTGGGGCGGTCAAAGATGCGGCGGCCTAGAAGAGATGCAGTAAGATCGACCATCAGCGAGGCTGTGCGCCCGCGATCATCAAGAAACGGGTTGAGTTCGACAAGATCGAGCGAGGTGACGAGTTCACTGTCGTTCAACAATTCCATGACCAGATGCGCCTCGCGCATGGTGGCGCCGCCGGGGACGGTTGTGCCGACCGCTGGCGCGATGCTTGGATCAAGAAAATCAACGTCGAGCGACACATGCAACATGCCGCCCGCGGCGGCGACTTTGGCAAGGAAATCGGACAGGGGCGCCTTGATCCCGCCCTCATCAATCGCGCGCATGTCGACGCATGTCACATCGCTGGCTTGGAGCGCCGCGTGTTCGGCGGTGTCCACGGATCGCAGCCCGATCATGCAGACGTTTTGCGTTGGCACCACAGCGGGCAGTGGTGGAAAGGCATCAAACCCCTCGCGCCCCGTGACATAGCCCACTGGTGTGCCGTGCAAGTTGCCGCTGTCGGTGGTGTCAGGCGTGTGGAAGTCGCTATGCGCATCAAGCCAGAGGACAAACAGCGGGCGATCTTGGCTGGCGGCATGTGCGGCCATACCTGCGACCGAGCCGAGCGAGAGCGCGTGATCACCGCCAAGGAATATTGGCAGGCCGGTCTTGGCGGCACTTTGGGCGGCGGCGCACAATGTCTTGGTCCAGCCGATATTTTCCGCCAGCCTATAAAGCAAGGGGTTGCGGCTGCTGGTTTCGGGCGTGTCGGCCGCACTCAGATTACCAAGGTCCGCAACGGTGTGGCCAAGGCCACTAATGGCTTCGGCCAGACCGGCAGTGCGATAGGCGTCAGGCCCCATGAGACAGCCGCGATTGCGTTTGCCACAGTCCACGGGCGCGCCGATAAGGATGCAATGTGTGTTTTTCATTCGCAGAGTGTTGCCCGAAATGGTGGTGGTGTCAGCGGTCAATTTGTGCGAAATGGGTTGCCAATGACCGAAATGCACAAGGGTAGTGACCAATATGGACAACCTTGATCAAAACCTGATCGCCGCGCTGCGCCGTGATGGTCGCGCGCCCCTGTCTGATTTGGCGGCGGATCTGGGCGTGACACGTGCAACAGTGCGTGCGCGCATGGCGCGGCTGATGCAAAGCGGCGAAATCGCGGGGTTCACAGTGCAGACGCGCAGCGATGTGGCACCAAGCCCGGTGCGGGGTCTGATGATGCTGGGAATTGAGGGGCGCGGGGCTGACCGGATCACCCGTGCCTTGCAGGGGATGGTCGCCGTGACGGCAGTGCATTCCACGAACGGGGCTTGGGATCTGGTGGTCGAGATAGGCACTGCCACACTTGAGGCGCTGGATAGGGTGTTGTTCGATATTCGCAGGATCGACGGTGTGACGCGTAGCGAAACGAACTTGTTGCTATCGACGCGGCGGGCTGGTCGGGGGCGTTAGGCCTTGCGGCGTGCGGCCATAATCCAGATCACGACGAACCCCAGCGAGAATATTGCGTTCCAGCTGGCCATCGACAGTCCGAAAATCCAGATCGCCACCTGATCGCACATCACCAGCGCGGGGCCGTCCATCGACAACAGGTCTGCACCGGTTCCCAGATCGCCGCCGCCTGTGCAGCTTGTCGGGCCTTCCCACCAATCGCGTTCAACGCCTGTGTGATAGATGCCAAGGATTCCGGTTGCAGCGGCTGCGAGCGCGCCAAGGTAGGCCCAAACGCGGCCCGTGAAGCCACCAAGGATCACAATAGCACCGATCAGGATCGCCGCCGCATGGGGCCAGCGCTGCCACAAGCACATTTCGCAAGGCGCATAGCCGATTGCCTGAAACAGGAATGCACCAGCAAGAAGGGCAAAAGAACCGCCAGCGGCGATCAGCATCAGGAGGGGACGTGTCATATGAATCTCACCACAAAAAATCCGCCGATCAATAGCACACAAAACAGTGTGAATATAAGCCCGAGGCGGCGTTCAATAAAGTCGCGGATTGGCGCGCCGAATTTCCACAACAGGGCAGCAACGATAAAGAACCGCAAGCCGCGCGCAATGATCGACGTGACAATGAACGTGCCCAGCGGCATGCCCGTCCAGCCCGACATGATCGTGATGACCTTGTAAGGAAAGGGCGTGACCCCCGCGACCAGCACGGCCCAAAAACCCATATCGTTAAAGCGCGTGCTGAATTCGGCCATGGAGTCGGCTTTGCCAAGGCTGGCCAAAATCGGCTGGCCGATGCTTTCGAATGCGAATGCGCCAATCGCGTATCCTAACATTCCGCCCAGCACCGACGCTAAAAGGGCCACGCCGGCGATTGCAAACGCGCGGTTCGGGCGGGCGAGGATCATCGGGATCATCAGCACGTCAGGCGGGATCGGAAAGACCGAGGATTCTATAAACGCCACGGCTGCCAGCGCCCAAAGCGCATATGGCGTATCCACCAGCGACAAGGTCCAGTCATAAAGTCTTCGGATCATATTCTGCGCGGCCTGATTTGTTTTTTCCCTTAGGACACGAGCAGGCGATTAGGTCAAGGTTGCGAGGGTGCACGAATGCGCCACGATACGCGCAAATTTCGTGAGTAACCGCAGATGAAATAGCAAGATCGCCGCCGCGGTGGTGCATCAACCGCAAGTGGGGTCGGCGGAATTGGCGCGATTGTGATCCTTGTGGTCGGGTATTTCCTTGGGGTTGATGTGACGCCGCTGCTGAATGGCGCGGCTGGCCAGCTGGACATCCAGTCGGGGAATGGCGAAATCACGCAGGCCCACGAACGCGCGGCTGAATTCGTTGCTGTTACGCCTGGTGATATCGAAGAAATCCGGGCCGAAGTTTTTTGGCCGCCAAGTTGGCGATACCTATGATGCGCCAACGGGGTCGTTTTGTTGTCCGGCGGATCGCAAGGTTTAACTCGATACTGATTTCTTTACGACGCTGGACCGACAGCTTGGCGCGCGCGGAGATTTCGCAGCCGCCTATGTCGTGGCCCACGAAGTCGCGCATCGCGTTCAAAACGAGTTGGGCATACTGGGACAGGCCAATCAAATCAGGGCGCATTCCGGCGAAGCAGATTCCAGTGCGTTTTCCGTGCGGATTGAATTGCAAGCCGATTGCTACGCAGGGGTCTGGGCACGCGGCGCGCAGGCCCAATTTGGCAGCATCGAACGGGGCGATATCGCCGAGGCGATGAATGCGGCCGCACAGATTGGCGACGACACGTTGCAGCGCAATGCAGGCCGTGTCGTGCAGCCCGAAGGCTTTACTCATGGCGCCAGTGATCAACGACAGCGGTGGTTCCAGCGGGGCTATGAAAGCGGCGATATGACCCAATGTGATACCTTTGGCGCCAGACAGCTATAGGAGGCGTTGACGCCGCCCGCGGACAGGGGTAAAACCCGCGCGTTAGCCGGTGTGGCGGAATGGTAGACGCAGGGGATTCAAAATCCCCCGACAGTAATGTTGTGCCGGTTCGAGTCCGGCCACCGGTACCA
>CALAGN010000018.1 GCA_937891785.1 uncultured Octadecabacter sp.
GGCCACCGGTACCACTTGAGCGATTGCGAAAGTGATCGACTTAAGGCCCAAGACCTCTTGAAAGCAGATTTAGTGCAGCAGGCCGCCGCGAGGCGACTAGCGCAATTTCTGCCAATTTTCCCAATCTTGCGGCGTATCAAGGTCACAGCGCGCGCGGCTTGCCTCTAAAGGAACATGGCAGACCATATCGGCGTAGGTGCGGATGATTTCCGCGCCACCTGTATCGCCATAAAGCGCACCAAACAAATCAAACAGGCTGGCATCAAACAGCACCGGATGGCCCGGTTTGCCGTCAGCGGTGGTGGCCTGCCAGATGCGAAACTGCGGGTGATCGTGGCGGCCCTGTAAGACCCGCGCCATATCCTGCGCCGTAATATCAGGCATATCTGCGGGCAGAATCATCACGCCCTCTGCATGGTGCGGCAAGCCGGCAATCCCGCGCCGCAAACTGGCCGACATGCCGGTTGTTGCGTCAGAAACAGGCACATGAATGCAAGGCGCACCGCGCAACGCATCGTAGCGCGCATGCGGGCGCGGCGGTAGCGTCACAAAGGTTGGCGCGACGCTGGCCGCGCGATCAACCACGCGGCGCAGCAGGGGCTGGCCGTCGACATCAATCATCAGTTTGTCGGTGCCGCCCATGCGCGATGATGCACCGGCGGCAAGTATCAGGATCGGGATCATAGCGTGACCCTAACCGCGCATCACCGTCCCGTCAGCATCAAACAGCGGCGTGGTGATCAGGGTGGCGTCACGCAAACTGCCCAGAATTTCGATCTGCACTTTCTGCCCCTCGATAGCTGCATGGCGCGGGATTAGCGCCAGTGCAATGCTCTTGCCCGCGTGGTGGGAATACCCGCCAGAAGTGCAGAACCCCACGACTTTGCTATCAATAAACACCGGCTCGTAGGCGGTGACATCGGCGTCTTGGGCATCAACCTCGAACGCTGCGAGCGTGCGGGCAGGTGGGGTGGCGCGTTCGGCTTCGGCTGCCGCGCGGCCAATGAAGTCTGAGTTCTTTTTGAAGCTGATAAACCGATCCATGCCGGTTTCTGCTGCCGTATAATCGGGCGAAAACTCCGACAACCACGAGCCAAAGAACCGATCCAGCCGCAGCGACATCATGGCGCGCATCCCGAACGGGGTAATACCCATCGGTTGGCCCGCGTCCCAAAGGGTCTGCCACAACTGGCGCTGATCCATCGGGTCGCAGTAGATCTCGTATCCCAGATCGCCGGTATAGCTGACCCGCTGCACCAGCGTATTGATCTGGCCGATCACCATCGGGCGCACATCAAGGAACGCGAGGCCAGCAGGATCGCGGGTACATGCGGTCAACAGGTCGCGTGCGCGCGGCCCTGCAATCTGGAAACCGTTCACTTTATCGCTGATATTTTCAACCCTTACGCCGCTTTCTTGATGGTGCAGGAACCAGCGATGGTGGATCGTTTGCGCCCCATAGCTGGCGGTCAGACGAAACGCATCTTCGGCCAGACAGGACACGGTGAAATCACCGATCAAACGGCCTTTGGGCGACAGCATCGGCGTGAGCGACATGCGCCCGACCTTTGGAATGCGCCCCGCCATGATCCGGTCAAGCCAAGCGCGGGCATTGGGGCCGGTCACGCTAAACTTTCCAAAGTTGTGAACTTCATTAATTCCAACGGCTTGTCGGACGTTTCTAACCTCGCGCGCGGTAGCGGCAAAGGCGTTCGAGCGGCGAAAAGACGGGGCTTCAAACGTAGGCTCATCGCCGGTGGCAAAATAATTCACCACTTCAAGGCCAAACTGCTGGCCCCAAACCGCGCCCATATCGCTGAATGTGTCATACATCGGCGTCGTGCGATGGGGCCGCGCGGCAGGCAGTTCCTCGTTCGGATAGGACACGCTAAACCGTCGCTGATAGTTTTCAACCACCTTGGGGCGGGTATAGCCGGGCGAAATCCAATCTCCGTATCGCCCCACATCCATCGCCGTCACGTCGCGCGCGCACTCGCCCGTCGTCATCCATTGCGCCAGCATCAGACCAACGCCGCCGCCTTGGCTAAAGCCCGCCATGACACCGCACGCCGACCAATAATTGCGCAAACCGGGAATAGGGCCGACCAGGGGGTTGCCATCGGGCGCAAAGGTAAACGGGCCGTGGATAACAGATTTGATGCCGGCGCGTTCCAGCACTGGAAAGCGTTTGAACGCAAAGGCGACCGAATCTTCGACCTTGTCGAGGTTATCAGGCAGCAGTTCGTGCCCGAACTCCCACGGGGTGCCATCCACCGCCCATGGCTGGCAGGGTTGTTCATAGAAACCGATGCACAGCCCGCGCCCTTCTTGACGCAGATAGCTTTCACCAGCGGGGTCCATCACATGCGGGTGCTCAAAGTCGCGCTCATAGATCTCGGGTGTTTCCTCGGTGATCAGGTATTGATGCTCCATCGGATGCAGCGGAACATAGTGGCCCGCCATCGCCGCAACTTCGCGCGCCCATAGCCCGCCTGCGTTAACCACATGTTCGGCGTGGATAGTGCCCTTTTCAGTGACCACATCCCACGTGCCATCGGCGCGCGGATTGGTTTCAATGACCTTGCAATGCAATTCAATTGTCGCACCGCCCATGCGCGCGGCCTTGGCATAAGCATGGGTAGTCCCGCTTGGATCAAGATGCCCGTCAAGCGGATCGTAAAGCCCGCCGATGATGCCATCAAGGTTTGTAATAGGCGCGATCTTGGCAATTTCAGCTGGGCCGACAATTTCTGTCTCCAACCCCATATAGCGGTGCTTGGCCCGTTCAGCGACCAGCATATCAAACCGGTCCTGATTGTCCGCAAGCGTGACCCCGCCCACATGGTGGAGGCCGCAAGACATGCCGGTTATTTCCTCCAGCTCCTTGTAAAGCTTAATAGTATAACCTTGAAGGGCCGCCATGTTGGTATCACCGTTCAGGGTATGAAACCCGCCCGCTGCGTGCCAAGTTGAGCCTGATGTCAGCTCGCTACGTTCCAGCAGCATCACATCCGACCAGCCCAATTTCGTGAGGTGATACAGAACTGATGCGCCGACAACGCCGCCGCCAATAACGACGACACGGGTGGTGGTTTTCATGGGATATCTCCGTTGCTGTTGGGACTACAGTGCCGCCAAATGCAGCCGCCTTGATGGTGCATTGACGACATCATTTGTCGCCTTGGTGCAAATGGCGCAGTGCGGGACGGGCCACAGTGGGTTTTAGAATTGTTGTTTTCGCAAAAAGGCCCGCATCATGCGCACTCATGCCCAAGCAGTCGTAATCGGCGGCGGCGTAATTGGCTGCTCGATCCTGTATCATCTGGCCAAGGCGGGCTGGACAGACGTGGTCTTGATTGAGCGGGACGAACTGACATCGGGATCAACATGGCACGCGGCGGCCAATATCCATGGGCTGCATGACAGCACCAATATCAGCCGGATTCAGCACTATACCATGCAGCTTTATAACGCATTGGAGGCCGAAACGGGCCAAAGCTGCGGCGTGTTCCAGCCGGGCAGCCTTTATCTGGCGCAGACCGAAGCGCGTGAACATCAACTGCGTTTGCAAGCCGCCAAGGCCAAGTTCTATGGCATGAATTTCCACGAAGTGTCACGCGACGAGGCCGAGCGCTTGCACCCACTGGTGAATTTCGACGGCATCCGCTGCATCATGTATGAACCCGATGGCGGCAATGTTGATCCCAGCGGTGTGACCAACGCATATGCCAGCGGTGCGCGCCAGATGGGGGCGGAAATTATCCGGTTTTGTCCGGTGACCGGCACCCTGCAACAGCCCGATGGCACATGGATCGTGCAAACGGCCAAGGGTGATATCCGCGCCGATTGGGTGGTGAATGCCGCCGGATTGTGGGGCCGCGAGGTTGCGGCATTGGCGGGGATCAACTTGCCGCTGCAACCCACCGAACACCAGTATTTCGTCACTGAGACGATCCCTGAAATTGCCGCGATGGGCCGACGTCTGCCGTCAGTTGCGGATCGTGACGGCGAATACTACTTGCGCCAAGAAGGGCAAGGCTTGCTGGTCGGTGCTTATGAAAAAGATGTGCGGTTTTGGGCTGAAGACGGCACGCCGCAAGGGTTCGGGCACGAGCTGTTTGCCGATGATCTTGAGCGGATCGAGGACAATATAATGCGCGCGATTGATCGTGTGCCGGTGGTCGGTGAGGCGGGCATCAAACGGGTGATCAACGGCCCGATGATCTGGTCGCCGGACGCGAATGTCCTGTTTGGGCCGCACCCTGATCTACGCAACTATTTCTGCTGCAATGGCATCATCCCCGGCTTTAGCCAGTCGGGCGGCATGGGGCTGATGGCCGCCGATTGGATCACCACCGGAGAATCGAAATACGATATGTTTGCGTGGGACGTGGCGCGGTTCGGCAATTGGGCCGACAAAGCGTTCACAAAGGCGCGGGTCGGCGACCAATACGCGCACCGATTTTCCATTCACTTTCCCGGCGAAGAACGTTCTGCGGGCCGCCCCGTGCGGGTGCGTCCAGCCTATGCGCGGCAACAGGAGCTTGGGGCGGTATTCGGGCTGAACTATGGCTGGGAACATCCCGCGTATTTTGATGCAGACACGCCCGATAGCGCCGGATTTACCCGCCAACCGTGGTTCGATAGCGTCGGAACTGAGTGTAAGATTCTGCGTCAAGCTGCTGGTATCATTGATATTTCCAACTTTGCGAAATACATCTGCAAGGGTGCCAATGCCGCCGATTGGCTGAACGCGGTGTTCGCCAATAACATGCCCAAGGCCATAGGGCGGTCATGCCTTACGCCGCTGATCGGTGTGCGTGGCGGGGTTGCAGGTGACTTTACCGTCACGCGGCTGGCCGAGGATGAATTCATGGTGATCGGGTCAGGCATGGCCGAGCGTTATCACCAACGGTTCTGGAAAGAAGTGCCACTGCCCGAAGGCACCACATTTGAAAGCCATACAGAGGCCATGTGCGGCTTTAACATCGCCGGGCCTTTGTCGCGCAAGTTGTTGCAAAAGCTAACAAATGCCAACCTAAGCACCGAGGCGTTCCCTTTCATGCGCTCGCAACGGATCGAGATCGCGGGGGTGGCCGTCGTCGCGCTGCGCGTCTCGTTCACCGGCGATCTGGGATGGGAATTGCACTGTGTTGAGGCCGATCAGAGCCGACTTTATGCGGCCTTGCTGGACGCGGGCCAAGACCTTGGCGCGGGGCCTGTTGGCAGTCGCGCATTGATGTCGCTGCGGGTTGAAAAGGGCTATGGATCTTGGGGGCGTGAATACAGCCCCGAATACTGGCCACAAGAAGTTGCACTTGATAGGTTGATCAAGACGGAAAAAGAATTCCTCAATAAATCCAGCTATATGGCGCTCAAAGATAACGCACCACGTGAAGTTTTGTCCTTGATCCATGTGCAAGACGTCAGCAACGCCGATGCCACAGGTGGCGAGCCGGTTTTCTTGCCCGATGGCACGCCCGTCGGGCGCGTTACCAGCGGCACATATGGCTATACGGTGGGGATGAGCCTTGCACTGGGATACCTGAAGGGGGTCAGCGCAGGCGACGCGGTGGATGTGATGATCCTTGGGATACCACATCGCGGTGTTGTCTTGGCCGAACCGCCGTTTGACCCCAAAGGCGAACGTTTGCGGGCCTGATATCCTCGCGGTTTGGGTGCGATCTGATGGCACTTAGACCATCAATTCATTTTAAAGGGGACCGCGAGGAAAGCCCTTATTGCCCGAACAAAACGACCTCACGGCTTATGTCAGCCCCGAGGACGAATAGGTATCACGACCTTTGATCTGACCGAGGCAGGCTTGCATGTTGCGTGCACGGCAAGTGCTCGTCTCGCAAGGAGCGATCAGCCAAGATACGCGGGCAATCCGAACATTTCCAAAGACAAGACCATATTAGCATCAGTTTTGAGGTCATTTTGCCGCCCAAATCCTAATTAGCCTTAGCGATATGTGCAAAAATCACACGCCCTAAGGAATGATGCGCGAATACTTCGTGCCTTCAAGTGTCGCGCCGATGCGTAGGCCCGTTTGGGCAAACACCACGGCGATGACAGGGGCCAGTGAAGTTGTGGTTTCAGCGCGCACAGATTCGCCGCGGTCTGACAGGGCATATTCAAGATCGGCACCTGCGGCCCAACCGCTTGAACGGCGGAAATCGACCAATGCGTTTTGCGTCATAAAGAACAGGACGTGGCTCGATTGTTGCACGCCGATTTGTAAACCTGCGCTGGCTGCCGTGACCGAGTAATAATCGACCGATGTCTCGCCAACCCGCAGCGCACCGCGCCCGTATGATCCGCCCAAGCCAAAGCCTGCTTCGGTCACGAGTGGCATCACCAGCATACCAGTCGATTTATTGGCCAGATCGCGGGTCCCAGGATATTGGTTATACATGAAATTGAGCGTGGAATTCACCCGAGCGTCAATCGTTTCAGAGCCGCGGCCACCGATCCCATTGCCGCAGGCTGCCAAACTTGTGCCAGCAACCGCGCCAAGGGCAAAAGTGCGTCGTGTAAGATGTGTCATTGTACTGCCTCAATATGCCTGTGCCGGCCTTTTGGCCGTTATACGCACACTATAGGCAGTAATCCGCGCCCTGTCAGCACCTAGATACAGTTGCGTAGGTTTCAACCCAACAAGCGCGCGGCGGCGGGGGCGAAATAGGTCAGGATTCCGTCACATCCGGCGCGTTTAAACGCCTGCAAGCTTTCGATCATCACCTTGTCGCCGTCCAGCCAGCCGTTTTGTGCTGCCGCCTGGATCATCGCGTATTCACCACTCACCTGATAGGCGAAAGTTGGCGCGCCGAACGTGTCTTTCACGCGGCGGCAGATATCCAAGTAGGGCATGCCCGGTTTGATCATGACCATATCCGCGCCTTCGGCCAGATCACGCTGCACAAGACGTAGGGCCTCGTCGGAATTGGCGGGGTCCATTTGATAGGTCTTCTTGTCGCCGCTCAGTGCGCTTGAGGCACCCACCGCATCGCGAAAAGGCCCGTAAAACGCGCTGGCATATTTGGCGGCATAGCTCAGGATCGAAACATTCTGGTGGTTGTCACCTTCAAGGGCGGCGCGGATCGCACCAATGCGCCCGTCCATCATATCGGATGGGCCAAGAATATCGGCACCTGCCTCGGCCTGCGCGAGGGCCATTTTGACCAAGGCATCGACAGTGCGATCATTGACGATTTCGCCGTTTTCAACAAACCCGTCGTGGCCGTTGATATTATAGGGATCAAGCGCGATATCGGTCATCACGACCATATCGGGCGCCGCGTCTTTGATTGCGCGGATCGCTTGGTTGGACAGGTTATTGGGTGACCAGGCCTCGGCGCAGTCTTCGGTCCGGTCTGCAGCGGCCGTGTAAGGAAAGATGCAGATTGCGGGGATGCCAAGGGCATACGCTTCGCGCGCAGCCGCTGCGACGCGATCAACCGTGCGGCGCTTGACGCCGGGCATGGAGGCCACAGGGTCTTCGCCATCCCGTCCGGCCATCACGAAAACCGGCCAGATAAAATCATTTGGGGAAAGCGATGTTTCGCGAGTCAGGGCTCGCATCGCTGGCGACTTGCGGGTCCGGCGCAGGCGTGCGGCGGGAAACGGGGCAACTGTCGGTTTCATAAGGCGGGCCTTTCTGGTCACACCCCTTGGGTGCCACTTATTTTCACGGCTCACAAGTCTGGGCATTGCGGCATTGCGGCGCTATTGTCCGTCCAAATCAACAATCCAAGCGACGCACCCCGTGAACTGGACCCAGACAATATTTGAAGTGATCGACATGCGGTCGTTCTCGAACCTGTGGTTCTGGATCGGGCTTGCCGTGGTTTGGTCGTCAGCCAGCCATTTCGTGCTGGGCGTTCCGTTTGATTTGATTCAACGCGCCAAACGCCATCGCGGACAGGCCGAGACCGACCTTGAGGACATGGTGCGTATCAACGTTAACCGTCTGCTTTATATAGGCCGGGTGTCGGGCTTGTGGTTGTTGGGGTTTAACTGTTTTCTGCTGACTACGCTTGGGCTTTTGGCGTTTGTCTATAATATCGAATTCGCCCAAGCGGTCTTCTTGATCGCCTTTCCGATGACGTTAGTGGGGATGTTGTCACTGTCCACGGCGCGTCTGATCGAAACCCAGCAACCTACGGGTGATGCGTTGCAAAAGCGCCTGCACCGTCATCGTATCTGGACGCAGGTGATCGGTATGATCTCGATCTTTGTGACGGCGATGTTCGGGATGTATCAGAATCTCGCTGTCGGCTTGGGTTTCTAGAGTACGCGCTATGTCGAAAAAAAATCAGATAACCATTTCGGGTGCGCCCGAAGGCTTTGACGCCCGCCTTGTGTTGCAAGAGATGGAGTCCTCTGGCGCGCCTGTTTTGCATATCGCGCGCGATGATAAGCGTCTTGCAGAGATGCAGTCGGCTTTGCGATTCTTTGCGCCCTCGGTTCCTGTCGTTACCTTTCCCGGTTGGGACTGTCTGCCATTTGATCGCACATCGCCCAACGCCGACGTGTCGGCGACGCGTATGGCGACGCTGGCAGGGCTGGTGCAGGGGATGCCGACGCAGTTTATCCTGCTGACCACCCTGAACGCCGCGACCCAAAAGGTGCCTGCGCGCGAGGTGTTGCGCGAGGCGGCATTTACCGCCGATGTGGGTGATCGGATCAACGAGACGGCGCTGAAGTCCTTCCTTGTGCGCATGGGCTTTACCCAAAGTCCGACGGTCATGGAGGCGGGTGACTATGCCATTCGTGGCGGCATCATCGACGTCTACCCGCCGGGCCAATCCGGCCCTGTACGCCTTGATCTGTTCGGTGATGTCTTGGACGGTGCACGCCGCTTTGATCCGGCAACACAGCGCACCACCGAAAAGCTGACCCGCGTTGAACTTGCGCCCGTGTCCGAGATTATCCTGGACGAGGCGGCGATCACGCGCTTTCGACAGAATTATCGCATCGCTTTTGGAACGGCCGGATCGGATGATCCATTGTACGAGGCTGTGAGTGCAGGGCGCAAACACGCGGGCGAAGAGCACTGGTTGGGGTTCTTTCACGACCATCTGGAAACGCTGTTTGATTATCTGCCTGACGCCACAGTGACACTGGATGACCAGTTCACGGCACAGCGTTTGGCGCGTTGGGATGCGATTGCGGATCAATACGATGCGCGCCGCGAAGCGATGCTGCAAAAATCGCATATGGATACGGTCTATAAACCGGCACCACCCGAGACGTTGTATCTGGATGATGCCGCTTGGGAGGCCAAAGTCGCTACGCGCCGCGTGCTGCAATTTAACCAGTTGCCGCAGGCGACGGGCATGGGCGTTGTGGATGCAGGCGGGCGGATTGGGCGCAGTTTTACGCCGGAACGCCAGCAGGAAAATATCAGCCTTTTTAGCGTATTAGCGAGCCATATTAAGGCAAAGCTGGAAGATGGCCCAGTCGTTATTGCCAGCTACTCCGAAGGCGCGCGCGAACGCCTGACGGGGTTGATCGAGGACGAGGGAATAGGCGAAACGATCCCCGTCACCGACATTTCCCGCGTCGGCAAGCGCGGTGTGCATCTGGCGGTTTGGGCGCTGGAACACGGGTTCGAGGCACCGGGGATAACCGTGGTGTCCGAGCAGGATGTGCTGGGTGATCGCCTGATCCGCCAGACCAAGCGCAAGAAACGTGCCGATAATTTCCTGACCGAGACCCAAAGTCTGACTCCCGGTGATCTGGTGGTGCACGTCGATCATGGGGTCGGGCGCTATTTGGGGATGGAAGTGATCACGGCGGCAGGGGCGGCACATGAATGCCTGCTGCTGGAATACGCCGAACAGACCAAGCTGTATCTGCCTGTCGAAAACATTGAATTACTTAGTAAATTTGGCCATGAAACAGGGCTTCTTGATCGTCTGGGCGGGGGCGCGTGGCAGGCCAAGAAGGCCAAGCTGAAAGAACGCATTCGCCAGATGGCGGAACGGCTGATCCGTGTGGCCGCCGAACGCGCGTTGCGCACGGCACCTGTGTTTGATCCGCCCGAGGGCGTGTGGGATCAGTTCCTTGCGCGTTTTCCCTATGCGGAAACCGAGGACCAGCTGCAGGCCATCGAGGACGTTTTGGAAGACCTGTCGTCGGGCCGTCCGATGGACCGTCTGATCTGTGGCGACGTGGGCTTTGGTAAAACCGAGGTGGCGATCCGTGCCGCCTTTGTGGCCGCCATGTGTGGTGTGCAGGTCGCAATCATTGCACCAACGACGCTGCTGGCGCGTCAGCACTACAAAGGATTCGCCGAACGGTTCCGTGGTTTTCCTATTAATGTCAGAACCTTGTCGCGCTTTGTCTCGGCAAAAGACGCCAACCTGACCCGCGAGGGCCTGTCACGCGGCACGGTTGATATCGTGATCGGTACGCATGCGTTACTGGCCAAGAGCGTGCGTTTCAAAAACCTTGGTCTGCTTGTGATCGACGAAGAACAGCACTTTGGGGTGCAGCACAAGGAACGCATGAAGCAGATGCGCAGCGATGTGCATGTTTTGACATTAACTGCGACGCCTATCCCGCGGACTTTACAGCTTTCGCTGTCGGGTGTGCGTGATCTCTCTATCATTGCAACGCCGCCTATCGACCGGCTTGCGATCCGCACCTACGTCAGTGAATTTGATACCATCACTATCCGCGAGGCGTTGTTGCGCGAACACTATCGCGGCGGGCAGTCGTTCTTTGTGGTGCCGCGCATATCCGATCTGCCAGAAATAGAGGCTTTCTTGCAAGATCAGGTACCCGAGGTCACGGTTGTCACCGCCACGGGGCAGATGGCGGCAGGCGAACTTGATGACCGAATGAACGCGTTCTACGACGGTAAATATGATGTGCTGCTGGCCACGACGATTGTGGAAAGCGGCCTTGATATTCCGACTGCCAACACGATGATTGTGCACCGCGCCGATATGTTTGGCCTTGCGCAACTTTACCAAATCCGTGGCCGCGTTGGGCGTTCAAAGACCCGTGCTTATGCCTATCTCACGACGAAACCACGCACCAAATTGACACCAACAGCCGAGAAACGTTTGCGGGTTCTGGGATCGCTCGACAGCCTTGGGGCAGGGTTCACGCTGGCCAGCCAAGACTTGGATATTCGCGGCGCGGGGAACCTCTTGGGTGAAGAACAAAGCGGGCAGATGAACGAGGTTGGTTACGAGCTTTATCAGCAAATGCTAGAAGAACAGATTGCCAAGATCCGTTCGGGCGAGGCCGAGGGGATTGTTGATGACGGTGAATGGTCGCCACAGATCAACCTTGGCGTGCCTGTGCTGATCCCCGAAACCTATGTGCCCGATCTGGACGTGCGTCTTGGGCTTTATCGTCGTCTGGCGGATTTGACGACCAAGGTCGAACTGGAAGGGTTTGCTGCAGAAATGATCGACCGTTTTGGCACGCTCCCGCGCGAGGTGAACACGTTGATGTTGGTGGTGCGGATCAAGGCGATGTGCAAACGCGCCGGAATCGCAAAGCTGGATGGTGGGCCAAAGGGCGCGACGATCCAGTTCCACAACGACAGGTTCGTGTCCCCCAAAGGGCTGGTTGATTTCATCGAAGCACAGCGTGGGCTGGCCAAGGTGAAAGACAACAAAATCGTCATCCGCCGCGACTGGATCAAAGAGCGCGATAAAATTCAGGGCGCGTTTGGCATTGCCCGCGATCTGGCGGCCAAGGTCAAAGAGGCCGAGAAGGAAATGGCGGCCAAAAAGGCCTAGCCGTCGCTTTCGCGCCGGATCATTGTTGTCAGCCAGAACGCGAGGGTTGCGCAGATCAAGATTGCCACCGCGAGGGGCAATGGTGTGCCGTTAAACGACAGGCCAATCGGGACGGCGATGATCACCGCACCGATTGTGGATAGCGCGGCAATCAGTGAGGCGGCCATGCCAGCGATATGGCCCATCGGCTCCATCGCGAGAGCGTTAAGGTTGCCAGCGGTCATCCCGATCTGAAAGAACACGGTCACATTCCATGCCGCGTAGACCAGCAATTCAACGCTGTTTGGCAATGGCGAAAGCATCGCAACAATCATTAGCGTCGACGCCACGATCTGCATCAAGAACGTCGCTTTGATAATCGGGCGCATGCCCAGCCGTCCCACGAGGCGCGCGTTCAACAGGCTGGCCGAAGCGGCCAGAATTGCGATGCCACCAAACCAGAAATGGAACACATCGCCCTGTCCGTAGGTCTTGTCGAATACCTGTTGGGTTGAAGAAATCACCCCGAAAAGCATGCCCATCGCCAATGTTTGCACGACGATCGACAGGCGCGTTGTCGGGTGGCGCATGACTTCGCTAATCGCCGCCCAGAGGTTTGGCAGATTAAGGGGTCGGCGGCGCTCGGTCGTGAGTGTTTCAGGCTGGCGCAGGCCAAGCCAGATCACTGTGATGCCCGAAAAGACCACGAATGCCAGAAAGACTGCGTGCCAGCCGGCAAGGCTGATGATGATCATTCCGATGCTAGGGGCCATGGCGGGCACCAGCGAAAATACCAGCATCACAAACGACATGATCCGCGCCATATCGCGGCCCGAATAGATGTCGCGTACCAGTGCAATCGCCACGACCCGTGGGCCAGCAGCGCCAAGCCCCATCAGCAGGCGCGCAGCAAGCATGGTTTCCAACGTCGGCGCAGCCCAAGCGGCCAGTGCCGCGCCGCAATAAACCACAGCGCCGCCAATCATCACCGGCTTGCGCCCGAAACGATCTGATAGCGGGCCAGTAAAGAAGGTGCCAAACCCCATGCCCAGTACAAAGCCGGTAATGATCAGCTGCGCGCGGTTGGGGGCATCGGGTGTCAGCTCGGCTGCGATATCGGGCAGGGCCGGGAGCATGGCATCGATAGAAAAGGCGACTGTCGCCATGATCATGGCGATCAGGGCAACAAATTCAAACTGGGACAGGCGGGCTGTGGGGGCGTTCATGGGCGTCTCAGAAATAACAGGGCTGCAAGCGCCCAAATGACGAGTTCGAGGGCGAAGACCCAATGCGGGATGAAGTTTAGCATCCAATTGTCCCAGCGCGCCGGGATTGTCACAAGGTGGGTGAACTGCGTGGTAAATGGCCAGTGCCACATGATGTTACCAGCGATGGTATCCAGACAGATATGCAGCAAGAGGGCAGCGAAAAACGCTGTGGCTGTTGGCAAATAGCGGCGTGCGAAGAACGTGACCAGCGGCAGCACAATCGCCGCGATCATCGCCCAGAACGCAGGCACATGCACCCAATAGTGATGATGGTGAAACGCGCGGTCATCGATCAGATAGAACCAGATCATGTCGAAATCGGGCAGTATGCCACCGATCAGAGCCGCAGGCAGAACCAGCGGCGCAGCAGGCCAAAGCCGACCCAGCACATAGCCCGATGGCAGGTGTGCCGTGATCATGCGTCCGTGTCGTCAGCGGCGATCTGCGCCATGATTTCGGCGATCACGCCGTCCCAAGTTTGTGTCGGCTGTGCGCCGGGAACCGCGTGTTGGCTGGCGACGATAAACGTCGGCACCGATTGCACGCCCATCTTGCGGCTGTGCACATCGCGCGCGCGTATATCGTCAATGTCAGCGTCACTGGCCAGCAGTTTTGCCACAAGGGCAGCATCCATGCCTGCGCTATCGGCAATATCAGCAAGGGTTTCCACGTTACCGATATCGCGGCCTTCAATGAAATAAGCCTCGAACAGCTTGTGGACGACGAACAGTTGATGCCCTTCGATCCCGGCCCAGTGAATGAGGCGATGGGCGTTCAAGGTGTTTGGCGTGCGCTGGATCGCGTTGAAATTAATCGCCAATCCCTCGGCCTCGGCCCGCTCAACGATGGGTGCATATGCTTTGATCGCGCCGTCTTTGCCACCAAATTTGGTTTCAAGGTATTCATGCCGATCCATGCCATCCAGCGGCATATCCGGATTTAACTGAAACGGATGATATTCAATAGTGAAGGGGTGATCGGGCACTTTGGACAGGGCCGCATCAAGGCTGGTTTTGCCGATATAACACCACGGGCAGATCGGGTCGGAAATGATATCAAGCTTGACCATGTGCGGCCCCTTCTGTTGGCGATCGGGTTGCATCTAGCACATCCGCGCGCGTGCGAAAGGCCGCATTCCTAGACCGCATTCCAAGGCCGCGTGTTAACTGTCTTTAGGAAATAAATACGGCAGAATCAGATATGCCAGCCCAAGTCCAATGAATTGCATCACGACGAACATCGCCACATGATCGGGGTAAATGCCAGCAAAGGTGTCGCTTAAGCCGCGCGCGATCGTAACGGCCGGGTTGGCAAAACTGGTCGAGGAGGTGAAGAAATAAGCCCCGGTGATATAGAGCGCCACAAGTGGGGGAACTGCGTCGGGGCGATGATGCACGCCGCCAAAAATGACGAAGAGAAGCCCCAAAGTAGCGATGATTTCCGAGGCCCATTGGGCTATTCCTGTACGATGCATCGTGGACGAGGTTTGCAAGATCGACAGGTCAAACATCAGGTGTGTCAGCCAGACGCCTACAATACCGCCGATGATCTGCGCAGCCACATAAGGTAGCACATCACGCCAATGGTGTTCGCCGCGCAGGGCAAAGGCCACCGTCACGACAGGGTTGAAATGCGCGCCAGAAATCGGCCCCAAAGTGGTGATTATCACATAAAGAACGCAGCCCGTGGCCGCAGCATTGGCCAGCAACGCCACAGCGTCATTGCCCTGCGACAACGCCGCACCCATGATCCCCGATCCGACAACGCCGATCAGCAAAAATGCGGTGCCGACGAATTCGGAAATCAAACGCCGCTGCATCAGAGCTTACCAATACGGGCGAGGGTTGCGCGCAGTTCGCTGGCGTCCATCGTTTCAAACGGCAAAGCTATCATTGCTTTGGCGCGTTTTTCCAGTTGGTCAAAGGCGGTCGTGAATGCTGTATCCCAATCGACTTGGGCGGCGGCAGCGGGATCGTCCACACCCCAATGTGCGCGCACGGGCGCGCCGGGCCACATGGGGCATGTCTCGCCCGCAGCAGAACCGCAAACGGTGATCACCATGTCCATTTCGGGGGCGTCATCACTGGCAAACTCATCCCAGCTTTTGGAGCGTAGGTCTGTCGTTTCATAGCCTTTGCCTTGCAGCAGTTTTAGGGACTGTGGATGCACTTTGCCCGATGGCTGCGAGCCCGCGGAATAAGCGCGAACACGTCCGCCCCCGATGGCGTTCAGGATGCATTCCAACAGGATCGAGCGGGCCGAGTTACCGGTGCAGAGGACAAGGATGTTCATGAGGTCTCACTAGCGCGCTTTAGTAACAGATTTATGACGAAAAGGGCCGCCCCGTGGGGCAGCCCTTGTTGGTTAACCTTCGTCATACCACCACACGTCTGGCTGCCAACCGGGCCAGTCGCCAAAGATTGGCATTGTGTCGGGAAAATGCAGGTTCTTGTCATGTGCCAAACGGCTGATATTCCACTGATAAATCGGGATTACATAGCGCCCCGAAGTCAGCAAACGGTCCAGCGCGCGCGTGGCAGCCAGAAAATCATCGTGACTAGGCGAGGTCAGCAAGCGGTCAATCATTGCATCAATCGCCGGGCTTTGCACACCCATCAGGTTACGCCCGCCCGGTTCGTTGGCCGCCAATGACCCCCAATAGAGGTTCTGCTCGTTTCCAGGCGACAGCGACAACCCACGCCGCATATAGGCCATGTCGAAATCATAGGCGTCACTGCGTTCTTTGCCCTGTGCGCCATCGACGACAGCAACAGTCGGCGTCACGCCAATCCGTTCAAGCGACTGCACAAACATATCAATGATCGACTGGTTTTCGCTGCTGCCGGATTCCAGCAGGATTTCGAAGGTGAACGGATTACCGCTCGCGTTGGCCATAACCCCGTCTTGCACCGTATATCCCGCCTGTGCCATCAGATCGAGGGCAGCGGCAGTGCCGGCGCGGTTACGCTCGCTGCCGTCACCGACGGGCAGGGCATAGCCGCCGATAGCATCCGCAGGGATACTGTCGGCGAAGGGCGCAAGGAATTCTGCCACGCGGCCTGTTGCGGGACCGTCCAGCATCGCCAGCGGTGAGTTCGAGAAGTAAGAGGTAATGCGCGGCTGCGCGCTTCCGGTCATTGCATCGTTGATGAATTCAAAATTGAATACATGCATCATCGCATCGCGCACGCGGATGTCGGCAAACTGTGGCTTGCGCGTGTTCATCACGAAACCAGTGATGCCGCTGGGGCGCGCATGGGGCAGCACGCTTAGCACCACATCGCCCGTGGTAATTGCCTCAAAGTTATATTGGCTTTCCCATTTGGCGACGTTGAATTCGCGGTTCGAATTAACCTCGCCAACTTTGAACGCCTCAAAGGCGGCGGTTTCATCGCCGAAGAACTCCAACCGGATCGTATCAAGGTTAAAAAGTCCGTTCACAAACGGCACCACATCGTAGCCCCAGTAATCGGGGTTGCGGGTAAGTTCGACAAAACGCCCTGCTTCGAAATCGGTGATCTGATAGGCACCCGATGACACCGGGATCACGTCCAATCCGCTTTCGGCGAAATCCAGACCTTCCCATTGCGATTTTTGCAGGATAGGACGGATACCGGCCAGCAGCGCCAATTCGCGGTCTTCGGTATTGAAGGTCATGCGCACCGTGCGCTCGCCGACGGCTTGGATGCTGGCGACTTTGCCATAGAACCCGTGATAGCGCGGATGCCCGACCGTCCCAAGGGTTTCGTATGACCAGATCACGTCTTCGACCGAGACGGGGCTGCCATCAGAGAATCGGGCCTCCTCGCGCAGGGTGAATTCGACCCATTCGCGATTCGGTCCGGTGTCTATCGATTCGGCCAAAAGACCATAAAGCGTAAAAGGTTCGTCCAGGGATCGCGCCATCAGGCTCTCTCCCGTAAGGAAACGAAGCTGCCACGGAACCGAGCCTTTAAGGATATATGGATTAAGACTATCGAAGCCGCCGACCTCGGCCGTAACGATGCGCCCGCCGGTGGGCGCATCGGGGTTGGCATAAGGTAGGTGCGCAAAATCTGGTGGTAGGGCCGGGTCACCATACATAGCTATGCCATGTTGGGGTTCGGCGGCGGCGAGTGTTGCACATATGGCAAGACCTGCCCCTAGGGCAAAACGCTGTGCATTGCGGCGCGCGGCCAAGAAAAACTCTGTCGTCATTTTGGAGACAATCCCTCTATTCCCAGTACCTGTTAAGTTTAAGCCTAAACAGGGTTCCATGTCTTTTCAAACTTTTAGCTTGGATGCGCGCGACAGATTGCTTATAACAAGGGCACTGCTCGATAGGTTTCTTGCCTGTATGAAACCTGCCTCAATAACTTAACGCCAGCCTTGTGCTGGCGTTTTTTTTGTTTTGGGGTGGGTGAATCGCCCCGCAGCAATCTGGCCTTTGCAAGTGCAGCATGTCAAATTGACGCCGAACCGATCTTCAGGAGCATCGCTATGACACTTTCAGGAAAAACGGCCATCATAACCGGCAGCAATTCGGGCATTGGTCTGGGCATTGCATGGGAAATGGCGCGGGCTGGCGCGGATGTGGTTTTGAATTCCTTCACCGACAACCCCGAGGACCACGCGCTTGCATCCGAGATCGCCGAAAAGACTGGCGTGAGCGCGCGCTACATCAAGGCGGACATGTCCAAAGGCGATGAATGCCGCGACCTGATCAAGCAAGCGGGTGGTTGCGATATCCTGATCAACAACGCCGGCATTCAACACGTGGCCGCAATTGATGAATTCCCGACCGAAAAGTGGGATGCGATCATTGCGATCAACCTGTCATCGGCGTTTCACACCACTGCTGCGGCCCTGCCACATATGCGCAAGCGCGGCTGGGGGCGGGTGATCAATATTGCCTCGGCGCACGGGTTAACCGCGTCGCCCTTCAAATCTGCCTATATCGCAGCGAAACACGGGGTTGTCGGCTTGTCCAAGACAGTCGCGCTGGAAACGGCGCGCGAACCGATCACGTGTAACGCGATTTGCCCCGGATATGTTTTGACGCCCTTGGTCGAAAGCCAAATCCCTGACACCATGCAAGAATACGATATGTCACGCGAGGACGTGATCAAAAACGTCATGTTGACGCGCCAACCCTCCAAAGAATTCGCGACCGTCGAACAGCTGGGCGGCACGGCAGTGTTCTTGTGTTCCGACGCCGCAGCGCAAATCACCGGCACCACAATCAGCGTCGATGGTGGTTGGACAGCGCTTTGATCAAACGCATCAATCTTGCACTGCAGGGTGGCGGCGCGCATGGCGCGTTTACCTGGGGCGTGCTTGATCGGCTGTTGGATGAACCCCGGGTCGAGATTGCAGCAATTTCTGGCATCAGTTCAGGTGCACCGAACGCGGCGGCGTTCGAGGTAGGCATTATCAAGGGCGGGGCGCAAGCCGCGCGCGAGACCCTTGATTCGCTTTGGGGACAGGTGGGTGCGATCAACGATCCGCGTTTTGCCGATTGGGTCGCCTGATATCGGACGGAAAGATTGCCTAAGGTCAGATGAAGCGCGAGCTCGTGCATATTATCGCTGATGAATGATCTAAACGTCGCGACGAAAACGCTCGCTGCAACTGCGGGTCTTGCGCGGCTCAAGGCGGTGGCAGCAGCGGTTAGTGCGATCGGGATCAGTGGAATGATCAGGCCAGCGCTGGAAGACGAACCGCTGTGATCTTCCATGATCACAATTGGATCCATTTCCATAACAGGCTCGGACATACCGCAAGCAGTTGCGGTTGTTGCGGTGATTGCGAACGCAGCAGCAGCTGCGAGAGAAATATTTTTCTTAATATCCCCCTGAGGTTGGCTACAATAGGTCGAGTTTTCGCGACGCTAGGCCCAAG
>CALAGN010000019.1 GCA_937891785.1 uncultured Octadecabacter sp.
ACGAAATACGATAATATGGATAGCAAAATCAGAGATTTACTTGGGGAATGCGGGAGTAATAATAATTTCAAATCGGTCAAGCGATTCTTTTTTGAACAATTGCTTGCACGGAAACATCTGCTTAGCCTATCGAGTTTGCAGGAGACATTGATGCGAAAATTGGGCGAAATAGAACAAAATGCGGTTTTGAACGCGAGCGAAAGAAAGCTGCTTTCGATTGTTCGCCAGTTGGGCCCGATCGCGCGTTCGGACGTCACTGCCCATTCGGGGCTTTCGCAACAATCAGTCCACCGACTGATCGATAGTTTGCAAGCCAATGGTTTTTTACGGTTTCGTCCCGCCGCAATCAAAGGCCGTGGAAAACCAAGCCCGATAGTTGAAATCAATCAGGATATTTTCGTTTCTCTTGGGCTGTCCTGCACCACTGAAAGAGTGTTGGCGTGTTTGCTTGACCTAAAGGGGGCGCCGCTGGTCGAAGTCGAATTGGATGTGCGCCCCAACGATCCTTCGGCCGTCTTGGATATGTTGGAAGCAAGGATCGAACATTGGAAGGCGGAAGAACTTGTGAACCGCCGCTTGATTGGCATCGGTATCGGGATGCAGGGGTATCGCACAGGTGCCGCGGATCAATTTGAGCCACCAACACTTTTGTCAAATTGGCAAAATTTGGAACTCATCCCGCTTTTCCAAAACCGCTTCGGCCTGCCGGTTTTCACCGAAAACAACGCAACAGCTTGTGCGACTGCTGAATACTATCTTGGTGGCGCCGCCGAGCATAGTTGCTTCGCCTATTTGTCGTTCAACTATGGCTACGGCGCAGGCCTTTATTGGCAAAATAGACCCATTCAGGGCGGTGATGGCAACGCTGGCGAAATAGGTTCGATCTATCGGCCAGAGGATACAATACACCGTCCGGCACTTGGCGAGCTGCTTACACGGATGCAGGCGGACGGGCACGCAATCGCCCACATTTCAGAATTACCGACTTTCTTTTCGGAAGAACTGCCTGTGATTTCGGATTGGGTTCAAGAGGTTGGCCCCTATTTGCGCCAATCAATTGCAGCGCTGAAAGGGGTCTTGGACCCAACAGCAATATTCTTCGGCGGCGAAGCACCAAGCGGTTTAAGGATGGCGTTGATCAAAGAAGTAAATGCAGTTGAGCGCATTGTTCATGGTCCCGATCCATTGTTCTTAGCCAGTGATATCGAAGGCGACGCCGCGCACCTCGGCGCTGCATTTCTACCGTTGCATCAATTGGTATTCGGAAGCTAAACGAACATAAGATATTGGGAAATCCATGTTTGACGTTTGCCGAAATCACATTTCGAATACATGCACCCGACATAAAAGCAGTCATTTGATTTACTAGGCTCAAGGGCGGCTTCGTCCGCAAACTGTGAGTTCACTTGCGCCGGGATTTCACGGTCGCAGCGAAAGTCCGGTCTGACGGGCTGCAGTGCGGAATGGCCGACGACGGGCGAACGGCAGGATTGGGCCGTTCGTGTTTTTCAGGCATCACCCTGTTTTGCTTCGTCAAAGGCGACCTTCGCCTGCTCCGCCCAAGGCAGTGCTGCGCAATTACTGAGGTTGATTTCTGTTATGGCGATGGCGACGCGCTTGTAGACCAGCCGTTTTAAGACCTCTGGCGCGAGATAAGCCAACCGCAGCTGCCTGCTGACATGGCGTTCGGCGAGGTTCACGGCGATTGCGAGATCGCGCACTGTCCCGAACTCGCCGGCCTCCATGCGCCGCCGCCAGCTCCAGGCGCGACCGATGGCGCGTAGGATATGCGGGTCTTGGGTCTGGTCCTCACTGGGCAGGTAGTCCGCGGGCGGCAGGATCTTCGGCCGCCCGTTCTTTCTCCTCACCTTGAGGGGCACGAAGACCTGAATGGTGTCGGGTTCGCCCATCACTCTGCCGCCACCAGCGGACGCGGTGACATCAGGTCTCGCATGACGCCGGCCATGCCATCGGTGCGCAGGTCGATGACCAGGCCCTCAGCGGTCACCGTGACGCGGCGCACAAGCAGCTGGATGATGCGCGCCTGTTCGCCGGGAAATAGTTGCGCCCATAGTTCTGGAAACTGCTGCAAGGCGGCAATGGCGTCAGCCTCTGAAATGTCATCCCTGTCCAACTTCGCGATAACCTGCGCTGTGGTTTCAGGGGTGCGCAGAACGCGGCGGATCTCGGTAATAACTGCTGTTTCAACCGTATCTGCTGGCAGGCGCCGCGGGATGCCGTCGTCGGGCGTCTCACGGTTTTTTAGACGGAGGGCGTGATCCGCTTCATGATGCGCGGCCGGGCGTCCGTGGTCACTTT
>CALAGN010000020.1 GCA_937891785.1 uncultured Octadecabacter sp.
CAGATGCATCTTAGCCAAGCCGCAAAACTGTCCTAAAAAGCAGGACCACTTCACTTTCTTGTGGTCGCATTTCGATATCCACCTGCTACCAGGGATTGATGGGCAGACCTACCTGAATGGTGCCGGACAAATGCAGAGCGCGTCGATTTGCGCCCACCGATGTTCCATCCGGTGCCAATCAAGGTGGTCCCCGTCTTAAGCGTCGGTGAGGCGGTCGCTGATCCCGCCTGCTTGTGATGTGGCTGGGGGCTGCTATATGACTTATCAGCGCCCTTTGTGGTACCCAAACCTATGAATTGACCTAGCTCATGCCCAACACGCTTTACCAGAATGACCTGCCTGATGGATTGGACCTTGGTCCTGTTGTGGCAATTGACTGCGAAACGATGGGTCTGAATCCGCTTCGTGATCGGCTGTGCCTGATCCAGATGTCGGGCGGCGATGGCAATTGCCACCTTGTTCAGGTCAGCAAGGGCCAAGCGGAGGCACCGAATCTTTGCAAGATGCTGGTCGATCCTAAAGTGCTGAAGCTGTTTCATTTCGGCCGCTTTGATATTGCTGCGATGTTGAATGCTTTTGGTGTCGTGACGGCGCCGGTCTACTGCACCAAGATCGCGTCCAGAATGGTGCGCACCTTTACCGATCGTCACGGATTAAAATTCCTACTTCAGGACTTGGTTGGCGTCGATATTTCAAAGCATCAACAGCAAAGCGATTGGGGCGCCGAAAACCTGTCCGAAGCGCAGTTGGACTATGCCGCGAGCGATGTGCTTTATTTGCATAAGCTGCGGAACGAGTTGAACAGGCGCCTTGCCCGCGAAGGCCGCACTGAATTGGCACAGGCTTGCTTTGACTTCCTGCCAATGCGCGCACAACTGGACCTGACTGGCTGGCCCGAAATAGATATCTTTGCGCACTGATATGGCAAGCTCGGACACATTCATTGAAACCGCCCGCCGCGTCATTTCAACAGAGGCGGATGCGCTGAACGCATTGGCCGCTGGGCTATCGCAACCCTTTGCCGATGCGGTTGAATTGCTCCTGAATGCCAAAGGGCGCGTGATCGTATCGGGCATGGGTAAATCGGGGCATATCGCGCGCAAGATGGCCGCGACATTTGCCAGCACCGGTACGCCTGCGCATTTCGTTCATCCAGCCGAGGCCAGTCACGGCGACCTTGGAATGATGACCCAAGGTGATGTAGTGCTGGTTCTGTCCAATTCAGGCGAAACCCCCGAGCTGGCTGATTTGGTTGCCTACACCCGCCGCTTTCGCATTCCGTTGATTGGTGTCGCGAGCCGTGCTGACAGCACGCTTATGAATCAAGCGGACGTGGGGATTTTACTGCCCACGGTGCCTGAGGCCTGCACCACAGGGGTGGTCCCAACAAGCAGCACGACAATGACGCTCGCGCTGGGCGATGCTTTGGCGGTCGCGATTATGGAGCATCGCAAATTCACGCCCGAAAACTTCCGCCAGTTTCATCCCGGTGGCAAACTTGGCGCGCGTTTAACCAAAGTTGGCGATCTTATGCATCTTGGCGATGCCCTGCCACTGGCCAGCGCCAAAACCCCGATGAGCGATACTTTGCTAACAATCAGCCAAAAGGGATTTGGCGTCGTTGGTGTTCTCAACGATGAGGGCTACCTTTGTGGTATCGTAACCGATGGCGACTTACGCAGGCACATGGATGGTTTGCTTGACCTGACTGCTGGCGAAGTGATGACCAAGGCGCCAACAACCATCAGTCCTGAGTCCCTTGCCGAGGAAGCCGTCGCGATCATGAACGACAAAAAAATTACCTGTCTGTTTGTTGTTGACCCCAAAGGCTCGCGGAACGCCAAGGGCATTCTGCATATCCATGATTGCCTGCGGGCAGGTGTGGTCTAGGCGCGTGGCTGCAGACAATCTTTATTCACAAATTGTAGCCTTGCTTAAGGTTATACTGCCCTTGGGGGCGCTCGCACTTTTGTCCACGTTGTTCCTGTATTCAAGCAAACCCCGCGGTGAATCCGAAATTCCGTTTGCCGAAATCGAAGCGATTGCACGCGAGCCTCGCATTGCATTGCCTAATTTCACGGGCATGTCCGGCGATGGCTCGGTAATCTCGATTTCAGCTTTGTCAGCACGCCCGGTTGAGGGTGAAGGTGGCTTTCTAATCAGTGGGCCAAATGCCAAAATTGATGCTGCCGATGGGACGCATATCGAAATCAGCGCTGGTGAAGGTATGATCGACACAACCCAGCGCATTACGCGGCTCGATGGTCTGACGCGGATCGTGACATCTTCAGGTTACGAAATGGAAACCAGCGGGCTTACGGCATCCTTCAATTCGGGCAGGATTGAATCGCATGGCGCGTTAGAAGTGCGTGCACCGTTTGGGTCGTTGACAGCAGGACAATTGGTTATCGAAACGCCTGAAGGCGGCGATGGTCAGCGGATGCTTTTCAACGAGGGTGTTCGCCTGATATACACGCCGCAGCAATAAGGAATTTTCAATTGCATATTTTGCGCATCGCCACCTTCGTCATTGCTTCATTTCTTACCTTACCTGCCAGCGCGCAAGGCACAGCCATAGCCCTTGGGGGGATAAATGCCGATCCATCGGCCCCTATGGAAATCAGCGCTGACAGTCTGAGCGTCGATCAAGATACAGGGCTAGCGCTGTTTGACGGGAACGTTGTGGTTGGCCAAGGCGGCCTACGACTTTCGGCAGGGCAAGTGCGGGTCAGCTATGACGCGGAAACGGGCGACATTCGGTTTCTAGAGATTACAGGCGGCGTAACGATCGTTACCGCGACTGAAGCAGCCGAGGCGCAGACCGCACGCTATGACCTCGACGCAGGCGAGTTGATCTTGAGCGGTGAAGTTCTTGTGACCCAGGGCGCAAGCGCGATGGCGGCCGACCGCATGGTCGTCAACCTTGAAGACGGCACCTCGCGGCTAGACGGACGGGTGCGCACGGTGTTTCAGCAGGCTGACAATTAATGACTGACAAGCCCGACCTTACTGTAACGGATGGCGATCTTGGCCTGCGCATTGTGAATTTGCGCAAAAGCTATCGCAAGCGTGTCGTGATCCGCGATGTAACGATGCAGCTTGGGCGCGGCGAGGTTGTTGCGCTGCTTGGCCCTAACGGATCTGGCAAGACAACTTGCTTTTACGCAATCGCGGGGCTTGTTACGCCGGAAGGTGGGCAAGTGATTATCGACGGGCGTGATGTGACGTCGCTCCCGATGTATCGCCGCGCAAAGCTTGGCATCGGGTATCTGCCACAGGAAGTGTCGATCTTTCGGGGTATGTCGGTCGAAGACAATATCCTCGCGATCTTGGAAATCGCCGAACCGGATCGCCGCGCCAGACGCGAAAAACTCGAAGAGCTGCTCAGCGAATTTTCGATTGAGCACCTGCGTCGTGCGCCAGCGCTTTCCTTGTCAGGGGGTGAGCGGCGGCGCGTTGAAATTGCACGCTGCCTTGCTGCCGGTCCCAAGTATGTATTGCTAGACGAGCCTTTTGCCGGCGTTGATCCGATCGCCGTGGGCGAAATTCGCCATCTTGTTGCGGACCTCAAGAAACGCGGTATCGGCGTGCTGATCACAGATCATAACGTGCGGGAAACCCTCGAGATTGTGGACCGCGCATATATCCTTCACGACGGTAAAGTTTTGATGAGCGGCACCGCCGACGAGGTTGTTCAAGACGAGAACGTGCGCCGCGTTTACCTTGGCCAAAGCTTCCGCGTTAACTAATTGTTGTGGCTGATTTTTGCCGCCGCCCATTGACACCATTACCGATCTGTCGCCAAATGATTTCGATGAAATACTTGGTTTTCCCTCGGACAACGATGCAGGCTTTCCCGCATGTACCGTGCCATAGGAACGTCTTGGTTTCATCGAACCCGTAACCTGCAATTCTGCGGTGGGCCTTGGCCCGTTTAAGGAATTGCGCGTGCCTGAATACGAAGGAGGAACGATGCGGTATCAAATCAGTGGCAAGCAAATCGACATTGGCGAAGCGCTACAAACTCATGTGCAAACCGAATTGGGAGAGATTTTCGCGAAATATGCAGGTCGACCGACCGACGCCTATGTTGTCTTTTCCAAGAGCGGGCACGAATTTGTATGCGAGACTGTTGTGCATTTGTCTACGGGACTCACGGCACAGTCAAAGGCCCATGCTACTGAAATATATGCAGCTTTCGGTGGCAGTAGCGAAAAGATGGAAAAACAGTTGCGCCGCTACAAGCGCCGGCTAAAAGACCATCACAGGGATCGTTCACAGCCGGTTGAACTTTCCGATGCAGGCTCATATATTCTCGCCTCATCGGATGAGTCGGAAGGCGCCGAACCGGAAAGCGTCACATCGATGATCGTGGCCGAAATGGAAGCGAAAATCCCTTCGCTATCAGTCGGCGAAGCGGTTATGCAGATGGAATTGGCGAATGCCTCGGTTTTGGTCTTCCGAAATGAAGGACATGGCGGAGTCAACGTTGTATACCGGCGCGACGATGGCAACATCGGCTGGGTTGATCCCCGCAACACAGGCTAAAGGTCGGCACTTGTTCGGCTAAAGGACAAGAGCAATGCGGCTAGCACAAATTTTGCAGTTAGACGGCGTCAAAGTATTGGGCGCCGTCACCAGTAAGAAACGCCTTTTTCATGATCTTGGTTTCATGGCGCAAGATTGCTTTGGCCTTGGCCAAACAGATGTAGTTGAAGCCCTCCTTGAGCGTGAAGCGCTTGGGCCGACAGGCGTTGGACACGGTGTGGCTCTGCCCCACGCGCGACTTTCTGGCATCACCACGGTTCGTGGTCTGTTCGTTCGTTTGGAGAAACCGCTCGATTTCGACTCTGTTGATCGTCAGCCCGTTGATCTTGTTTTTGCACTGTTCGCGCCAGCCGCCGCCGGTGCGGAACATCTCAAGGCGCTGGCGCTTGTTGCGCGTACCATGCGGGACGGTGATATCTGTGCTAAGTTGCGGGCAAATTTCGAATGCGACACGCTGCATTCCATCCTGACAGAAGAACACGCATCACAAGCTGCCTAGCCCCAGTCTCCAAATCCAAATGTCATATAGTCGCGCTGATAAACGGTGCGAACGACGGATTCGATCTCGTCGTCATATATATCTGCAAGTTGTGCTGCGTGTGGATCAGTCACATCAGCGGGCTGTGGCATCGTTTCCTTGCCAATTTGCGCAGCCAAGATTGCAAGATCTTCGCCAAGACTGTCTTCTCGGAGGATGATGTCGGGTACGGCGAATTTTGCGAAGCCCTGCATCACCTCGGCTTGGGTGGCCCAAGCGGCATCAACACGAATGCCGGTTTGCGACGCTAGGTTGCCTTTAAGAAAATCGAGAAATGCCAAGAACGCCGCGCGATGCGCCTGTCGATCATAGCTTTCGCTGGGCATTTCCTTAGGGATGGGCAGCTTGAACTGACGGCGCAAGGTTGCACGTATTTCGAGGAACGAGCCGGGCCCGGTTTGCAAAATACGGTCACAATACGCGGCGTGTGCTCGCGCGACCGGATGACGCACAACCGTAAAGCTGCGATGCCCCGGTCTTTGGCGTTTCCATAGGCGAACGGTCTTTTGACTAAATCCCGTCACCAAAGCCGCGTCGTCTTGACCATCCATGGCCGATAACCACTGACACACGGTATCGTACGGCGCGGACGGGACAGGCATAAACAAAAGCGGGCTTTGCGGTGCGGCGATGAACGTCGGCACGGCCGGACCCCGTCGCGGTTCAAAGCTGGGGGTGCGTGTCAGGTTGAAATGATCAAGTCTGCCCAGCGCGGCTTCCATTTCTTCGTAGTTCATCACCTTGTCGGACATCGGGCTTGGGTTTTGTTTTTTAAGGCTCTTGTCGAGCGCGGAAAGCCGCTCATCACACCCCAGATACGCCGCGAGTCCGTTCATGATATCAACATCCTGAAGGTCTTCATACGCGACATAAAATGCCGTCTGACCGGATCGTTGAAGCGCATTCAGAAGATACACTTGAAAGTTTTGCAACACGGCAAGGTGCGCCTCGAACTCGGCAGCATCAAAAGTAATCTTTTCGGCCCGTGCATGTTTTACGTTGGTCAATTTCCACTGGCCTGTGGCCTGCGCGATCTTCCAGCTGACATAGCTTTCTACGGGGTTGCGGGTCAGGATCACTTTGGCGCAACGCCGATCGGGCAGGCATATCTCCAGCAGGCGCGGGTCGTGATCATTGAAAAACCGGAACCCGGTAAGGGTATCAGGATTGTCCTTTATGCGACCGACAAGCCCTTCGGGATCAGCGTCGCGTTCAGCTTGGGTTACCCCAAGAATTTCCTCGCGATTTGGATGGCCGATAAAATGCGGATTAAATGCCTCGCCCATGCAGGCCAGTCCCTCAAAGGCGTTGATGTTCGCTTCTAGGAAGTTGGACCCTGTTCGCATTTCGGCAAACACTACAAAATAGTCAAAATTTGCCATGCTTTACCTAACCAAATATGGTTTTCGAGGTTTGGGTTGTACGTTGTCGGGCGCAGCCTCCGCGGGGAAATCACCCATCAAGTAAGGATGCATTCCCTGATTCTTGAGGTTTTGTAGAAACTGACCGAAGCCTGACAAATCAACCATGCGTGGCGCCTCGGCCAGCCGCCGCAGGCTTCGGCCGCCCATTTCATCCACGATACTTTGTAGAGCTTCCATCGGACTTTCGACAAAATCAGCCATGGTCCAGATGCGGATACGCGCTTTGACATGAGGCGACCGCAGGACATTTAGGTGATCGCTCTCGATTCTTTGCAGCGTCGCCGCTTCGGCACGAAGGTCGGCAAAATTGCGGTTGGACTGAAACAGTGGCACAGCCCATGCGCCCGAAATCACACTGATCTGCGCGTTCGGGTCTTTGGCGATGTCCCAGTTAATAATCTGGCTGTCGCGCGGGCTAAACTGAAAGCATTGGCGTTCGCCGCGTGTGTTCCAAATCAGGTTGGCCAGGAACATACGCACATTGTAATCGCGCGTGGCAGGACTATTTGACAACGCCCCGCTAAACGTTTCCTGACGCCCTTCGAATTCAACCCGATCCGGGGAAAACAGATGGCCATGCACCCGCGCGCCGGTTGCTTTGGCCAGCCAAGCTTCAAAGTTTTCAAACAGATCGTCAAAACCTTGAAGCATTGAATATGGCGCGGATGTAAAACCGTTTTCCCAGTTTTCGTTGGGAAAGCGGCTTTGCATATAAAGGCCGGCACGACCACGCGTGCGGCGGTCGACGGCCTTGGCAAAAATGCGATCAATCTTGCCGGGATTCGGTTCGGCACCCTTCATGGCACCGGCATCATCCCCAAGGAACGTATCGTAAAGCCGATCCGCGTGACGCCAAATCTTGCGCGCGACAAAGCAGTCAGAACGACGCAAAAGTTGAAGGTGATCGTCGTAAAAGATGTGTGGTTTGCCCTGAAAGTCGAACTTGGACAGGGTAAGTGAACGGCTTTCGATGTTCTGCGAATAAAGTCGCACGATAGTCTGGAAATAGCTTTCGTCCGGGATCCAGACCTTGCTGAAATATCGGTCATAAGTCGGACGGTCAGGGTCTTGCAGGATTGCCGACAGGGTTTGCCGCGTAAGACACCACCACTGGCTTCCCATGTGCGGGACGATGCCGGCAGGCGTCTTGCGATACAGCTTGAACCGGCGCTGAAATTCAACATACCGGTCAAACAGAAAGCGGTGCTGTTTCCATGAGAACGGAAAGCGCAGCGTAAATCGTTCGTGATCCAGGCCGCCAACTGTCCAAGGCACATCGGCAGTTGTCGCGCTTTCGATGAAATCGGTGCGCGGGCGCGCATCCAGATAGCTTTGGACTTCTTTTACAGGGCGCAGCGGCATACACGATCCCGACGACAAATACACGTGACGGACCTGCGGGAAGACATGTAGCATCAATTCAGACGCGGATTGCGACGCGGCGACGATGCCCCATTCGCAGCGATGCCGTTTAGAGAACCGGACATCTGGCAGATCAGCGACGGCGGCAACAAAGCGGTCGTAAGTATTGCGATCGACAGATTTGTCCACATGAACCACGACAGGGCAATCACCGGCGGCCCAATAGCGGATCACCTGTTCGGCGCGGTCCAAAGCGTCGTGCACCAGCATGACAATGCCGACGGTCATGCCCAGTTTCCCTTGGACATGAGGCCTAGAATCTCAAGCTGTCGCCAATTGATGTATTTCTCGCTCCACTTGCACCACAGCTCAGGGTCGTCCGATAGGCCAGACGCATAGGCCTTGTATTCGTGCGAATTGGCATAGTGTTGCGCGCGTAATAATTCTTCGGCCGCCTTGACGCTAAAAGTATCGAGGAACTTGGTGTGTAGCAGAACACCGCTCGCCTTCTCGCCACCCCATTCGTCGTAAACAAGGTTCAGCCCGCGCGGCAGCACCGTATGGGTCGAGCTCACATAGACATAGTCACGGTCCCACTTTACCAGCGGTATCTTGTTCAAGGCTGGCGCGCGCCAAGGTTGGTCAGAGAAAAACTTGCGCGCCCGTGGTCCACCCTGAATCCACAAATTGCCGAACTTCTTGTTTTTCCCGCATTCCCCAAGTAAATCTCTGATTTTGCTATCCATATTATCGTAT
>CALAGN010000021.1 GCA_937891785.1 uncultured Octadecabacter sp.
TCCAAACCACTGCGTCAAGACGGGAAATTCGGGTTCCATCAGACTCGCAGTATAGGATAAAGATAGGCCACAGAAAAAGCAGTTTGGGGGCAAACGTGCGCGCAGCATTGCAGGCCATCGTCGCAGCATTGGTTTTGGGCATCGCGGGATCCGCGGCCCAAGCGCAAGAGGTGCGTCTGAATGCGCCTGATGCGAGTGACGAATTGCGCGACACTCTACGCAATGCGTCACTGACGATCAGCCTATCGCGCGACGACATCGGCGCTGCATCGCAAGACTATGTCGCAGCAGCCCGCGCAGATTACCAACGCTTGCTGACGGGGCTTTATGCGCAGGGCCACTACGGCGGCATGATCTCGATCCTGATTGACGGGCGCGAGGCGGCCAGCATTGCGCCGCTCGACTCACCCGCGAGCGTGTCTGCCATCACTCTGAACGTAGACCCCGGCCCCCAATTTCGGTTTGGACGGACCGAGGTTGCGCCATTGCCCGCAGGTTTAGTTTTGCCCGAAGGGTTTGCAACGGGCAGCCCCGCGCGGTCAGATGTGATCCGCGCGGCTGTGTTGGCGGGTGTCGATGCCTGGCGCGACGAAGGTCATGCAAATGCCGCCCCTGTGACGCAGCAAATCACGGCGCGTCATGGCGATGCGACGCTTGATGCGCGCGTGCAAATTGCGCCCGGGCCACAACTCAGGTTTGGGCCGCTGATCGTGAGCGGCGCCGAACGTATCCGGTCAGAACGGATCGTTGAAATTGCGGGGCTACCGACTGGATCGGTTTATTCACCAGCCGCACTCGCGCGCGCGCAGGGCCGTCTGCGCCGTGTTTCGGCGCTGCGCTCGGTTGCATTTTCCGAGGGCGAGATTGCGGCCGGAGATACCCTACAGATCACTGCACAGATCGTAGAACAAGCGCCGCGCAGGCTTGGTTTTGGTGCTGAATACTCGTCCGTCAATGGCGCGACCTTGTCGGGGTTCTGGCTGCATCACAACCTGCTTGGTGGTGCAGAGCAGTTTCGCGTAACCGGCGAGATTTCGGGCCTGGCGGGCGAAACCGCTGGCATCGATTACAGCCTTTCTGCCAATTTCTTGCGCCCGGGCACGTTTCGCCCCGACGTCGATTTCTACGCCGACGCTGTGATCGAGCAATTAGACGAGCCGGATTATTTCCTGCAACAGATCACAGCCGAGGCTGGATTGATCCGCCGTATCCGTGAAGAGTTCACGCTTGAGGTCGGCGTCGGCATCAGAAGCGGCGAAGTCCGTGATGATCTGGGCGATCGGCGCTATACGCTTTTGACGTTCCCGATCGAGGCGACGTTGGACAAGCGCGACGACCCGCTTGACGCGGCCAGCGGATTTTACGCCAATGCGGAAATTACGCCGTTTCTTGGCCTCAGGGGCAGCGACAGCGGCGCGCGCCTTAATGGCGACGGGCGCATTTATCGCAGCTTTGGCGCCGATGATCGCGTCACATTTGCATTGCGCGGGCAGGTTGGGTCGCTGCTGGGGGCGGATGCGCGCGATGTGCCCTCTGACCTGTTGTTCTTTTCCGGCGGCGGCGGAACAGTTCGGGGGCAACCCTATCAATCACTGAATGTCGATCTTGGCGGTGGCGTGGAAATCGGCGGCAGTTCGTTCTTTGGTGCGCAACTTGAATCGCGTGTGGCTGTGACTGACACCATCGGAATCGTCGGGTTCTACGACGTGGGATATATCGGCGCCGATGCAATACCGCTGCAAAATGGCGACTGGCATGCAGGCGCGGGCCTTGGGCTGCGTTATTACACCGGGATCGGACCGATCCGGCTTGATGTAGCTATCCCAGTCGGGGGCGACGCGGGCGGATCAGCCGTGCAGATCTACCTTGGTATCGGGCAGGCGTTTTGATGCGGATCGTGGCCTACCTGATCGCGTTGATACTGGTTATCACGCCCTATCAAACCAACGCACAGGATATGGGCGACGATGGTCCGGGGTATCTGGCTGAGTTGATCCAAACCAACCTTTCGGGTGCGGGCCGCGATGTGCGCATCACCGGCTTCACCGGCGCGCTAAGTGCGCAAGCCACGATGGAAAAGATGACCATCGCTGACGCGGCAGGCGTCTGGTTCACAATGGAAGACGTCACCCTTGATTGGTCCCGCTCGGCGTTGCTTTCAGGTCGGGTCGAAGTGCAATCGCTGAGTGCGGCGCGGATCATACTTAACCGCATGCCCCAAGCCGAAGACAGCGGCCCCTCGGCCACATCACAGCCATTTGCGTTGCCGGAACTGCCAGTATCGGTCGAGATCGGCAAGATCACCGCTGATGAAATTCAACTGGGCGAAGCCCTGCTCGGCAGTGATGTGACCCTGCAATTCACCGGCAGCCTGAGCCTGATTGACGGTGCTGGTGAGGCAGATATCCAGGCACGCCGCATCGACACGCAAGACGGTCGTTTTGACATCACGGCAAGCTATAACAACGCCAGCGAAAACCTCGCGATCCTGCTTATTCTGGACGAGGGCGCGGATGGGGTTGCGGCAACCTTGCTCAATATCCCCGACCAACCCCCGCTCGCACTGCGGATACAAGGTGATGCCCCACTCAGCGAGTTTACGGCCAACCTAAGCCTTGCCACGCAAGGGGTTGAGCGCCTGTCGGGTCAGTTCACATTGACTAGCTCGCCGATTGATCCGGACTACGCCACTCCTGTGGATCGCGCATTTACAACGACCCTGCGCGGTGATCTGACCCCGCTGACGTCTGACGAATTCGATCTGTTTTTTGGCACAGAATCCAGACTCGTGGCCCAAGGCACCGCCTTTGGTGACGGGCGTCTTGAGCTATCGGCATTCGATCTTGTGGCACGCACGATGGACATTCGCGGCAGCTTGGCCCTTGGCGCCCAAGGCTGGCCTGAGGCATTTGATATCACAGGCCGCATTGCTAACCAGTCGGGCGCGCCTGTGCGCCTGCCGCTTGGCGGTGCGGCGACGTTGGTCGATGGGATCGACCTGTCATTGCAATATGACGCCACAGCCGGAAACACCTGGACAGGGCGGTTTGGCATCACCAACCTCGCCCGCCCCGACCTTACATTTGCTACCCTCGCCCTTGAGGGCGGCGGCACAATTGCACCCGATGAAGGGAACCCTGTTGGCGGCATCAACATGCAGATGACCTACGCCGCGCGCGGCATTGCCCCTGCCGATCCTGCGCTGGCGGCCGCCCTTGGTCTTGACCTGCGTGGCGAAATCACGGCGGCAATTGTCGAAAACGAGCCCACGCGCGTCACCCGCCTGAGCCTGATTGGCGAGGATATGGACCTTGGCGTCACAGCGACAATCGCCGGCTACGCGCGCGGCTTTGAAACCCAGATTTCGCTTGGCGGACGGGTCGGGTCATTCGCGCGGTTTTCGCAATTGGTTGGTCGCGAATTGGGCGGGTCGGGATCGCTGTTGTTGGCTGGAACCGTGGCCCCGCTTGCCGACGAATTTGATCTGTCCCTGCTTGCTGCAACTGATGATCTTATGCTCGATATCGCGCAGATTGATCCGCTGTTGAATGGCGCAGGACGGTTAAGCTTGAATGCCTTGCGCGACACCACCGGAACACGGCTCACGGACCTTGATTTGCGCACAAGCGGCCTTGCCGCCTTGGGCCGTCTGCAATTCACCCCCACAGGGCTGGCCGCCGATCTTGACCTAACCCTGCCGGACCTTTCACTGTTTGGCGCGGACATCGCTGGCGAGGCGAATTTCAAAGGGGCCGCAGTGCAAGACGCCACGGGCGCGTTTGACCTTGAAGGCAGGCTCACCGGACCTGACGCCTTTGCAAATATTGTGGCGACCGTCGCGCCAGCGGATACAGATTTTGCCAGCACGGCGCAGTTGACCGGACGCATCAGCAATCTGCGCCCCTACAGCGGTCTTGTGGGACGGCCGCTGTCAGGCGGGGCGACACTTGCAATTCATGGCAGCGGCACGCTGGCGGACGGTGTGTTCGCAGCTATTGTGCAGTCGCTTGCGACCGATCTTGATCTGGGCGTACCCGCACTTACCACTGCGATGCGCGGCACCGGAAGCCTGCGAGCAGATGTGACACGCAGTGCTGTCGGGCGCATCGGTGTGCAAGACCTGCGCCTGAATTTCCCCAACCTGACCGGCACGGCTGGCGTATCTACTGACACCGTGTCGTCTGATGCGCTGTTTGATTTACGCTTGCGGGATATCGGCTTGTTTACGCCCGAATTCAGCGGCCCCGTCACGGCCACCGGCACGGCAAGCCAAGCAGGCACAGCCGATTGGCAGGTCACCGTGGATGCAACAGGGCCGGGTGGCACAGATGCCCGCGCAATGGGCGCCATCAGCACCACGGGCAATGCGAACCTTGGCATTACAGGCAACGCATCGCTGGGGTTCGCCAATCCCTATATCGCGCCGCGCCAAGTCAGCGGGACAACCAATTTTGATCTTCGCGTCACAGGCCCAATCGGGCTTGGGTCCGTGTCGGGGCCACTGCGCATTTCTGATGGCCGCCTAAGCGCACCGACAATCGGACAATCACTGGAAGGCATCGCCGGCAGCGTCATATTGTCGGGCGGCACCGCGCAGGTCGCCGTGCGCGGCACGAGCAGCGCAGGCGGCACCGTCACAGCAGACGGTCCGATCTCCCTGATGGGTCAGAATAACGCCGACCTGTCGATTGGGCTGGAAACGATCGTGCTCCGCGACCCTCAACTTTATGAGACCACCATTGATGGTACGATTACCCTGCGCGGACCGCTTGCAGGGGGCGCCCACATTGACGGCCTACTGACACTGGGGCGCACCGAATTGCGCGTGCCGTCATCACAAATCAGCACCTTGGGCGAACTGCCAGAAGTCACACATCAAAGCGCGCCCAGCGATGTGTTGCAAACACTTGGACGGGCCGGCCTGACCAACCAAGGGACGCCGCCACTTTCAGATCAACGCAGCGGCCCCGCCTACCCGCTTGCTTTGACCATTCGCGCGCCGTCGCAAATTTTCATACGCGGACGCGGGTTGGACGCGGAACTTGGCGGGCAATTGACCCTGACAGGCACCAGCAACAACGTCATCCCGGCAGGACGGTTTCAGCTGATCCGCGGGCGGCTTGATATCTTGCAACAGCGCTTTGATCTGACCGAAGGCTATGCCCAGCTTCAGGGTGATTTTACGCCCTACATCCGCCTTCAGGCAACGACGACAGCGGATACCGGCACATTGGTGAGCGTCATTCTGGACGGGCCCGCGACATCACCGCATGTGCGGTTTGAGAGCAACCCCGACCTGCCTGAAGACGAAGTCCTGTCGCAGCTATTGTTCGGGCGCAACCTTGCGTCGATCAGCCCGTTGCAGGCGGTGCAACTTGCCTCGGCGGTCGGCACATTGGCTGGGCGTGGCGATGGCGGATTAATTGCAGGTATCCGCGATGGACTTGATCTGGATGATTTGGATTTCACCACCGACGAGGCAGGCAATGCCGCCGTGCGCGCGGGCAAATACATCACGAACAACGTCTATACCGACATCACCATTGGCGGCGACGCCACTAGCGAGATCAACCTGAACCTTGATATTACCGATGACCTAAGTGGGCGCGGCGGCTTTGGGGCGGATGGTGAAACCAGCATCGGCATCTTCTTTGAGCGTGATTACTAGAGTCGCACGGACCCGCCCAGCGCACGCCTACATTTAGAGTGACGCGCCAAAGATGCGGCGGATTTCGACCTGACGATCAAGACCAAGTATAGCCAGTTCTTCGTCAGAGATTTCCTGCAGCTTGCGAACAGCTTTCAAACGGCTATCTGATTCGGTCATAAAAATCATGCCGATAAAAACGGCCTTGAACGGGCGCAGAACAGCAGCCCAAAGATCGAATGCTCCGTTGGCGGTGGTGGTGGTCGTGTTTGTCGTGGAAAATGTCATTGCGGAAACTCCTAGAAACGTTAGGTTTTTCCTCCCACCGATTATCTAGGGGCAACACGCGCCAAGGTCACCGGACAATATCGGGAGACCGGGTTGCGTCACGCGCAACGCTGATTGTCGTTCTAGGCCTGTTGGGTAACCAGAACCTGCTGCACTTCCTGATAGGGACAGGCCACATGATGACCGTTGCCCACATCCTGCATCACCGGCAATTCGCCCGCACAGGACGGCTGCACCTTGGGGCAACGCGTGCGAAACACACATCCCGATGGCGGGTTCAACGGCGATGGTAATTCACCCTCAAGGATCGGGCGATGGCGGGCCTTTTCCGCGACGGGATCAGGGATCGGCACCGATGAAATCAGCGCCTGCGTATAGGGGTGGCGCGGTTCGCGGGTCAACTCGCGCGACGTGGCCAATTCCATCACGCGGCCCATATACATTACCAAAATCCGGTCCGAGATGTGCTTCACGACTGACAGGTCATGCGCGATAAAGATCATCGACAGCCCCATGTCGCGCTGCAATTCGCGCAACAGGTTCACCACCTGCGCCTGCACCGACACATCCAGTGCCGACACCGGTTCATCACAGACCACCAATTCCGGTTTCAGGATCAGCGCGCGCGCGATCCCGATCCGCTGACACTGGCCGCCAGAAAATTCATGCGGGTAGCGGTTCACCAGATTTGACAGCAACCCGACACGTTCCATCAATTCACCAACGCGGCGTTTCACCTCGGCGCGGCTGGTGCCCGGTTCATGCGTGGTAAGCGGTTCTGCAATGATTTCGCCGACGTTCATGCGCGGGTTAAGTGCGGCCAGCGGATCCTGAAAGATCATTTGCACATCGCGGCGATGTTTGCGACGCGCGGTCGCATTCATCGCTGCAAGGTCATCGCCCTTCCAGACGATCTTGCCCTTGCTTGTGGGCACAGTGCCAACAATCGCGCGGGCAAGCGTGGATTTACCCGAACCGCTTTCGCCGACGATGCCAAGCGTTTCACCCTTTTGCAGATCAAACGACAACCCGCCAACCGCCTGCAGCCTTTGCCATGGCGTCCAAGGCCATGCGCCCTGACGGCGAATATCGAAATCGACATGCAGGTCTTGGACCGAAAGGATTGTGGGCATCAGATGACCTCTGCGAATGGGACATGACAGGCGCGCATACGACCTGCGCCAAACAGATCAAGTGCGGGACGCGTGGTCGCACACTGCGGCAGGGCCTGCACACAGCGCGGCGAAAATGGACAGCCCGCTGGCAAACACGACATATCAGGCGGTTCACCGGCAATGGTTTGCAATTCATCATCATCTCGGTCCAGTCGCGGCACTGCCTTAAGCAGACCCTTCGTGTAGGGATGCGACGGCGCGGCAAACACATCAGTGGTTGCGCCCTGCTCCATGATCTGACCGCCATAAAGCACCAGCGTCTTGTCACAGGAATCCGCAACGATCCCCAGATCGTGGGTAATCAGAATGATGGCGGTACCGAATTCTTTGCGAATGTCGGTCAGCAGATCCATGATCTGTGCCTGCACCGTCACATCCAGCGCCGTCGTTGGTTCATCCGCGATCAGCAATCGCGGGTGACAAAGTAGCGCCATAGCGATCATGATCCGCTGGCGCATCCCGCCGGAAAATTCGTGCGGGAACATGCTGACACGCATTTTTGCGTCGGGAATACGCACCGCGTCCAGCATTCGCACCGATTCGGCCACCGCCTTTTTCTTGCTCATGCCTTTGTGGAGTTGCAGTACCTCCGCCATCTGGTCGCGGACGCGAATGTAGGGGTTTAGCGAAGTCATGGGGTCCTGAAAGATCATCGCAATGTCTTGCGCACGCACCTTGTTCAATTGGCGTGGCGAAAGGGACAACAGGTCGGTCCCGTCAAAGTTTACCTTGCCCGTGGCCCCGCCGTTGCGCGCCAAAAGGCCCATGATCGCAAATGCAGCCTGGCTTTTGCCCGACCCGCTTTCGCCCACAATCGCCAGGGTTTCGCCCTTGTCGATTTCAAACGACAGCCCGTTGACCGCATTCACTGGACCATCGGCGGTACGAAAAGTGACGCGCAGGTCTTCAATCTCAAGAAGGCTCATATCAGCGGTCCTTTGGGTCAAGCGCATCACGCAGACCGTCGCCAACAAAGAAGAAGGCGAACAGCGTGATCAGAAAGAAAAACAGCGGATAAGCCAGCATCCACAAGCGGCCATAGTTCATCTGTCCCGCACCCGAGTTGATCAAGGCGCCAAGCGAGGTCATCGGTTCCTGCACCCCAAGGCCAAGGAAGCTGATGAAGCTTTCAAAAATGATCATGTTGGGCACCAGTAGGGTCGCGTAGACAATTACGATCCCCAGCAGGTTAGGCACAATATGGCGTAGGATAATCGTCATTGGGCGCACGCCCGTGGCGACTGCGGCTTCGACGAATTCCTTATTTTTGATGGTCAGGGTTTGCCCACGCGCGATACGGGCCATATCGAGCCATGAAATCAGCCCGATGCCGATGAACAGCATCAATATAGAGCGCCCGAAAATCACCAGCATCAGGATCAACACGAACATGAAAGGGATCGACATCAAAATATCAACGATCCGCATCATAACGCCATCCGTGCGCCCGCCCACATAACCTGCCGTCGCGCCATAAAGCGTGCCGACAACCACGGCGACCATTGCACCAACGATCCCCACCATCAGCGATATGCCAGTGCCTTGCACTGTGCGGGCATATAAATCGCGGCCATCGGGATCGACTCCGAAATAATGGCCCGTTTCAATCGAAGGTACGCCGTTGCTGGCACCGGCACCCGTCAGCGTGAAATCGACATAGTCGTTGGGATATTGCGCAAGAAATCCACCAAAAACCGCAAACAAGCCAATAAAGACCAGCACGATCATCCCCGCCACGGCGGCCTTGTTGCGCATAAAGCGGCGGCGCGCATCCTGCCACAAGGAGCGGCCTTTCACTTCGGCCAGGCCGGCAGCGTTTGCAATCAGCTCAACATCACCCGGTTTCGTAATCATGACGCGCGCCTCCTAATATCTGATCTTGGGATCGATCCACGCGTAGAGGATATCGACCAGAAGGTTGAGAAGGATCGTCAGCACACCCACAAGGATCGTGATCCCCATGATGACCGCATAGTCCCGGTTGAACGCGGAGTTCACAAAGAACTGCCCTATCCCGCCGGTGGAAAAGAACACATCCACGACGACCGATCCGGTGATCATGCCGACAAAGGCCGGTCCAAGGTAGGATATGACGGGTAGCAGCGCAGGCTTGAGGGCATGGTGCAGGATCACGCGGTGCATTGGCAGGCCTTTCGCCTGTGCCGTGCGGATAAAGTTGGAGTTCATGACCTCAAGCATCGAAGACCGCGTAATGCGCGCAATCGACGCCATATAGGATGTGGACAGCGCAATGACCGGCATCACCACATATTGCCACTGCCCGCCGTTCCAGCCGCCGCCCGGCAGCAGACCAAGCCAGAGCGTAAAGATCAGCACAAGGATCGGCGCCATCACGAAGTTTGGCAAAGCCTGCGCGCCGATAGAAATCCCGACAGCAAGGTAATCAAGCCATGTATTGTGGCGAATTGCAGCTGCGACACCAAGAGTGACACCAAAGACCAAAGCCACAACGGCGGACCAGAACCCGTAGGTCAGCGTCACAGGAAAGCCCTGCGCGATCACGTCGTTGACGGTGCGACTTGTGTATTGGAAGGACGGACCAAAATCGAATTGGGTCACAACGCCCCAGACATAATTGAAGATCTGCATCAGAAAGGGCTGATCAAGGCCATACTTTGCCTCGATGTTTGCCATCACTTCTGGGGGCAAGGGGCGTTCGGAATTGAAGGGACCGCCGGGGGCCGCGTACATCAGCACGAATGAGAAGACGACAAGGATCAGGATCGTTGGAATGGCGATCATGAGACGTCGAAGAATGAAGCTATACATAGATGTGGTTCCGCGCCCATTCGACAAAATGACCCGCGCGCGCCGTTGTAAAAGGGCGCGCGGGTTTAGTTCAGATTACCGGATTATTCGGCGACTTTGTAAAGGTCGCGGCTATACCAGTTCTGCTGCACGTTATCGACAGGCCAGTTCATCAGCGCATCGTTCAGCATGTAAACGCCCGCATAGTGATAGACGGGGATCACTGGCATTTCCTCAGCGATGATTTCCTCGATACGGGTGTAATTGATTTGCGGTTCTTCTGCGGTGCGTGCACCCATCAGCAGCTCATCGACTTCAGCGTTGTCGTATTTGGCATCGTTGTAACCCGAGCCGGACTGAAGCAGGTCAAGGAAGGTCGAGGCTTCGTTGTAGTCACCACACCATGCGCCACGTGCGAGTTCAAAGTCGCCGTTGCCGCGTGCTTCAAGGAATGTCTGCCATTCCTGATTGGCCAGTGTCGCTTCGACGCCCAATGTCTGCTTCCACATCTGGCTCATTGCGACCGCGATAGACCGGTGCGCATCAGACGTGTTGTAAAGCATCTCAAAGGCCAGTGGGTTATCAGCGCCGTAACCAGCCTCGGCGAGCAGTTCGACAGCACGAGCATTACGCTCGTCCTGCGTCATCGCAGCCATTTCAACGCTTGGTACCGTAAAGTCGGCCGTAGCCGCTGGCGTAAAGGTGTAGGCAGCACTTTGGCCACCGGCCAGAACGTTATCGACGATCACGTCACGGTCGACGGCAAGCGCAAGTGCCTGACGCACACGCACGTCTTTGAATGCCTCTGGGCCGTCTTCGCGCAGGTTGAATGTGTAATAGTAGTTACACAGACGCGGGAAGCTGAGGGCCTCATCTGGATACTCTTCAGACAAACGCGGGTACTGACCTGCGGGCACTTCGGTGCGGTCAAGCTCGCCTGCCAGATAGCGGGTCAGTGCCTGATTTTCATCGTTGATGACAAGCGCCACGACTTCTTCGATGATCGTCGCGTCGTTGTTCCAATACATGTCGTTGCGCACGCGCACCGAGCGTTCCTGTGGCACATGCTCGCTTAGCACATAGGCGCCGTTGGATACGATATGATCAGGCTGGGTCCATGCATCGCCGAACTCTTCGATCACCGCCTGAGGAACGGGGAACGTCGTGGCATGCGTAGTCATTTGCACAAAATACGGCAGCGGCGTAGAAAGCTGCACAACAAGCGTGTGATCGTCAGGTGCGCTAACACCAAGACTATCAAGCGGGGCTTCGCCAGCGATGACAGCGTCAACACCTTCGACCGCCATCAGGCTCATGTACCATGCGTACGGCGATGCCAGTTCAGGCGATGCCGCGCGGCGCCAAGCGTAGACGAAATCACCAGCGGTCACCGGTTCGCCGTTGGACCACTTGGCGTTGTCTCGCAATGTGAATGTATAGGTCAGCTTGTCGTCGGACACAGTATAGCCCGTCGCAACACCGGGGATCAGATTGCCGTCTGCGTCATCATTCATCAGACCTTCAAAAAGGTCGCGCACGATCTCGGAACCAGAAACGTCCTCAACGACGCCTGGATCAAGCGAGGAATGCTCGTCCAATACACGGTATGTAAAGACCTGCTCGGTCGCGAGGGTTGCACCCGTTACGGGGTGGGTCGCATGGCCATCGGCCAAAGCGGCCCCGCCCATTGCGATCAGCGCGGCAGCCGTAGAGGCGCGCAAAGTTGCTTTCAAAGTCATAAGAAGTCTCCCTTTTGTCGACTCCGACCCCAGACGAAGTGTCTGGCTGGTTGTCGGAACGAAGATGCGTGCGTTTCGCACGAATGGAGTGATCTTTTGACGTCTGCGCGCAAATGGCAAGAGGCGTTGTGCATTTGACCCTACGGCAAACAGCAAAAGCCCTTTTCCACTTGACCCACGCCATAACGGCCTTTTGCGGCCTCGACCCGCCATTCCACGGATCAGACTCGCAAACTGACAAATGGAATTACACGCAAAGGGCTACTAGACACAAATGCCTCGACGCATCGCAACCCCCACCCTACACCTTGTCGACAGGCAAACCCAGATCAGGGAGAGCCGCCATAAGGTCGCATTACAGAGTTGTTGTCATCGGGGGAGGCGTCGTTGGTACCGCAATCCTATATCATACCTTGCTAAGATGGGTTTGGCGGATGTTTGCCTCATCGAACGCTCGGTCCTGACGACGGGGTCATCATGGCATGCAGCGGGTGGCATTCACGCGCTGAACGCCGATCCCAACATCGTACAACTTCAGGGCTATACAATCGACCGTCTGTCCTAGATCGAAAAGGAAAGCGGCCAAAACATCGGCCTGCACATGACTAGCGGACTGACTATGGCGGGGCCGCCAAAAAACGTGGTGCGACGGTGAAAAGGTCGGCTTTGTAACCTCGGGCGGATTTGGGCACACCATGGGCAAGTCTTATGCGATGGCGCTCGTGAATGCGGACGTGGCCGCGACAGGAACGGACCTAACCCTGCATGTGGTCGGCGTGGAACGCCGCGCAAAGGTAATCGATACCTCGCCATATGACCCAAAGGGCAAAGCGATGCGCGCATGAGCGACACCCTCGCGGGGGAATACCAAAGTCACGCGCGGCGATTGGCTGGCATAGAACACGCGGTTGCTTGTCGCCGCGGCCGAACAGGATGCGCCGACGACAACTGCCGCCGTTTGCAACGTCTTTGCCTGCTTCGTCGACCCGGCACGATTTGATACACGGCTGGATTTCGCCATCCGCGGCTGGGGCAAACGCGACACCGCGGCGCACGATGTCCTGCTGCAATGAGACTCCCAACGCTTGCACCGAAATATCTTGCCCCTTCACTGTGCAAGACTATCTGTTTAGACGGAAACCTTGCTGCCACCCTGCCACCAACAGGAGCCAAAATGCCAATCACCGTTTGCGCAAATCTCCACTATAAGGTGTCGCAGTCTTGCGATATTTTGCTGCAAATTGAAGCGGCCCAAGATGCAACACAGCGGTGTCTTCAAGAGACACTTACAATAAGTCCTGACCTCGGATCGCGCCAGATTGAGGGCGAGGACGGTATCGGCATCCGTCGTTGGCTGGTGGCATCCCAAAATTTTCGCTGCCAGTACCAAGCGACGTTCGAAATCAATCGCCCCGCTAAGCGCATCGAAGATCTGCGCGCTGATCCCGTGTCTCAAACACCCGGGCCGGTTACGAAATACCTTATGCCATCGCGCTACTGTCACCCTGAAGCATTCATTAGCGTCCTTGCTGACAATTTCGCAGCCCTTTCCGGCGGCGCATTGGTCACGGCGATCAGTCACTGGATCAACGACAGCTTTACCTATGACATTTCCGCAAGTACCGGCGTGACGACAGCAACCCAAAGCCTTGCGGCGCGCGCAGGCGTATGCCGCGACTACGCGCATGTCCTGATCGCAATGGTCCGCTCGGCTGGCATTCCCGCACGATATGTCAGCGCGTATGCGCCCGACGTGCGCCCGCAAGATTTCCATGCTCTTGTCGAAGTCTATCTGAACGGCGCGTGGCACCTGATCGACCCCACTGGCATGGCCGACCCGAGTGAGGTTATACGCATTGGTGTTGGGCGCGATGCAGCGGATGCCTCTTTTCTAACCTCGTACGGATATGTCTCGCTCGAAAGTCAGTCAGTCGAAGTGTTACGCAACGACATCGCCATGCCCGCCTTGTAATCGCGTTGCAGGCCAATTGGAAATCTGTAGGCTTGGGTGATGGATCAAGAAAACAAACACTTCGACGAAATGCTCCTGAATTCTGACGGCGTCAGACCACCTTATCAGGAATATCAAAAATGGTTTTCCTCGGCAGACCCGAACCGGCTTATCAAAAAGTCGAAAGAGGCAGAGGCCTTTTTCAGGCGCACCGGTATCACATTCAACGTCTATGGGCAGGCCGCAGCACAAGAGCGACTTATTCCGTTTGATCTGATCCCTCGGATCATATCAAATCGCGAATGGACCCGGCTTTCCAAAGGCATTGAACAACGTGTGCGCGCGATCAATGCGTTCTTGCACGACATTTACAATCGCCAGGAAATCCTGCGCGCAGGCATTATTCCGGTCGAACTGATTGCGCAAAACGAAGCGTTCTTGCCGCAAATGATCGGGTTTACGCCGCCCGGTGGCGTCTATACCCATATTGTCGGCACTGACATTGTCCGCACCGGAGAAGACGACTTCTTCGTTCTGGAAGACAATGCGCGCACACCTTCGGGTGTGTCCTACATGTTGGAAAATCGCGAGACGATGTTGCAGATGTTCCCCGAGCTGTTCACCCAGAACAAGGTGCAGCCCGTCAGCAACTACCCCAAGAATTTGCGCCGCTCGCTTGAGGCCTGTGCGCCGTCCAACTGTGAGGGCAAGCCAACTGTCGCGATCCTCACACCGGGCATTCATAATTCGGCTTATTTCGAACATTCGTTCTTGGCCGACCAGATGGGCGTCGAACTGGTCGAAGGGCATGACCTACGTGTCGTCGACGGGCGCATCGCGATGCGCACGACCCAGGGTTACAAAGTAATCGACGTGATTTATCGGCGCGTTGACGACGACTATCTTGATCCTTTGAACTTCAATCCGGATTCAATGTTGGGCGTTCCCGGCATCATGGATGTCTACCGCGCGGGTAACATCACCATTGCCAACGCCCCTGGTACGGGGATAGCGGACGATAAAGCGATCTATTCGTATATGCCTGAGATCGTTGAATTTTACACTGGCGAACAGGCGATCCTCAAGAACGTGCACACCTATCGCTGTTCGGAACCCGACGCGCTTGCCTATGTGCTTGAACATTTGTCCGAACTTGTCGTCAAAGAGGTGCACGGGTCTGGTGGATACGGCATGTTGGTCGGTCCCGCCGCCAGCAAGAAAGAGATCGCAGCCTTTGCCGCCAAGCTACGCAAGAACCCCAGCAACTATATCGCCCAGCCAACCCTGTCTTTGTCGACGGTTCCGATCTTTGCAAAAAAGGGTCTTGCGCCACGCCATGTTGACCTGCGCCCCTTTGTGCTGGTCTCGCCTATGGGCATGGATATCACGCCGGGTGGTCTGACCCGCGTTGCCCTGAAACAAGGGTCATTGGTCGTAAATTCCAGTCAGGGCGGCGGCACAAAAGACACTTGGGTTCTGGAGGACTAGAGATGCTAGGAAAAACAGCTGGCGGCCTCTACTGGATGTTCCGGTTTCTGGAGCGCGGCGAAAACACAGCCCGTCTGATCGAGGCGGGGTTTCGCATCGCGTTGACCCGATCAAATGACAACGCATCAGAATGGAAATCCGTTGTGACGACCGCAGGCGTGCGCCGTGGCTATGACGCGAAATACGACAGCTATGACGCCCACAAAGTCGTGGATTACCTGCTGCGCGATACCGACAATTCGTCTAGCGTCATATCGACTGCGCAAAACGCGCGGACAAATGCCCGCATGGTGCGCACGGCTTTGACAACCGAAGTCTGGGAAGCGGTGAACGAAAACTGGATGACGCTCAAGGCGCTCATGAAACGCCCGATTGCCGAAACAGACCTGCCCGCAGTGCTTGGGCATATCCGCAGAAGCAGCGCATTGGTGCGCGGTGCCATGCACGGGACGATGTTGCGCAATGACGTTTACGACTTTGCACAGGTTGGCACCGGCTTGGAACGGGCGGACAACACAGCACGGATTATCGACGTCAAATATTACACACTACTGCCGTCTGCGAGCTTTGTCGGATCACCGTTGGACAATGTGCAATGGGAAACAATTCTGCGATCGGTATCGGCGCACAGGTCATTTCGCTGGCTAAACGAGGGGGATATGACCTCGTCCAATATCGCGGAATTTCTTATTCTGGACAGCCGCTTTCCACGTTCCCTGTCGTTTACCTCCCGAATGATAGCGGACAATCTGGAGTTCTTGGCCAAGGATTATCGGTCACGCATGCCGTGCAATGACTTGATCGACGCACAGCGTGACAAGCTGCGCCAGCATAGCATCAAAACGATATTCGAGGTGGGCCTGCACAAGTTCATCAATGATTTTATCTCTGATAACAATGCCATAGGGGCGAAAATCGAGCTGGATTACAGGTTCAATGGATAGGCGGACGCAGGCATGAAACTCAACATTACCCACAAAACGCGCTACGCTTACGATGCGCCAATTGCGTATGGTCTTCAGCAGGTTCGTTTGACGCCATCGACGACCGCACATCAGACCGTTCATCACTGGCAGGTCGATATCGAAGGCGGATCACAAGAGCTGTCATTTCAAGACCAATACGAAAACCAGACACTTTTGGTCCAAGCACATGCCGGCGTAAAGCAGGTTGACGTAACCGTTTCAGGCGAGGTCGAAACCCATTCCTCTAACGGTGTTTATGGCGAAATTTATGGGTCAGCACCCTTGTGGCATTATATCCAAAGCACCCCGCGCACATTGGCCGGTCGCGGCATTCAAAAGCTTGCCAAGATTGTGAAATCCGAACCGGACGCCCTGAGCGGGCTGCACACACTGTCCAACGCAATTCTAGACGCTGTTCCGTACGGCAATGCCACCACATTTTCAGGGACCACCGCCGAAGAAGCGCTTAAGGCAGGGGGCGGGGTTTGTCAGGATCACGCACAAATCTTTTTGTCAGCCGCCCGCGCTGCAGGCATCCCAGCCCGCTATGTCAGCGGCTATCTGATGATCAATGATCAGGTGGACCAAGACGCTAGCCATGCTTGGGCCGAAGCCCACATTGATGGGCTGGGATGGGTCGGGTTTGATGTCTCGAACCGGATTTCCCCTGACGAGCGTTATGTCCGCGTTGCAACGGGTCGCGACTCGCGTGATGCCGCCCCGATTTCGGGTGTGCGAGTAGGCAGCGGCAATGAATCCATGATTGTATCGCTGCAAATTCAGCAATAGATACGCAAGTGATGGGGCCGCTTCGGCTTCCACGCTATTTTGGACGACCTAAATGACTTACTGCATTGGCCTTCGTTTGAACAAAGGCCTGGTTTTCATGTCTGATACCCGCACCAACGCGGGCCTTGATAACTTCTCGGTGACAAAAAAAATGTTCACATGGGAGGTCCCCGGTGAACGTGTGATCACGCTCATGACTGCGGGCAATCTGGCCACAACTCAAGCACTTATCAGTGTTCTTGAGGAACGCTCCAAGACCGCATCTGAACGCAGCCCCACGATCCTTGAGCAGCCAACGATGTTTCAGGTGGCCCGCCTTGTTGGCGCTACCCTCAAAGAAGTCATCGAGGAAAGCGGCCCGGACGGCCAGACCTCTGCGGCAAAATTCAAGGCATCGGTTATTCTGGGCGGCCAAATCGCTGGCGGTGTATCGACGCTGTTCCTGATCTACCCCGAAGGCAACTTTATCGAAGTCACCGACGATGCGCCGTTCTTTCAGATCGGCGAAACAAAGTACGGCAAGCCGATCCTCGTGCGCGCCTACGATTCAGATATGGAATTTGACGAAGCGATCAAGCTGCTAATGGTGTCGTTTGATTCAACCATCAAAGCGAACCTTTCTGTCGGCTTACCCCTCGATTTGCAGGTCTATGAAAACAATGGCCTCACGGCCGGTACGCAAATTCGCATCGAGGCCGATGACGGCTACTTTCAATCTATTTCTGATGGCTGGGGCGAAGCCCTGCGCACAGCATTGACGATGCTGCCAAGCTATCACCGCGACTAGTCAGACAATTCAGAACGCCGAAATTCTAATCGGCCGACGCTTTGGCTTCAGTCCGTGCCGGAGCGCCAATTTGCGCCAGTAGCATCTCGGCGCGTTTGATATGTTCGTCCGCGATCAACATCTTACGTTCAAGCCGCGCCTTCTTGGATTCCTTGACCGTCGCTTCGATTTCGTCTTCGGGTTGCCGGCGCTTCGTACGCAGCTTGTCGATTACTTTCGTCACGTGGCTTGCTTGAATTTTCTCGACTTTCCCCTCTCTCAGCCGTTTGAATTAGTCATCAAGCTTATCGGCGTATTTCTTCAGTCCCACTTTGGTGCCTCCTCAGAAAATTGATCTGCTTAGTCATTCGTGATCTTGGGTGCGCCATCAGCACCTTCGATCACTACCTCTATCAATGGGCGGTGAAAAGCTTGTTCACGCCATCCCGATCCGCGCTCAACTGTGGCGCTTTGCTCCGGATCATCGGCCCTACGATAAGGAGCGCAGCAAGGGCCGCGAGCTGCCCCATAACCAACGCCCACGGAACCGACACAACGACACAACGACAATGTGCTTGATGCCTTTGAGGGCACGATGGTCGTGAACACCCAAGCCATGATCGCGATCATGAAGCGCACGACTTTGACGGCCTCGGCGATTAGATCACTCTTGAAGAATATCCGCCTCTTGAGGGCATAAAGGAAACCCGCCGCGAATATCCCGCCGACGACTGGCGATATAACCCAGCTCATTGCAATGCTTGTCACTGACGCCCAGTTGACGATGCTCCATCCGGCGGCCGCGACTCCGGCCCCCATGACACCGCCAACAATCGAGCTTGTCGTCGACACAGTTGCACCAAGCCATGTTGCCAAGTTCAGCCAGATCGTGGTGCCCATCCGCGCGCCCATCATGGCCCAGACGCATTCTTGACTATTGCCCAATTCGTCAGGATTCATGATACCGTTTTTGACGGCTTTGACGACATCGCCACCAGCGATCAGCAGATAAGACTGTTCGATATGTGCGGACTTCGCGCCAGTAAAAAGCATGACCCCGGCGACGAGGATAGTCGCCGTTCCCAACCGCCCGACTTCGGAGTTGCTGATCTGTGCCGCACGTTCAATTTTTATATAATCCTTAAGCTGCATTCAACTCTCCCTTGATCCCAAATCGAGATGGGCTCCAATGACGAAATTACGCTCCGCCGCTGACTGCGAAAAGAAAGTATGTGCCCGTCTTGTCGCTTTTCGCGCGGGTTCCAGTGAGGAGAAGGATGATACAAAATGCAATAAATTGCGTTAACGCGGATCAAGACGGACGCAACGCGCAGGTTAGTGGGTCATAAGTCTCAGGCGGCTTTGAAAAGAAATATGGCTGCGCGCAAAACGGTCTAGCCCAGCGCGTAGCCAGTGCCGCGCACGGTGCGAATAGGGTCATCGCCACCAAACTGCGCCAGGGCCTTGCGAAGCCGCCCTACATGCACATCAACGGTTCTGGTCTCAACGTAAACATCGCGGCCCCAGACACGGTCCAGCAATTGTTCGCGTGGCCAAACGCGACTGCGCTTTTCCATAAAAGTGCTGAGAAGCCTAAATTCGGTTGGGCCCAGTTTTATTTCGCGCCCGCCGCGCGTCACCCGATGGGTTTCTGCATCAAGTTCGATGTCCTCAAAGGTCAACGTTTGCCCAACACTTGACGGGCGCACGCGGCGCAACTGGGTCTTAATCCGCGCCATCAGTTCCGTCACCGAATAGGGTTTGACGACATAGTCATCCGCGCCCGTTTCTAGCCCGCGCACCTTGTCGAAATCTTCGGACCGTGCCGAAAGCATGATAATCGGAATGGCGTGGGTTTCGGGCGCTAACCTCAAACGTCGGCACATTTCGATTCCGGAAATATTGGGCATCATCCAATCGAGAACAATCACGTCGGGCATATCTTCTTTAACGCAAATCAGCCCTTCTTCACCATCGCGCGCTTGACTGACGCGATACCCTTGGGCCTCAAGGTTGTAGCCAAGAACCTCGCGCTGCGCGGGCTCGTCCTCGACGATCAAAACATGGGGCTGGTCTGCGCTCATAGCCCTAGTCCATCGAACTTAGATATGACGTTCGGTCAGACTTTGGCCGGGCCTCTTCGGGCATCTCGCCAGTCACGAGGTAGATAACCTGCTCGGCCATATTGGTTGTGAGGTCACCCATCCGCTCGATGTTCTTGGCCATAAAATGAAGGTGCATGCAGGCAGTGATCTGGCGCGGGTCTTCCATCATGAACGTCAGGAATTCACGGAACAATGCGTTATACATCTGGTCCACTTCCTGATCGCGCTGGCGCACGTCTTCGGCAATAGCCGGATCGCGGCGAATATAGGCATCAAGGACATCTCTAAGCATCGACTGCACCTCGCGCGACATTCGCCGCAACGACGCATTCGATCCCGCGTGTTCGGGCATGCCAATCAACGCAGAGGTGCGTTTGGCGATGTTTTTGGAATAGTCACCGATCCGCTCAAGGCTGGCCGCAAGCCGCAAGCCAGTCAGGATCGCGCGCAGATCTTTTGAGACAGGTGCCCGCAACGCGATGATCCGCGTGGCGGCATCGTTGATTTCCAGCTCAAGAGCGTCGATGACTTTGTCTTTGGCACGCACCTGTTCGGCCAATTCAATGTCCTGCGCCTCAAGCGATTTGGCAGAGTCGAGGATCGCCTCCTCTACCAGACCGCCCATTCTTATGATCAGTGTGATCAGTTCTTCGAGATCACGGTCATAGGCGGATGAAATATGCTCGTTCATGTGCTCTGCTCCTTACCCTATACGGCCGGAAATGTAGCTTTCGGTGCGCGGGTCTTCGGGGTTGGTGAATATCTTGTCAGTATCGCCGAATTCCACCAAATTACCGAGGTGAAAGAATGCAGTTTTTTGGCTAACGCGGGCTGCCTGATGCATCGAGTGGGTCACGATGACCACGCAGTAGCTCTTGCGCAGATCATCAATCAGTTCTTCAACCTGCACCGTTGCAATCGGGTCGAGCGACGAACAGGGTTCATCCATCAACAGCACCTGCGGTTCAGTCGCGACTGCGCGCGCAATGCAAAGGCGCTGTTGCTGCCCACCCGACAGGCCCGTACCCGGTGCCTGAAGACGGTCTTTGACCTCGTCCCAGATAGCACTGCGGCGCAGGGCGTTTTCAACGATGTCATCCAATTCGGACTTCGAATTGGCCAACCCGTGAATGCGTGGACCATAGGCCACGTTGTCGTAGATCGACTTGGGAAACGGGTTGGGTTTCTGAAAAACCATGCCGACCTTGGCGCGCAACTGCACCGGATCAACACGCTTGTCATAGATGTCCTCCCCGTCAATCAGGATTTCGCCCGTCACGCGGCAGATATCAATCGTGTCGTTCATCCGGTTGATACAGCGCAGGAACGTTGATTTTCCACAGCCCGAGGGGCCGATAAACGCGGTCACGGCCTTGTCCGCGATCTCGACATTCACGTCCTTGATCGCATGGGTGTCGTCGTAATGGACCTGCACGTTTTTAGCGCTGATCTTGATGGTGTCTTCTGTGCTCATGATGGCGTCCGATTATTTCCAGGCTTGCATGTGTCGTGGGTCCTACCAACGGCGTTCAAATTTGCGACGCAGGACAATCGCGATGGTGTTCATGATCAACAAAAACACCAGCAACGTGATGATAGCCCCCGAGGCGCGTTCAACAAATCCGGGGTCGGCGCGTTGGGTCCAGTTGAACACCTGCACAGGCAGGGCGGTGGATGCTTCGCCAAACAACCCCGCGTCAGGCGTGTATGCGGCGGGATATTCGCGCACAAATGCGACCATACCAATCAGCAGCAACGGCGCTGTTTCACCCAAAGCCTGCGCAAGGCCGATAATCGTCCCCGTCAGAATACCCGGCGCGGCCAATGGCAGGGCATGGTGAAGCACTGACTGCATTTTGGACGCACCCACGCCAAGCGCCGCATCACGGATCGAAGGGGGCACAGATTTCAGCGATGCGCGGGTCGAAATGATGATCGTCGGCAGTGTCATCAAGGTCAGCACCAACCCACCAACCAGCGGTGAGGATTGGTTGAATTCCATGAAGTTGATAAAGATTGCCAGACCAAGGATTCCATAAACGATTGACGGCACGGCAGCTAGGTTCGAGATATTGACCTCTATCACGTCGGTCCACCACGTCTTTGGGGCGAATTCCTCAAGGTAAATCGACGCAGCCACGCCGATCGGCAGGGCTAGAACCAACACGACGATCATCATATAGAGCGATCCAAGGATCGCGACGCCAAGGCCCGCTGCCTCGGGGCGTTGATCGGACGCGTCCGGCGCAATCAAAAAATTCCAGTTAAATCTTGTCTGGATAATCCCCGCATCACGCAGATCCTGGGCTAATTGCAGGGCCTCTGGCGATGTGTTGCCATCAAGGGCTGCAGATTCCATCGTCACGCGACCTTTGAAAAATCCGTCAATCCGCCCGCTTGCCAAAAGGTCGAATGTCGCGCTGCTGCCAATCACATCGGGATTGGCGAGCACGAAGTTGCGCACCGTTGCAGGTGCCTCTTTCGAGATAAGCGCACCAATGTCCTTGTCAGACATTTCTGTCGCGATTCCGGCAGCATCAATCGCCGCCAAGAGTCCGTCAACGAGCAAAGGTTCATAACCAAGCGTCGTGACTTGCGACATCACATCGGGATCACGCACGCCAGATTGATCCAGCTTTGCCTCGGGGAATGGCACTTCGATCGCGATGTAGGTTTGGCGAAACGCGCTGGCCCCGCTTCCAAAGACCGAAACCAACAGCACGACAAGCGCAAGCATGGCCACGACAATCGCACTTAGACCGCAAGCCTTGAACCGTTTCTCGGCCGCGTTGCGTTTCTTGGTGCGCGCATCAAGCGTCAGCAGCGAGTGTTTCATAGCGCTCATTCATACTGCTCCCGATATTTGCGCACGATAAAAAGCGCGACAACATTCAGACCCAGCGTTATGACAAACAGCGTCAGGGCCAACGCAAAAGCAACCAACGTTTCAGGCGACGCAAAGTCCGTGTCGCCAGTCAACTGGCTGACGATCTTGACGGTCACGGTGGTCATCGCCTCGAATGGATTAAGCGACATACTGGCCGCGGCCCCTGCCCCAAGAACGACGATCATCGTCTCACCAATAGCGCGGGAAGCAGCTAGCAAAACCGCACCAACGATACCGGGAAGGGCGGCGGGAATAACGACCTGACGGATGGTCTCGGATTTGGTCGCGCCCAGCCCGAAAGACCCGTCGCGCATCGCCTGCGGCACCGCATTGATAATGTCATCGGACAGGGAACTGACGAACGGGATCAACATCACCCCCATAACAAGGCCCGCCGTCATGACCGACGACGCGCTTTGTTCTAGTCCCAACGGGGCTGCGAAATAATCGCGCAGGAACGGACCAACTGTAATCAATGCAAACAGCCCGTAAACGATGGTCGGAATCCCTGCAAGGATTTCAATCGCAGGCTTGGCCACGGACCGCATACGCGGGCTTGCGTATTCCGACAGATAGATCGCTGCAAACAGGCCAATGGGAACGGCAAACGCCAAAGCGATAAAGCTGATGTAAAGCGTACCCCAGAGCAGCGGTAAAATCCCAAGGGCGCTGTCCCCGCGAAAATTTGGCGACCATGTGGTCGAAAAGAAGAAATCCGTCCAACTATAGTCGCGAAAGAAATTCGCGGTTTCAAACACCAACGACATGACGATGCCGATGGTTGTTAGGATCGCCACACCAGAGGCGGCGATAAGAACCGCCTTGATCAGGGTCTCCGCACTATTGCGGGCGATAAAATCAGGGCGACTTTTGAGGATCGCAAGACAGCAAGCCCCGATAGCGACCGCGACGATGATAACGGGCAGCACCGAACCCGCGACCCCGCCAATGCCGCCCAGTAAGGCAATCAGCATCGCTGGCAGGAAAACCGACAGACCTGCACTTAGACCGTATTGTTTAGGAAGCGATGCAAGCTTGCGGCGATCACCGCCCACCAGGCGCAAAGCGCGACGTGGCGCAAGGACATACCCAACAATACTTAGCGCGATGACGATCAGCACGGACATGGAAAGCGACATAAGGTGGCAGCCTTTAGAATGGATCATATGGCAAGGGGCGGCGGTGCGCCCCTTGCCTTGAGTTTTCGCAGTGTAGGGCTTAGTCAGCCATCACCGTTTCGTTCATGACGGCTTCCTGTGTAGCGCTCAGTTCTGGATCAGACACCAGGCCGTATTCAGCCAAAGGCCCGTCGGGTCCAGCCATGTCGTTTGAAACAAAGAACGCAGCGAATTCTTTGACGCCCGGAATGACACCGATGTGATCTGCTTTGATGTAGAAATACAGCGGACGTGACACCGGATAATCGCCCGACGCGATGGTATCAGTTGAAGGGGCAACGCCCGACATGGTTGCGACCTGCAATTTATCGGTGTTGTTCTCGTAGAATGCCAAACCAAAGACGCCGATGCCGTTTAGGTCAGCCTGAATGCGGGCCAGTGTCTCGGTATAGTCGCCATCAATATCGACCGACCGGCCATCAGTGCGGATCGCCATGCATGTGGCCTCGGCAGCGTCTTCATCACCACCATTGATCTCCATGATCTGCGCTAGGGCACCGGAGGCCTCGCAGCCCGCAAGGATCACCTGTTCTTCGAACACTTCGCGCGTTCCGTGCTTGGTGCCGGGGATAAACGCCTGAATTGGCTGGTCTGGAAAATCCCCATTTACTGCGACCCAGCTTGCATTCTGGTTCGGGACCATCGCGCCGTCTTGCGGAAGTTCAGCGGCCAGCGCCAAATACCAATCTTGCGGTGTGAACGCAAAAGACGCGCCATTGATGTCAGAGGCAAAGACAATACCGTCATAACCAAGGCGCACTTCGATGATATTGGTCACACCGGCCTCGGCGCAGGTTGCGATCTCGGCGGGTTTAATCGGGCGAGATGCGTTCGCGATGTCGATTGTGTTCTCACCAACACCTTCACAGAACCGCTTGAGACCAGCAGATGATCCGCCAGATTCAATAACCGGTGTCGGGAAATCGAAATTCTCACCAAAGGATTCGGCGGCGATCGACGCATAAGGAAGAACCGTCGATGACCCCGCAACCTGCACGTTATCGCGCGCCATCGCTGCCGTTGAAATTGCTGTCATCGCCAGCGCCGTGGTTGTCATTTTCACGAAAGACATCTGTATCTCCTATCTGTCTGTCACGAGCCACACGCAAACCGCGCAGCCACTGCCGGACACCTGCCAGCCGACAAACAAGGTTTTGTGACAGATTTGTAAGAGTTTTATGACAACCCTCAGATTTATTTCAAAACGGGCAAAATAACAGTGAACGTGCTGCCTTTGCCGACCTCGCTTTCAATCAAAAGATGCCCACGGTGCCGATGAGCGATATGTTTCACGATGGCAAGCCCAAGTCCGGTGCCACCGTCCTGCTGCGCGCGGTGCGAATCGACGCGATAGAACCGCTCGGCCAGACGCGGCAAATGATGTGCCGCAATACCCGGCCCGTGATCTTGCACCGATAGGCGCACACCGTTTTGACGCAGCCGGGTTTCGTAGGCAAGTGTCGAAATCTTAATCAACACATCACCCTTTGGCGCCCCATATCTCAGCGCGTTCCCGACAAGGTTCCCGATAACTTGGCGTAACTGCCCTGGATCGCCCAAAACAGCACAACCGCCGCTTTGGTCTTCGATGGAAACGGCGCCATGCGCCCCCTCAATTACGGGCTGCAATTCCGAAATCGCGAGAGGGACAAGCTCCGAGAGGCTGACAACAGCCGTGGGCCGCCTTCGTACGGCTTCTTCGACACGACTAAGCGACAACAAGTCATCAACCAAGCGCGACATGCGATTTGCCTCGCGCTCCATAATCCCCAAGAATCGTTCTCGCGCGGCACCGTCATCCTTTGCGGGGCCGCGCAGCGTCTCGATGAACCCCAGCACTGCAGCAAGGGGGGTACGCAACTCGTGGCTCACATTGGCAACAAAGTCGCGCCGCAAAGCATCAAGTTCCTGCGCGTTCGTGGTGTCGACAAAGCTCAGAACCAGCCGCCCGTCGGTCGGGATGATATGAACGTCATACTGCGAGTCTGCGCGCCCGTCGGTCGTGGTGAAATGCCCGATGCGATCTTCACGCACGCGCAACGAATCCTCGATCGCCGCAGTGAGGCTTGGTTGACGCAGCGCAGCAACATAGTGACGGCCCAATATCTGATCGCCCAACAAATCCTGCGCGGCAGAATTCGCAAGCGCAATTGCGCGATCCGCGCCAATAACCAGCGTCGGTAACGGCAGCGCTTGGATGCAGGAACTGGCTAGAAATTCATTCATTCTGCGCCTCGGTTTCTATGAAGGTCGCGGCGAAATAGGACGCGAGTCAAAAGCTCTGCCTAATAGATGCACCCCACGCGCTAGCGTCCAGCCCAAACTGCATTTGATTTATCACCACCATGCAAAAAGGGCCGCCCAAGGGACCCCGCTCAACCAGCAATTACGGGTGGTGGCAGAGGCGAAGTCCGCCATAATAATGACCCTATTTGTCTCACTTTGCCGCAATTCATTAGTAAATGAACGATTTTTCACTGAAATACTATTTCTCCACCTTCCCTTTTTGTCGCATCATGTCTTATCCAATCCTAGGCAGAATGTGGGGCCAGATGTGGGGCCAATGATTAGATTATGATTGCTTTGAGTGGTGGAAAAAAATGCTAACTGATGCCAAAGCTCGCAAAATAAAGCCCTGTGAGAAGCCGTTGCGCGTCGGCGGCGTAGTAGGACTCTATTTACATGCGGGGGCGAAAGCCGGAACTGGGAAATATACGCTCCGCTTCGTATCTCCTTTGACCGGCAAGCGTCGCGATATGGGTCTTGGCGCTTATCCCGCGATGGGCTTAGCGCAAGTGCGCGCGACGGCGCTCGAAGCCCAACAATTGATTGCACAGCGCACTGATCCCATTGATCATAGGAAACAGCAGCAATTTGTGGATCGCAGAGAGTCAGAAACGCCCACCTTTTCGCAAGCGGCCGAGCGCGTCTTTGACAGTATTGCCCCAGGGTTTCGAAATGAAAAACACAAGGCGCAATGGATCGGAACCCTGCGAACCTACGCAATTCCATATATAGGACGTCAGCGCGTTGACCTTCTTACGACCGCGAATTTTGGCCACCTTTTGGCGCATATCTGGCTCGAGAAGCCGGAGACTGCCGGCCGCGTTAAACAACGGTGTGATCGTGTCATGACCTGGTGTGTTGCGAACCAATATGCGCCGACAAACCCTGTGTCGTCGGTTACAGCACTCTTGCCCAAACAAACACCCAAGCATGAGCGTGTCGTGCATCATCCTTCCGTGCCTTGGCGGGACCTTCCCAAGGTTGCAGCGAGGCTCCTTTTAAGCAAAAAATTAAGACATGGCAAACAGGCCCTTCTCTTCGCAATCCTAACGGCTGCCCGCTCGGGCGAGGTTCGCGGCGCCAAATGGCACGAGTTCGACCTCGCCAACAGGGTTTGGTCACTCACTGCAGAGCGCATGAAGGCCAAGCGCCCGCATCGGGTTGCGTTGAGCGACCAGGCAATCGCAATTCTTGAGTATCGCGCCCGGAACCATCTTGGTGGAGAGTTCGTTTTTTCTACGCGCAAGGACGTCAAGATGAGCGACATGACGATGACCAAAGTCTTGCGCGACAACAACGTGGCCAGCGATGGGGAGTATCCGAAACTCTGTGTATGAGGCTCAGCCCATGCGGTTTTGACGGGTC
>CALAGN010000022.1 GCA_937891785.1 uncultured Octadecabacter sp.
GGGTCCTTCTTCGCATCCAGGCTCGCGTAACGATCCGAAAGATCAAAAAAACCCAGCTGCGCCATGACAACCAGCCTCCATCTCACTCTGCCCCAACGTCTACACCGCCGTCAGATCAGGCGCAATTTTTAGAGGTGCCCTGTTGTCCTTAGTTAACAAGCGCAGCTCGTCAAACTTGTCCAAAGCAACCCGTTTTGCTTCTTCCAAATCGCTCTCGTTTGTTGTCGATTGCCAGTAAGTAACTTTGTTGCCGTATATGTCGCCCATTCCGCGCACATGTATGCGCATGTGATAAATTGGACGCTTGCTGTTGGCAGTACGATGAAAAAGCAAAATTTGCCCCTCTTTCATCTCCACCTTGTTAAAGTAGCTTTTGCTCAATCCAACCGCCTCCAAAACACCCAAAAACGTGTAAATGAAGTGTAATTTCTGCACAGCTTTTTGTCTACATTAGAGCACGGTGTTAAACTTTTGTACGCACTACAAAAAAGAAAAGGCGCAGTAAAAACTACGCCTTTTCAATACTTTAACTAAATTAGCTGTAGGTTCCAGCTTAACGCTTAGAGAACTGGAAGCTCTTACGGGCTTTTGCTTTGCCGTACTTTTTACGTTCCACAACGCGGCTGTCGCGCGTGATAAAGCCGGCGGCTTTCAATGCGGCGCGCAAGGACGGATCAAAAAGCTGCAGGGCTTTGGAAATGCCGTGCTTGACTGCACCGGCTTGACCGGACAGACCGCCGCCTTTGACGGTGGCCATAACGTCGAACTGATCGGCAACGCCTGCAACCGTGAACGGCTGACGCAGGATCATTTGCAGCACGGGGCGTGCAAAATAGACCTTTATTTCGCGACCGTTGACGGTGACCTTGCCCGAACCCGGCTTGATCCAGACGCGGGCGACCGCATCTTTACGTTTGCCAGTGGCGTAGGAACGGCCAAGCGCGTCCTTAACCGGTTCGCGCACGATTGCCTCCATGACGACAGGAGCCGCTACGGTTTCAGCTACGGTGCCCAGCTCTTCGAGAGAGTTCACTTGATCAGCCATTATACGGTCCCCACATTTGTGCGTGTGTTCTTCGGGTTCATGGCCTTGACGTCCAGAACTTCGGGCTTCTGGGCTTCCATGCCGTGCTCGGCACCTGCAAATACGCGCAGATGTGTCATCTGAACGCGCGACAGGCGGTTGCCGGGCAACATGCGCTTAACAGCTTGCATAACGACACGCTCGGGGTGCTTGCCCTCGAGGATTTCGCCAGTCGTCTTTGACTTGATGCCGCCAGGATGGCCGGTGTGCCAATAGTTTGGCTTGTCACGCTTGTTGCCTGTCAGCTGAACTTTGTCAGCGTTGATGACAATCACGTTGTCGCCCATATCCATGTGCGGTGTGAACGATGGCTTGTGTTTGCCGCGCAGGCGGGTCGCAATAACAACAGCAAGACGACCAAGAACAACGCCTTCAGCGTCGATCAGGAGCCATTTCTTGTCGATGTCTGCCGGAGTAGCAGAGAAGGTTTTCATGTCGGTGCCCTTAAAAAGCTGGGAAAATAGGATTGGGGTGTTCTATAGGGTTGGCGCGCGCAGTCAAGCGCCATGTGAGGCGAAAAATCATTGCAAAACATAGAGTTAGAAATGCGGTATTATATTACCCCACAAAACAGCCCGTTTTATTCAGGTTGGCAAATCTCGCCGCGCAGGATTGCCAGACTTGTGCGCCAAATTAGCGCCAAAACCACCAGAACCAACAGCCCGCAGACCGCAACACCAATCCATTGGTGCACCACGACCCCCGTCATAGCGCCATAACGCGCCGCCGCGATCGACAATGCAGCCAGTGGGAACGACAGCGCCCAGAACGACAGCGCGAACGGCAAACGCATGATTTTCGGTACTTGCACAACCATCAGCGCAGCAAAGACATAGCCAAGGTTCATCAGGATGCGCCCGAACGTATCCACCTGCCCGACCAGCGCGATATAGCCGACAAACCCAACGGAGGGCGGTGCGATCATGATCATCATTGTCGGGAACAACCGCGCGGGGATCGGATCGTGGAACATCAGCCGGTTCATCACCAGCGTCAGCAAAACGATCCAGAACATGATCCCCATGGAAAAGAACAGCCATGACAGTTCGGGGAACCCCAGCGGCACGCCGGCGATTGGCACGACCACATTACCCACCGCCGGAATGAACCACGCAGGCGTTAGATGCCCGACTTGAAACGAGCGGTGACTGATCCAATTGGAGACAACCGCCAGCGTCAGCCCGCCTTGCAGCGCAGCGCCCGGGATCCAGAACGCTGTCGCCAACTGCGGGCTACCGTCGCGCAGCGCCACAGCTAACAGCAGCATCGAAATCGACGCAGTCGGAAAGAACGCCAGCTTTACCGGATGCTGCCATTCAACACGCACAGCGCTGGGGTGGCGCAGCCATTTGGCCGTGTAGAACAGTGCGATCACCGCGAACACAACCATCGCAAAGATCAGGGCATAGGGCGAGAGAACTCCAGTAATAGGAACCATTGGCGCGGTTGCATGCAGAGCCAATGCGAGGCCAAGCAGGCCCATTACCACCGCAAAGAAAGTAATTGGAAAATGTGCGAGGCGCTGCGGTGCTGGATCGGTCATATGGCCCTCATATGTTTTGGGGTCTGTGCTGAGTCGCTTAATACATCAAATAAATGGCATCTATTTAGGCGGAATGGAATAGGTCAAACCCGCGCGGGCCACAGGGGCTGCCTGCCCCTCGCTATAGATCAGCGCATCCCCCACAGCCAAGACCCGGCCCAGCTTGTGAATATGCGCGACGCAGATCAGATCGACACCCGCTACTGGCTTTCGCATGAAATCAATGCTGCAATTGGTGGTCACGGCCAGCGCCTTGGGTCCGATCATCGCGAGAATAGCCAGATACATCGACACATCCGCCAGCCCGAACATCGACGGACCCGACACCGTACCGCCCGGACGCAGGTGTTGTTCAGCCGTGATCAGGCGAACGGTCACGGTCATCTCGCCGACGTCCTCGACGGTGAACTGATTTGCGACCTGCGCAAAGTGGTCGCCCAAGAACACCTGCAGCGCATCTTTGTCCATTACAACGGCCATGTCTTTCCCTTCGTCGATTGCCCGCCTAGAGTTGCCGTGAAAAACGATGAATAACAAGGAGTCGCGGCATGCTTTTGAAACGATCGGATACAAACGGCGTGGCCCATTTGGTGATGAACGCACCTGAACGGCTGAACGCCCTCAGTGACGCGATGCTGGCCGCGCTGCACGGCGCGCTGGATGATATTGCTGCCGATGAAACAGTCCGCGTCGTTATCCTGTCAGGCGCGGGCAAGGCGTTTTGCGCCGGCCACGACCTTAAGGAAATGCAGGCGGGACGCGTCGCTGATGATGGCGGAGCTGCCTATTTTGCCGATCTGTTTGCACGCTGTGCCGCGCTGATGCTGCGCATCCAGTCAATCCCCCAGCCCGTGATCGCCATGCCACACGGCATCGCCACCGCTGCCGGTTGCCAGCTGGTCGCCAGTTGCGACATGGCCGTTGCGGCCGATGGCACACGGTTTGGCGTGAATGGCGTCAATATCGGTCTGTTCTGTTCAACACCCATGGTTGCCCTGACCCGCAATATCGGGCGCAAAGCCGCTTTCGAGATGCTGACCACTGGCCGTTTTATAAACACCAACGAGGCGCTCGCACTTGGGTTGATCAACCGCGCGATGCCCCATGATAAACTGGAAGCCGCCACGCACGAACTTGCGCAAACGGTCGCCGAAAAACTGGCGAGTGCCGTGCGGATTGGGAAACAGGCGTTCTATACTCAGGCCGCAATGACCACGGCTGACGCGTATGACTATACCGCAGCAGTGATGGTCACCAATATGCTGAACCGCGATACCGACGAAGGGATCAGCGCGTTTCTGGAAAAGCGCACGCCCGATTGGCCGCGTGGGTCTTGACCCACCCTACCCATGAATGCGCAATCCGCGGATCAACACAAACGCCGCACCCGACAAGGTCAGACTGAACGCGAAAACGCCGCCAATGCCGGGGCCTGCCAGCAGTGTCGCACCGAGGATTGGTGCGGCGGCGCCAGCCAGTAGGGGGCCGATCTGGATAAACCCGGCAATCGCACCGTATCCCGCCGGCCCCAGTGCCGCCTGAATGACGACGGGGCGCAGGATCGTCATCGACCCGATTGCACCGCCGTGCATTATCCCGAAAATCACCGCCAGCCACGGGGTCACGCCTGCAAACATCAACAGACCTGTGGCGATAAACAGCCCCGCAAGCGCGATCAGCATGGCGCGCCCGGTGCTTAGGGTCTTTTCGATAGTTAACAACACCAACCGCCCCGCCACCTGTGCTGGTCCAATCAACGCGGCAATTGTCACCGCAAAGCCGACTGAATGCCCCTGATCCGTCAGGATCGGCACCATGAACTGCACCAGCAACCAATGATCGAGCGAAATCGCCGCGAGTGCCGCCCCTAATGCCCAAAACGCTGGTCGGCGCAGGGCATTCGAAACCGCGATCCGATCCGCCGCTTCGCTTTCAACGGTTCCCACGGGCGCGTCACGGCGCAGCCGGAACACGGCCCAGCCCGGCACTGGCACCAGCACAAATATCATCACCAGCGCCGCGATACTGACCGCCCCGCGCCACCCGAACGCATCAGACAACAACGCCCCCGCCGGAAACGCCAACGTGCCTGCAAAGCCGCCAATCAGCGTAATCCGCACAATCGCTGCGCGTGCATCCGGCCCCAGGCGGCGCACAAGAAAGGCAAATGATACCTCATAAAGGCAGGCCGATTGCGCCACGCCAATCACCGCCCAAGCCGATAGATACTACTGCCAATGGCTTTCAATCCACCCCAGCGTCAACAGGGCCAGTGCGCCAAATGCGGCACCGCCTGTCAGCAACCACTCGCCATAACCGCGATCCACCAAGCGGCCCATGACCGGCGCAAGCGGCGCTGCAATCAGCACGGCAAGCGTGGGGCCTAGGGCAAGTGCTGCTTTGCTCCACCCCAGATCGGCCTGCCACGTCAGGATCAACGCGCAAAAAAATAGAGACAGGCATAGCCAAGCGTCTGCCCGACAGCGAGACTCCAAACAGCCGGACTGCGCGCCAATTGGTCCGGCGCGATCATCCGCTAGAGCCCGTAAATGCCGCCGAATTTACCCTCAAGATAGGACAGCAAAGGCCCCTCGCTCGGGGCGGCGCCACTGGCCATCTCGATTACCTGGCGTGGTTCATAAAGCCCGCCATGACGCTGCACATTTTGACACAACCATCCGGTTGCGCGGGCCGTGTCGCCCTGCGCGAGTTGGTCATCCAAATCAGGCACCGCTACGCGCAACGCCTCGTGCAGACAGCCCGCATAGACATTGCCAAGGGTGTAGGTCGGGAAATAGCCAAACAGCCCGACCGACCAATGCACATCCTGCAACACACCGTTGCTGGGCTTGTCCACGGCAAAGCCGAAATCAGCGGCAAAGCGGTCATTCCAAGCGGCTTCAAGATCATCCACTTCAAGGTCACGCGCCACCAGCGCGCGTTCCAGATCGTAACGCAGCAAAACATGCAGGTTATACTGCACCTCGTCTGCCTCGGTGCGTATAAACCCGTTGGTGACACGGTTTACGGCGGCGAAGAACGCATCCTCATCGGCAATTCCAAAATCGCCAAAGGCATCGCGCATCTGGCCATAAAGCCAGCCGGTGAATGCGCGGCTACGCCCTAGCTGGTTTTCATAAATGCGCGACTGGCTTTCATGCACGCCCATCGACACGCCAGCACCCAAAGGGGTCAGCAGATAGTCAGGGTCGATATTCTGCTCGTATGCCCCGTGACCGACCTCGTGAATGGTCGAATAGATGCAGTTGAACGGATCAGAAGGAGTGGTGCGCGTGGTGATCCGTACATCCGTGCCCGAGCCGCTGGAAAACGGATGCACGGCTTTATCGACGCGCCCTCGTGCCATATCATAGCCGAACACCTTGGCGATCATCCGCGACAGTTTCATCTGCGCGCCTTCGTCAAATTCACCCGACAGACCCTGCGGCGCGGGCTTTTCCAGAATCGCGGCACGCAGGTCCACAAGACGCGGGCGCAATGCATCAAACATCGCTGACAATTCACTAGCCGTGGCCCCCGGCTCGTAATCATCCAACATTGCATCATAAACATCGCCGTCAGCGGCCAGTGCCGCGCCCTCCTCGCGCTTGAGCGACAGAACCTCGCGCAGCGTCGGGGCAAAGGCGGCGAAATCATCCGCTGCGCGCGCCTCGGCCCAGATACTTTGCGCTTGGCTGGTCACGCGGGCAATCTCGGCCGCCAAACGCGCAGGCACTTTGCTGGTGCGCTCGAAACTCCGGCGAATGTGGCGCAGATTTGCAGCTTCAACCTCGCCGCCAGTCACGACCACAGCCAACCATTCGCCTATGCGCGGATCGGTGCGGCGCGCATGTAACACACCCTCGATCGCCGCCATTTCCTCGGCGCGTTGCCCGCCTGCCCCGCGTGGCATCATCGTTTCCTGATCCCAACCAAGACGGCCTGAAATCTGTGCAAGCGCTTCGGTCTCGCGCTGAAACGCCATGAGGTCTGCGTAGGCTGACATGATTATCCCCTTACGGATTGCGGCAATGGATAGCGCGCCAAATAGCGGCCGCGGATGATCAGCACCCACAGGGCGACAGCCCCGATCTGATGCACGATCGCGATATGAACGGGCGCGGAATAAAGCACGGTGATGATACCCAACACCACTTGCAGGGTCATCATCGCCAGCATGGCATTAAACGCAAAACAAGTCGCGCCATTGGCCGATTTGCGCCCCCGCAACCAGACGACAATCCCAAAGGCAAACAACACATAGCCCGCCATCCGGTGGATGAATTGCACCAGCCCCGCATCCTCAAAGAAATTGCGCCACAGCGGCGTGATCGTAAACGGATCAGGCGGCAGGAACCCGCCACCCATCAGCGGCCAAGTAGGGAAATTTCGCCCCGCATCAATCCCGGCAACCAGCGCGCCCAGCAGGATTTGCAAGAACGCGAAATGCATCAATCCTGTCGACGTGGACAACAACTTGCCCTCACCAGCGCGCCGCGCCTGCATCAGATCCGCCTCGCGCCGCCCCAGCAGCATCATATACCAGGCGATAAACCCAAGGATCACAAACGCCAGCCCCAGATGGATCGCGAGCCTATACGATGCCACATCCAGCATGCCCGGACGCAACCCGCTGGAAACCATCCACCAGCCCACAGCGCCCTGAAGACCGCCAAGTGCGCCAATAAACACCAACCGCCCGCTCCAGCCTGTGGGGATTTGGCGCCGCAATAAGAACCAAAAGAACCCGATCGCCCAAACAAGCCCAATAAAGCGACCCAACTGGCGATGGCCCCACTCCCACCAATAGATCGCCTTGAACTCCGACAGGCTCATCCCGGCGTTCTGGCCCACATATTCGGGGATCAGTTTGTAAGCGGCAAATTCGGCCTCCCAATCGGCGGCATTCAATGGCGGGACGGACCCAGACAACGGCTTCCATTCGGTGATCGACAAGCCGCTATCGGTCAGCCGCGTCAGCCCTCCGACCGCGATCATCACTGCGACCAGCGCGAACAACACAAATAGCCAGCGCCGGATTGCGCCGCGCGCACCCTGCCCGCCGCGATCAATGCTCCCAGTTGCAACAGCCACGACTTTCTCGCTACTGCCGACCTCTTCAAAAATGCTGCGTGGTTTCTGCGCCATTTGCCTCTCCGTCTTTTGGGCAAGCTATTGCGCACCCATTGGCAAGGCAAGCTCACTGCCCAATTCTTCTGTTCTTAAATAATCCCGCCGGAGGCTCAGGCAAGTGACAAGCGCTAGTCCCGCTCTTTCCAGCGCACCATCTGCCGCATAATCCCGTGCAGCATCTGCGCATCAGCGCGTGACAGCGGCATCCGGCTCCAAAGGTTGCGCAGGTTCATCTTCATGCTTTCGGCCTTGGCCTCGGGCCAAAAGAAACCGGCGCGATCTAATGTGGCCTCGTAATGATCGGCCAGCTTTTCAATCTCGACGTTTTCCGCCCAAGCGCCATCACGCGCCATATCAACACGCGACGCGACGACTTCGGCGCTGGCACGGCGCCATTCGTAACCCGTCAGCAGGACACATTGCGCAAGGTTCAGGCTGGCAAAGTCCGGGTTCACCGGCACTGATATGATCGCATTAGCACGCGCGATATCTTCGTTTTCCATACCCGCGCGTTCGGGTCCAAACATTACCGCCACTTTACCACCGGCAGCGATTTTCGCGGCTGCTTCACGCATCGCCGCTTCGGGTGATAGCACGGGTTTGGTCAGCCCGCGTGGGCGCGCCGTGGTGGCATAAACATAGGTGCAATCGGCCAAAGCATCGGGTGTTGTGGCGCATATCATCGCCTCGTCCAGAAGCCGCCCTGCGCCGCTCGCCATCGCCACTGCTTTGGGATTGGGCCAGCCGTCACGCGGGTCGATAACGCGCATCCGGTCCAGCCCGAAATTCCACATAGCACGGGCCGCCCCGCCGATGTTTTCGCCCATCTGCGGGCGGATCAGCACGAATGTAGGCTGGGCAGTATCGGTGGGCATGAGGCATCCTTAGTGGTGTCGGCGCGTGATACGCGGACCTTATGTGCAACGCAAGATAGCCAAACCCTTGCGCGCCCGTTAGAACGGCGCAAATCGTAACAGCGGAATCAATCTCATGTCAGACGCGACCCAAACCATCGAAGTGCCGCAAATCTATCTGATCACGCCGCCCGAATTCGAACTTTCGTCATTCCCCGACCGGCTTGCCGCCTGTCTGGACGCCGCCGATGTGGCATGCGTGCGCCTGTCACTGGCCAGCCGCGACGAAGACCGGATCGCCAAAGCCGCGGATGCCCTGCGCCAAGTCACCCATGATCGCGATATCGCGTTGGTGATCGACAGCCATATCCAGTTGGTCGAACGCTTGGGCTTGGATGGGGTGCACTTGACCGATCACGCGCGATCTGTGCGCCAAGTACGCAAGGATCTGGGCGATGATGCGATTATTGGCGCGTTCTGCGCCGCCTCGCGCCACGACGGCATGACCGCCGGTGAACTTGGTGCGGATTACGTCAGCTTTGGCCCTGTGGGTGAAACCCCTTTGGGCGACGGCACCCGCGCCGAGCTTGAATTGTTCAAGTGGTGGTCGGCCATGATCGAAGTGCCTGTCGTTGCCGAAGGTGCGCTCGACATCGACCTGATCCGTGCCTTGACACCGCACACCGATTTCTTTGGTATTGGCGATGAAATCTGGGGCAGCGATGACCCAAGTTCTGCCCTGCGCGCACTTATGGCTGCAATGACCTGACCAACCCGCTGCGCACCTGGTCTTCAAGTGCTGTGGCCAGGGCCTTGCGGTCGCCAAAATCCGAAACCCGCACGGGTGCGTGATAGATCACCGTCACGCTGCCTTGGCGGCGCGCGGCAAGCGTCGATAAAAGATGCGGGCCGAACTCCATATCACCCCACCAGCCATAAAAGCGCGGATCGCCACCTTCGGGCGCGCGATACACCACTGATACTGGCTGGATCGACAGGCTTTCGCGCAGCCCTTGGGCAAAGAACGCCGCGAACAACGTCGGCTTGAACGCCAAGACGCGCTGCCCGTCTGTTGATGTGCCTTCGGGGAAAAACAGCAGCTTGTGGCCCAGTGCCAGTCGGTCTTGGAACACGCCGATTTGTGATGCAGCCTCGCGCCGATCCCGCTGGATAAACACCGTCCCCGTAGCCCGCGCCAGCCAACCGATACCGGGCCAGCCTGCCACTTCGGCCTTGGACACGAAATATATCCGCTTGCGCGCGTTCAGCGCAAAAATATCCAGCCATGACGCGTGGTTGGCCACCACGGCCCCAGGTCCGGCCATAACATCGCCCTGCATGCGATACGTGATCCCCAACAGCACTAAAGCACTGCGACAGACAAACAGCGTAATGTAAGGCGTCACAGGACGGCGGGCGCCAAATATCGGACGCTCGATCAGACGCAGCAGTAGCATGATCGCAAGGCCGCCAAACACGACCAGCCCTAGCGGCATCCCGCGCGCCAGCACCCGCAGCCATGCGCTCGCGCCCATCTTTGGATGTGGCGGACGCGTGTTGCTATCCCAAGGTGTGCTCATGGGGCGGCACGCGTATAAAGCGCGGCATTGCGGGCGTTCATCTGTGCGGTGTCCATCACCAGACAGACATCAGTGGTATTAAAGGCATGATCAATAAATGCCCCTTCGCCGACGCAGCCGCCAAGACGCAGGTAGGCCTTGATTAGCGCCGGCGTGTCGCGCATCGCTTGCGGCCGGTTTATCACGGTTTCGGCCACCAGATCCATGCTCTGAAACACCCGTGACCGCACTCGCAGATTGGTGGGCGAAAGGTGGCGATGGTGCAGCAACGACAGCGGCTGGGCCAGTGCGGCAATGTCCGTGCCATGAAAACTGGCGACCCCGAACAGAACCTCGATGTGATGGTCCGCCACATAGCGCGCCAGCGCGCGCCACAGTTCGACCATAGCCGTGCCGCCGCGATAATCGCTGTGCAGACATGACCGCCCAAGCTCGAGCAGACGGCGATCCGAGGCGCGCAACACCGCAAGATCGTATTCATCTTCACAATAAAACTGACCTGCACGTGCAGCAGCGTCCGACTGCATCACGCGGTAGACACCGACCACATGATCACCCGGTGCACGGGCAAGGTCGATCAACACAAGATGGTCATAGAACTGATCAAAGCGATCACGCTCTAGCCCTGCGCAATGATCAACATCTGGGCCATTCCCACCCAGTTCACGCACGAACACATCATAGCGCAACCGCAACGCCGCCTGCAGGTCGCCGTCATCGCGGGCAAGTCGCGCCTCGAATATGGGGGTGGCGGGGTTGGTCATCTGGTCTCTGGCAATATGTGCGGGAATAAATCGCGCTGGGCCGCTTTTTCTAGGGTCGCGTTAACGCTTTGGCAACCACAAGGTCGGCAGTCTGGACGTAGCTGATTTGACATGGATTGCAGAAATGCTACCCTAGGTTGCAAGTCGATCACCAGGGGACGGATCATTGGGGGATACAATGGAAAGACTGACGCGCGTGCCGTCGATCACAACTTTGCCAATCTCGCGGAAATTCACCGTGATCCGCGCACCGATGTTAGATTGTACCTGCCCCACACCCCAATCGGGCTGGGTAGGATGGCGCACCAGCATCCCAGGTTCAAGAATTGCATTGATGCCGTCCATATCATCCGCCTTGTCTAGCTTGCCTGCGGCGGCGTCATGAGGACGCGAGCCGATATCATCGCAATGGTCAGTTCGCGGATATGTCATGACCTTGTCAGCCCTTTGGGCGCAATTGGCAACGGCATTGAACTGCTTGGCATGTCCGCCCCCTCCCAAGGGCCAGAGATGCAGCTGATCAACGAAAGCGTCGAAAACGCCAATGCGCGGCTGCGGTTTTTCCGGATCGCGTTCGGGGCAGCCAGCGCCGAACAAGTCATTTCACGCAGTGAAATCATAACGACGCTCTCAGCGGCCTCGCGCGGGGGGCGGCTGGCTTATGAATGGCGCCCTTTCGGTGACTTGCCGCGCCGCGCGGTCCGCGCCGCCTTTCTGACGGTGCAATGCCTTGAGACAGCGATGGCCTTTGGCGGGGATATCACCGTTGATCTGGACAATGGCGCATGGACTATCACAGGTGAAAGCAACCGGATGAACATTGACCCCGACCTTTGGGAAAGCCTGACCAATCTGCGCGCACGCGTTTCGCTCTCAGCGGCACTTGTGCAATTTGCCCTGCTGCCCGACGTGCTTGACCAGATCGGGCGCGCCTTGACGCTCGATTTTGACACTGGCCGGATTGTTGCACGGTTCTAAGCGCGCACAGCCCCGTTGCCGCTGACCAGATATTTGAAGCTGGTCAATTGCGCCGCACCCACCGGGCCGCGCGCATGCATCTTGCCTGTGGCAATCCCGATCTCACCGCCCATGCCGAATTCGCCACCATCCGCAAACTGGGTCGAGGCATTATGCATCAGAATCGCGCTATCAAGCCGTTCAAAGAAATGCGCGACCGCCTTGGCGTCCTCGGTGATGATGCAATCCGTATGATTCGATCCGAATTTTCGGATATGCGCAATCGCTTCGTCAATGTTATCAATAACTTTCGCGGCGATCTTCATGTCTAAGAATTCCATACCCCAATCATCATCCGTAGCCTGAACCGACCCGTTTACCCCCTGCGCATGGACTTCGACGCCCGCCGCGATCAGGTCATCGATGATTTGCTGGCCAAGGGCAGTTGCATCGCGATGCACCAGCAAGCATTCAGCCGCGCCACAAATGCCCGTGCGCCGTGTTTTGGCGTTCATCACGACGGCGCGCGCCATTTCCGCGTCGGCATCCTTGTCGATATAGATGTGTACGATGCCTTCAAGATGGGCAAAAACCGGCACCCGCGCCTCGCGTTGCACAAGGCCAACCAGCCCTTTGCCACCACGGGGCACGATCACATCAATCGTGTCGATCATGGTCAGCATCGCAGAAACGGCGGCCCGATCGCGTGTCGGCACGAGCTGGATCGCATCCGCTGGCAGGGCCGCGTCAACCAGTCCTTTCACCATTGCCGCGTGGATCGCGCCGCTTGAATGCAAGCTTTCAGATCCACCCCGCAAAATCACTGCATTGCCCGCCTTAAGGCACAGTGCACCCGCGTCTGCCGTCACGTTGGGGCGGCTTTCGTAGATCACGCCAATTACACCCAGTGGCGTGCGCACGCGTTTGATATGCAGCCCGCTTGCCATGTCCCACTCAGCCAGAGTTTCCCCAACAGGATCACGCTGTTCCGCAACCGCGCGCAGGGCATCAACGATCCCGCGAATGCGGTCCTCGTCCAGCATCAGTCGATCAAGCATCCCGGCACTTAGCCCCTTTTCCCGCGCGAATTCCATGTCTTTGGCGTTGGCAGCAACAATCGCCGCGCGATCCGCCCAGACATATTCCGCCGCACCAATCAGGGCCGCATGCTTGCGTTCGGCGCTGGCATAGGCCAGTTCAGCCGCCGCCGCCTTGGCGCGCGCGCCGATGTCAGCCATCAGGGTTGCAATATCATCCATTCAAATCACCATATCATCACGGTGCATCAGGACCGCTCGTCCAGAATAACCCAACACTGCCGCGATATCACCGGTGCGGCGGCCCTTGATCAAGCGTGCCTCCTCGCCGGTGTAGCGCACCAGCCCGAGGCCCAAATGCGTACCATCCGCGCCAAGTATTTCAACCGCATCGCCTCGCCCGAAATCCCCGCTTACTGCTGTCACGCCGGCCGGAAGCAGGCTCTTGCCCTGCGCCAATGCAGCCTGCGCACCGCCGTCGACCGTTACTGTGCCACGCGACTTCATCGCACCAATCCAGCGTTTGCGCGCGGCTTGTGGATCAGTTTGCGCAGTAAACCACGTGGCGTTCGCACCACTCTCAAGTAATTTCAACGGGTTATGCGGAGAACCTAACGTGATCGCCATCGCGCAGCCCGCGTCCGTGGCCACACGCGCGGCCATCAGTTTGGTTTTCATCCCGCCCTTGGACAGGCCCGATCCGGCATCACCCGCCTGAGACTCGATCTTTGGGGTTATTTTATCAATAATATCATATCGTTGCGCGGCGCTATCAATCTGCGGGTTGCACGAATAGAACCCGTCAACGTCCGACAAAAGCACAAGCATATCCGCCCCGACCGTCACCGCGACCTGTGCCGCCAGACGATCATTGTCGCCATAGCGGATTTCATCAGTGGCGATGGTGTCGTTTTCATTCACAATCGGCGTAACACCCAAACCGATCAACGTTTCCATCGTCGCGCGGCTGTTCAAATAGCGTCGCCGGTCCGTGGAATCTTCAAGCGTTACAAGCACTTGCGCGGTGATGATGCCGTGCGGTGCGAGGGCTTCCTCGTAGGCGCGTGCCAGCTGGATTTGCCCGACAGCTGCAGCAGCCTGAGATTGTTCAAGCGCGAGATCTTGTGTGGGCAGACCCAGCACGCCACGCCCCAAAGCGATTGAACCTGACGAGACCAGCACAACATCAACGCCGCGTCCGCGCAAATCGGCGACATCTTGGGCCAGTGACAGCAACCATTCGCTTCGCAGCGCACCGGTTTCGCGATCAACCAACAGGGCCGAGCCGATCTTGACGACCAGTCGTTTTGCGTTTGTCAGGGACGCCATTCTTCGTCCTCGACGGGGGCCGCCGCTTCGATTCTGGCGCGCAGGCGGTCTTTGTCGATCTTGTCGCGAAGCGCGCGCAGCACATTTGTGGTGCCCTCGCCGCTGACGCCAGACATCAACAGACAGTCAACGCCGGTGGCCGCCTTGATTTCATCACAAATGAAGGTGCGCTCTTCGTGATCTAGTGCGTCGATCTTATTGAGCACCGTCACGCGCGGCTTGTCGGCAAGATCGCCGCCATAAGCCTCAAGCTCGCCGATGATAGTTTTATAATCGCCAATAGGATCGCCCGAGGTGCCGTCAACCAGATGCAGCAGCACCGAACAGCGCTCAACGTGACCAAGGAACAGATCGCCAAGACCACGCCCTTCGCTTGCGCCCGCGATCAAGCCGGGAATGTCGGCGACGACGAATTCAACGCCGTCGACCCCCACAACACCAAGGTTAGGCACCAGAGTTGTGAAGGGATAGTCGGCAATCTTAGGCCGCGCATTCGACGTGGCGGCCAGAAACGTGGACTTGCCAGCGTTAGGGAGGCCCAAAAGCCCCGCATCGGCGATCAGTTTCAAACGCAGCCAGATTGTGCGTTCAACGCCTTCAAGGCCTGGATTGGCACGGCGCGGAGCTTGGTTTGTTGACGTTTTGAAATGTAGGTTGCCAAAGCCACCGTTGCCGCCCTTGGCCAAAATTACCTGCTGGCCCACTTCGGTCAGGTCGCAAATGACTGTTTCTTCGTCTTCGTCCAGAATTTCAGTGCCCACGGGCACCTTGAGGATGATGTCTTTGCCATCCGCGCCGGTGCGTTGGCTGCCCATGCCGGGCACGCCGTTGCGTGCGAAAAAGTGCTGCTGGTAGCGAAAATCGATCAGCGTGTTCAGCCCATCAACCGCCTCGGCGATCACATCACCACCGCGGCCGCCGTCGCCACCATCGGGGCCACCGTATTCGATGAACTTCTCGCGCCGGAACGACACACAGCCGCCGCCGCCGCCGCCGGACCGGATATATACTTTGCACAGGTCGAGGAATTTCATGGCTTACGGCTTTCGTTCAGGTTTGTGCAGGCAATACGCTATTGCGCGTCCGCTCTCAAGGTCTGCCACGCGGCGCGCGTCAGGGTGAATGTGCGACACAGGGTCGGCGCGGCGCGCGCAAAGGCGTGCTGGATTTCCGACTGCCCTTCGACAAAGCCGAGTTTTCCGAGCACCCGCATCGAGGCTGCATTGTCATCCCACGCAGATGCGCCGATTTTATCGCAGGCCGGATCGGCAAAGGCACCATCAAGCGCGGTGGCACAAGCCTCGCTGGCGAACCCCTGCCCCCAGTGATCTGCGACAAAACAATAGCCAAGGTCGCTGTTATGCGTGCCGACTGTGCCGATCAAATCATCGTGCAACCACACACCGTAGATGTCACGTTTATGGGTCGCCGTATCATCGCAGCGCATCTGAGTGAATGCGGGGTCCGGCGGCCAGGGCCAGCTGCCCAACTGGCGCACCACCTGCCAATCGGACATGATCACATGCAGTGCCGCGGCATCATCGCCGCACATCCGGCGCAGGGTCAGGCGCGCGGTTTTCATCACACGTCCCATGCGGTGGCCGTCAGTGCCATGCGTTGCATCTGCACCTCGTCGCCCAAAGGTTCAGCGAATTCTTTTGCAATATGCGTGTCCGCGAACCCCAGTTTCAACAACACCGCTCGGGACGCATGATTGCCGATCATATGCCCTGTCAGCACGGTGTCGCTGCTTTGGCCAAAGTGCCATTTCAGCACAGTGCGCGCCGCTTCGGTCATATAGCCACGACCCTGATGTGCTTCGGTCAGCCAAAACCCAAGGGCGGGCATTCTGATCACCCCAAGAAAAGCATCGTTGGTGGCGATGGCCCAGTTGACACCGTCGCCCTGATTTTCAATGAACCAATGGGCATCGACCAGCCGATAAGGGTGGGGTGGTGCTGACAGCCATTTGATCACACCCCAAGGCGCCATTTTGCGCGCTATGTCTGGTGCATCCGATTTGCGCAGTGCGCGCAATGTCAGCCGCGGGGTGATCAGGGTTGGCGCTTTCATCTGTCCAGCTTCAAAACATAGGTCCATGTGGCCACTGTGGCTTCGCGCGCAACACTAAAGCTTTCAGCGTCGCCCAGATAGTCAAAGCCGCAGTTCGTGAGCACGCGCGCAGATCCGGGGTTGTCCTGAAAGACCTCGGCGTAAAGCTGGCGGGCGTTTTGCGGATTGGCGGCGATGATCGTGCGCACGGCTTCTGATGCAATTCCTGTGTTCCAGAACGCGGGCGCGACCCAATAGCCGATCTCGGATTGCTGACGGTCCATGGCGTTAAGGTTGATCAACCCCATGACTTCGGCATGACCCTGAAGGCTGCCGTCGATAACCCAGACCTGCTTGTGATCCGTGGGCGTCATGGCTTGATCAACGAAAGCTTCGGTGGCGCCAGGTGGCAGCGGATGCGGAATGCCGGGTGTCATCCGCGCAACCCGTTCATCGGCGCAATAAAGCCCGATCAGGGCCTGATCACTGCGTCGCACGGGGCGCAAAATGAAGCGGTCGGCAGTAAATATCGGTTGTGCAGCTTGGTCCTGTTCGACAATCTTCATGCCCTTCCTCCAGTGAAAAGCGCGACAAGAACCGAAGCCGCCGTAAGGGCGGCAAGGGTCCACATCAGGTAACGTTCGCTGGCATGACCAGCGAGGGTTGCTGCGATCCGCGCGCCTGCAAAAGTCCAGAGCGGATGAAAGATAAGTTGCAGCGTTAACAGACAGATGGCGACGGTAGCGGTGGCTTGCAAGGCCGGGGTGCCCGTACTCACGTAGGATGTGAAGCCTGTGGTGATCATCGCCCAAGCCTTGGGGTTGAGCGGATGCACGGCCAATCCGGCGATGAATCCCGGCGGCGTCGCACCTGCGTCCTGCACACCAAGCCGCATACCCGCCACACGCCATGCAAGGTAAAGGATATAGGCAACACTGATCCATTTCAGGATCACGAACAACAGCGGCACAGTTTCTTGCAGCGTCATCAACCCCAGCCCGATCGGCCAGATGATCAGCTGTTTGCCCAAGGCCACGCCCGCCACGAACGGCAAGGCACGGCGCAGGCCAAAACGCGCGCCGGTAGCCAGCAATACCATATTGGCGGGCCCGGGTGTTGCGACCTGAGAGGCGGCAAACAGCGTGAAATTGGCGATAGCGACGGGCATCACGCCCTCCTGTAGCAATCGAGTGAATACGAAAAAGGGGACCGGTTTGCACCGATCCCCCTGAATTCTCAGGTATGTAGGTTCGGTTTACTCAGCGGCCTCCGCCACTGGGAGAACCGATACAAACATGCGGCCTTTAAGGCCTTTGTGGTATGTGACGTTGCCTTCGACTTTGGCAAAAATCGTGTGGTCACGGCCCATGCCAACACCTTCGCCCGGCCATTTGACCGTGCCGCGCTGACGCACGATGATATTGCCAGGAATGACGAGCTCGCCGCCGTACTTTTTAACGCCAAGGCGACGACCAGCTGAGTCGCGACCGTTACGGGATGAACCGCCTGCTTTTTTATGTGCCATTGGTGTCTCTCCTTATTTCGCGAATTCAGCGGCTTGCTTGAGCCACTCGTCACGGTCGATGCGACCTTTGAAGTTCAGCTTCTCGTCCATATCAGTAACCTGTTCAGGCGTCCATGCTGCGATCTGGGCGAAAGTTGTCACGCCTTCGGCATGCAGCTTTTTGACCATAACCGGACCGACACCGCTGATCTGTGTCAGATCATCGCCGTCAGTCGCCTTTGCAGCGGCCTTTTTCGGCGCGGCTTTCTTTGCTTCAGCCTTGGCTTCAACCTTGGGCGCCGCGGCGTTTTCCGCAACTGGCTTTGCAGGCTTGACGGACTTCTTGTTCGACCTAGCGATCACAGCTTCGAATCCGGCACCACCAATGGCAGCTTTTACGCCAGACTTATCGGCGCCTTTTTCAAGGATGTCCGTGACGCGCAGCAACGTAAGTTGCTGGCGGTGACCCTTGGTGCGCTGCGAGCCGTGCTTACGGCGGCGCTTGACGAAGTTGATCGTCTTTTCGCCTTTGATCTGGTCGATCACTTCGGCCTGAACGCCTGCATCCTTAACAAGGGGGGCGCCAACAGTCGTGCCAACCATCAGAATTTCGTTGAATTGAACTTTTTCGCCAGCCGCAGCAGCGATTTTTTCGATACGCAATACGTCGCCCGTGGCAACTTTGTACTGCTTGCCGCCGGTTTTGAGAACCGCAAACATATGTCTTTCCTTCATCATCCGCGTCGCTAAGGTTCCCCACCCTATACAATAGGCGGGGCATTTTTGGCCGGCATGGCCACCTGTGGACTGCGCGCCCTGAGGGCGGTTTTTCGCTATACACCCAACAAGTCACTTGCGGGGATGGCGGCTTATCTGCGTATCCTGCATCCAAGTCAACCCATCCGAGGCAGCTATTATGCGCAAATCCGCCGTTCTTTCCATGATCTTCGTCGCCGCTTGCACGGGCGAGCCAAATCACCTTGGCAATCCACGGTCATGGCCCACCGCAGGCATCGGCCCAGCCATAGAAAACGGCTTTTATGGCCAGCGGCGCGGGCAGGTCGAAGTATTTGTGAAATCCAACCACCCTGCCCTGATTGCCGATATCCGCGCGGGCGGTGGCGCCACCCTGAGCGAGGCATTTGACATAGCCCGCTTGCCCCGCGCGATCCGGCCCGCGCATACCTTGCAATTGCAATCAGACCTTGCGCTTTACAGCTCCAACATCGAGGCCCTGATTGTTGCGATCATGGTCGTCAGCTCCTAAAGCTCCTGCCCTGTCATATAGACTGATGAAGCAGCCCCAAGCGCAAAGCTGATGTCGTCGAACAACCCGTCAAACGCCCCGAATAACGCCGAGTTCAAATCTTGGCCTGCGTCACTTTCGCTAAATGCAACATAGGCATCAAGGTCGAAATCGCTGAGGGGTTGATAGGCCATCAGGCTAAACGAATAGACCCATTCAGACGTGTTCTCGCGGATCTCGGCCTCTTGGCTCCAGACATCGGTCAGGATTTGCTGTTCTGTAATATCACCGTCCAGCGCGCCGCCGTCCATCAGCCCCATATAGAATGCAAAATTGGAGTTCATCGCGCCAACCACGTTGGTTTCGATCAAATCATTGGCTTCGACAAAACGTTGGACCTGCAAGAACCGCGGCGTTTCGTCAACTGAGGCCATGGCGGCGGCTTCTTTGCTGGCCTCTTCGACCGCATCATCAAGCAGGGCGCGTCGCGCTAAAACTTCGAGCGCAATAATGCGCACGCCGCGATCGGTGCTAAAGAAATCCAACATCGCCTGCACATCCGCCCCCTCCAGTTCCGCGTGCATCTGTGCCGCGACGACGGTCTTCATCATCTCGACGTCATAGATGGTTTCGACCACGGCCATCCATTCAGTGCCAACCATGCCACCCAGCAGATCGTCGCCGATCTGGCGGCCGTAAACGATCCCCTCTTCGCGCATGATCTCTATAATGTCGGACATGCCCAGTGCATCAAACAGTTGCTTCTCGACAGATTGGTCCTGCGCCATGGCAGGCATAGCGAAGGTCGCAACAACTGCGGCGGTAATCAGGCGCGTAAACATAGTAAACCTCGGGGTTAGGGTTACCCTATTGATATGGCGCGCGGGCGCGGTTTCCAAGGGGATGCACGCAAATGTCAGAACTTGCGCGCTCGCGACCCCTTTTCGCTTGCGCGTCGCCACCCACCACAGTAAATCCGCCCCCGTCGACCCAGCGCGGAGAGGTGCCGGAGTGGACGAACGGGACGGTTTCGAAAACCGTTGAGGGCGAAAGCCTTCCCAGGGTTCGAATCCCTGTCTCTCCGCCA
>CALAGN010000023.1 GCA_937891785.1 uncultured Octadecabacter sp.
CCTAGCCAAGCCGCAAACCTGTCCTAAAAAGCAGGACCACTTCACTTCCTCCGCCCCGAATCAGGGAATTTACAGGAAGCATCCGAAAGTCCGGGCGTATCTCCGAAACTAGCTTCGTTGGATTACCAATCGTGCACGCAACCCGCCTATCGTGTCCTCAAACGAAAGCGAGCCGCCGTGCAGGCTGGCGATTGTTGCGGCGATGGTGAGGCCAAGGCCGTAGCCGTCAATGGATGCGGTGTTGTAGCCGCGTTGGAAGGGGGCCATCAGGGCTTCGATATCGGCAGCCGAGGTTTCTGAGCCTTCGTCATCAATTGTAATTGTGGCGGTGCCGGAATCCATTTCAAGCCCGACAGTTGCTCGCCGGCCGTATTTTAGCGCATTGTCGATCAGATTGCAGACCGCGCGTTCTAGCGAAATCGGGCGCGCAACAACGATGATGGGGCGTTCGCTCAGCACGACACTTTGCCCCTGACCGGACATAAAAACCGACCGCCCACCTTGAAGGACCTGACCCTTTGCGCTGCGGAATATTACCGAACTGCCTGTATCTTGATAGTCAGCGACGATCGCATCTATCAGAGAATTGAGCGATAGTTTGCGCGGTGTTTCCGAGCTCATTTCGGCGCGAGTGTATGTCAGCACGCTTTCTATCATGCCGGTCATGCTGTCGATGTCGGCCTCAAGCTTTTCGCGCAGATCAAGGTCTTTGATGAGGGCCATGCGCAATCTAAGACGTGTAGCAGGCGTGCCTAAATCATGACTGACGCCGGACAGAACAATCGCACGTTTGGCAAGCTGTTCGCGCTCTGCCTCAAGATAGCCGTTCACCGCCGAAACGATATCCTGCAATTCTTGCGGGCCTGAGGTGTCATAGCTGGTCGGTCCACCCAGCCTGCGTCGACTCCGTAGCTGGTCAGCGAACTGTGTGAAATCACCCGAGGTGTTCAACGCGATGGTCAAAAGAATGCCGAGCGCGATAGCGATGCCAAGTGCTGTTGCCATCCGCCGATCAAACGGTGCGACAGAACAACCCCAAACATCCGCACCTGAAATTTGCACCCAAGCCCGATCCCCCATATGCGCGAAAATCTCCGGATCACTACAGAGCGACGCAAGCAGGCGAAAAATGGATCCGGTCGTTTCTGCCGCTGTTTGCCCTTCACGGCGCGGGAGATCGGCAAGCTTATATTGCAAATCCGGAGACATAATCATCAACGTAATTTGCACGCCTGTGACGGTATTGGTGGCGTCGGCCGAGATCGGAACATTCGTGATGCGCGCGGCTTGTGGTGCCCCGCTGAGCCTGCGGAACTGTCCTGATTGGGCCAGCAGTTGATCGGCCTGCAAAAGCGGAGTGATTGTCACTCCATCTGGTGGCGCAGTGCCATTCTGTAAGGCGCTGAACACAACCATGCCCGCCAGATAGGCGCGATCCTGATGTGTGCGCCAATTGTCCAATGATCGCATCCAGCTCCATGCACCGGCGGTGCCGACGCAGAACGAGGCGACGACAAGTGCAATACCGATGCCGCGCAGGCTGAGCCGGAGGCGTTTCATGAATCCTGCGCCGTTACATCGACAGCGAACACATATCCAACCCCGCGTTCCGTCCTTAGCATCCGCGGATCCTTTGGGTTGCGTTCAATCTTTGTGCGCAGCCGCCCGACTAGCACATCGATCGAGCGGCCCAATGCCTCGCCCGAGGGCTCACCACTTCCAGTGACGTCAAAAGTAGCAGCGATTTCTTCACGCGTTAAAGGTATATGTGGATTGGCCAGTAGCGCTTGCAATAGCGCGGTTTCGCGGCGCGACAGGGCCACCTGAATGCCACTTGGCGAAAGAACCTCGTTGCGCTTGGCGTCATAGGTCCAGCCATTAAATTGGAAAACCATGGTCTTGCGGCGATGCACAAGCGACGATGAACGCCGCGCACGCGACAGCACGGCCTTGGCCCGCGCCAGCAAAAGCTCTGGATTGAACGGTTTGGCAATATAGTCGTCCGCGCCGACCTCGTAACCGGCCATCCGTTGATGATCCGCCGAGAGTGCCGATACCATGATAATCGGCACGTCCTGTTCTTTGCGCAGACGGTTACAAATCTCGAGGCCGTTTTCGTCGCCCAGCATCACGTCCAGCAAGATCAGATCAACGCGCCCGCCTTCTAAATGCCTGCGCACTTCGGCCTCGGTGGCGGCGGGAAGGGCGATGCTGCCGTTCTGGCGCAGGAATTGCGTCATCATCTGGCGCATGTCCGCATCGTCATCGACCACCAGAATTCTTGGAATCGCCACCGAATTAACTCCCATTTGCCACCCAGTATTGTCTGTCGGCTGCCTACCTATGTAACACCATGCAACAAAATCGAGAGCTAAGTAACAACCTGTAACGCGACGCCGGTATTTCTGCATTACCTGCCCGCAAACCCGCTATGTGGCCATTGCATAGCGGCCCACGTTACCATGATTGTCGGGCCACGAATGCCCCTATGCGGCATTCCTTTGGGAGGAAACCGAAAATGAAATCTTATGTTCTTAGCGCGGCATCCGCTGTCGCAATCATCGCATCCAACGCAGCTTATGCCGGCCCAGAAGCCGAAGTACTGCACTATTGGACATCCGGCGGCGAAGCCCGTTCGGTTGCAGTTCTGCAAGAAGAATTCGCTGCAAACGGCGGCACATGGACCGATATGCCCGTCGCTGGCGGCGGTGGCGATGCAGCCATGACAGCCCTGCGCGCACGTGTTCTGTCGGGCAACGCACCGACAGCCGTTCAGCTGAAAGGCCCTGCCATTCAGGAATGGTATGCCGAAGGCGTTCTAGCCGATATTTCGGCTGTTGCCGAAGCCGAAGGCTGGGCCGATCTGCTGCCCGCTTCAATCGCTGCCCACATGCAGTGTGACGGCACATGGTGTGCGGCACCTGTCAACGTGCACCGCGTTGACTGGATCTGGGCGAACGCCGAAATCCTGTCGGCAAACGGCATCGAAATGCCAACAACATGGGAAGAATTCAACGCCGCAGCCGAGACGTTGATGGCCGCGGGCATCATCCCACTGGCCCACGGTGGTCAGGCTTGGCAGGACGCGACAGTGTTCGAGACCGTCGCACTTGGTGTTGGTGGCCCCGAGTTCTATCAGCAAGCGCTGGTTAATCTGGACCCAGAAGCCCTGACATCTGACACGATGGTCGCTGTTTTCGACCAGATGCGCATCATGCGCGGTTTCGTTGATCCCAACTTCTCGGGTCGCGACTGGAACCTTGCTACTGCAATGGTCATGAACGGCGAAGCGGCGTTCCAGATCATGGGCGATTGGGCTAAAGGCGAATTTATCGCTGGCGGTCAAGAGCCTGGCGTTGATTTCCTGTGTGCCTCTACACCCGGTGACGGTTACCTTTACAATGTTGACAGCTTTGCAATGTTCGCCGTTGAAGGCGAAGACAAGCAGGCCGGTCAGGCGCTGCTGGCAGAATTGGTCATGGGCCAGAACTTCCAAGAAGTGTTCAACCTGAACAAAGGGTCGATCCCAGCACGCACAGACGTGTCCTTGGACGCCTTTGACAGCTGCGCACAGACATCGGCTGCTGACATGGCGTCTACGTCCGAGGCTGGTACGTTGCTGCCAAGCTATGCCCACGGCATGGCCCTGTTCGGCGCACAGTCGGGTGCAATCACCGACGTTGTGACTGCACACTTCAACTCTGACATGACGTCGCAAGACGCTGTTCAGATGCTGGCCGACGCTGTCGCAAACAGCATGTAAGTACGATCCCCCGTTCCCTCAATTGTGAGGGGACGGGGACCTATTGAGGGGACGACCCGATGACCAAGTGGCTACAAGATCATATGCCTAAACTGGTTCTGGCACCTTCGTTCATCGCAATTCTGGTTTTCGTCTATGGCTTTATCGCGTGGACTGCCTGGGTTTCGCTGACACGCTCGCGCCTTTTGCCAAAATACGAAGTCGAAGGCTTCTTTCAGTATGGCCGTCTGTTCGCGTCGCCGCGTTGGGATACCGCCCTGAACAACCTGTTCATATTTGGCCTGCTGTTCATCGTCGTTGCGATGATCCTTGGTCTTGTGCTGGCGATTTTGCTGGATCAAAATATCCGCACCGAGGGCGCAATTCGCACAATCTACCTTTACCCGATGGCGCTTTCGATGATCGTCACCGGCACCGCGTGGAAATGGATATTGAACCCCGGTTTGGGGCTGCAAGCGACAGTACGCGGGTGGGGTTTTGAAGACTTCACCTTTGACTGGCTCATCGACCCCGACAAGGCGATTTATACCGTTGTTTTGGCCGCGATCTGGCAAAGCTCGGGTTTTGTTATGGCGCTTTTTTTGGCTGGCCTGCGGTCTGTCGACACCGAGATTATCCGCGCTGCCCAAGTGGACGGTATTCCGACGTGGCGCGTTTATACCGCCATTATCATTCCCTCGATGGCTCCGATTTTCCTGTCGGCATTCATCGTGCTGTCCCACCTTGCGATCAAAAGCTTTGACCTTGTCATCGCTCTGACGGGCGGTGGCCCCGGCTATGCGACTGATCTGCCCGCGACCTACATGTATACCATGGCGTTTTCGCGCGGTGACATCGGTCAGGCGGCAAGTTCGGCGATGATAATGATGATGGTCGTGTTCACGATCGTCGTGCCTTACCTCTACTCAGAATTGAGGTCCAAAGATGACTGATTTCGCAATAGACCCCACCAAAAGCAATAGCCAGTTGGGCCGGATTGCCCTGCGTTGGTTGCTATATATCATGCTAGGCATCTTTGCGCTTTTCTACCTGATGCCGCTGTTCGTGATGATTACAACATCACTCAAAAGCCTTGATGAAATCCGCACTGGCGATCTTATGTCACTGCCGCGCGAGGTCACGTTTGACGCTTGGCGTACGGCGTGGTCGGGGGCTTGCACCGGTATCCAATGCGAAGGCGTGCGGCCCTATTTCTGGAACTCGATCCTGATCGCAATTCCTGCAGTGACAATATCAACACTGCTCGGCGCACTGAATGGTTATGTCATTGCACAGTGGCGGTTCCGTGGCGCCAATATCATCTTTGCATTGATGCTGTTTGGTTGCTTTATTCCGTTCCAAGTGGTGCTGCTTCCAATGGCGCGCGTGCTTGGGATCATGGGGATCGCTGGCACGATACCCGGGCTGATATTCGTCCACGTGATCTATGGGCTTGGCTTCACGACACTGTTTTTCCGCAACTACTATGTATCGATCCCTGCGGAGCTGACAAAGGCTGCCAAAGTGGATGGTGCAGGGTTTTTTCGGATTTTCTGGTCGATTTTCCTGCCGCTGTCGCTGCCCATCATCGTCGTTGCTGTCATCTGGCAGTTCACGCAGATCTGGAACGACTTCCTGTTTGGAGTGTCGTTCTCTCAGGCAGGGACGCAACCGCTGACCGTAGCACTCAATAACATCGTCAATTCAACCACCGGTGTGAAAGCCTACAACGTGGATATGGCTGCTGCGATTATCGCCGCCTTGCCCACATTGTTCGTCTATGTCGTCGCTGGCAAATACTTCATCCGCGGTCTGACCGCTGGATCCGTGAAAGGATAATTCAAATGGCTCCGATCCTTGAAATCAACAACCTGTTCAAAAACTACGGGTCCACCGAAATCCTTAAAGACATCAACGTGTCAATCGACGAGGGCGACTTCCTGGTGCTAGTCGGCCCATCGGGCTGCGGCAAGTCAACGCTGCTGAACTGCATCGCCGGTCTTGAACCGATCACCAGCGGCGATCTGCATATCGGCGGTCGCAACATGACCAACGTCAGTCCCAAAGACCGTGACATCGCGATGGTGTTCCAGTCTTACGCGCTTTACCCCACGATGACCGTCGCCAAGAATATCACATTCGGTATGAAGGTGCGCGGGATTGATCAGGCGACCCAGAATGCAAAGCTGGCGCATGTGGCCGCACAATTGCAGATCGAACCCTTGCTGAACCGCCGCCCCGGCCAATTGTCGGGCGGGCAACGCCAGCGCGTCGCCATGGGCCGCGCACTGGTGCGCGATCCTAAGCTGTTTCTGTTTGATGAACCGCTCTCCAACCTTGATGCCAAGTTGCGTGTGGAAATGCGCACCGAGATCAAGGCGCTGCACCACAACCTTGGCGCGTCGATGGTCTATGTGACCCACGACCAGATCGAGGCGATGACGCTTGCGACGAAAATCGTGGTCATGAAGGGCGGGGTCATTCAGCAGATCGGATCACCCGCGGAAATTTATAACCGTCCTGAGAACTTGTTTGTTGCCGACTTTATGGGATCACCCGCTATGAATCTCATTCCGGCCAAGGCCCGCGCGAACGGCGACGACACCCAGATCGAGATTGCCCGCGCTGGCGGCGACCCTATCATCTTAACGGACACGAAAAACCGCGACCTTCCCGAGGATGTGATTTTAGGGGTGCGTCCAGAAGACATCGCTGATCCAGGCACACGCGGTAGCAGTGACGATCAGCAGGCCGATTGCATGATTGATATCGTTGAACCGGCGGGCGCGGATACCTTTGCGGTCTTACAACTGGGCGGCAAACACATTACAGCGCGTCTTCACGCTGAAACCACAGCCAAAGCGGGCGTCGCGCAGCGGCTTTCGTTTGATCTTGGCAAGGTGTCTTACTTTGCACCCGATACTGGTCTGCGTTTGAATTGACAGATGCGGCTGCGGTTTCAAAGGGTCGCTGCAACACAGGCTTCAAATTTCTCTGCTGGTG
>CALAGN010000024.1 GCA_937891785.1 uncultured Octadecabacter sp.
TCGTATGATCACGGGCATGCTGAATAACAGCGGCTGGCACGTAAATCATAAGCGCGTAGAGCGGATTTGGCGACGGGAGGGGCTGAAAGTTCCACAAAAACAGCCCAAGAAGGGTCGGCTTTGGCTGAACGACGGGTCTTGCGTGCGATTGCGGGCCGTGCGGCCAAACCACGTTTGGTCCTACGACTTTGTTCAGGATCGCACCCATGACGGGCGTGTCTTTCGCACGCTGAATATCATTGATGAGTTCACGAGGGAGGCGCTGGTGATTAGGGTTAAACGCAGACTCAATTCAACGGATGTGGTCGATGCTTTAACCGATCTCTTCATTCTACGAGGCCCGCCAGAGTTCATAAGATCCGACAATGGCGCGGAATTTATTGCCAAGAAGGTGCGTGCCTGGATTGGGGCCGTCGGCGCCAAAACCGCGTTCATCGCCCCAGGATCACCATGGGAAAACGGCTACTGTGAGAGTTTCAATTCCCGCTTCCGCGACGAGCTGCTTAACGGCGAGGTATTCTATACCTTACGCGAAGCTCAGATCCTAATCGAGCGTTGGAGGCATCACTACAACACAGTCAGACCGCATAGCGCGCTGCGCTACCGTCCGCCCGCGCCAGAAAGCATGATGCCGATAGACCAGAGGCCGACCATGCATTAACATTCAAACTGGACCACCCGATGGGGGCACTCCAGTCGCGGCAGTCTCATAGAAAATCTCAGAGTTGTCAGGCCACGCGACATATTCTGGCGTGGTCGCATAGGCGCGAACCGATGGGATCGATGCCCCACCATCTGCAAGACCTTGCTGGTATTCGTCACCTGCAAGCTCTGTCAGGAACGCCCAAGCGAGTTCTGCGTTTTGCGTATCTTTCGTGATCGCAAGGCCACCAATACCGAACACTGTCGTCTGAACTGTATTCATCGGCATATGCTGCACACCAACGTTTTCCATACCAGCGTCACGGATTGATGGAACTGGCCAGTGCCCAGCAGAGAACATTGCCACTTGGCCCGCAGTGAACTTCTCGATCCCAACACCAGGTTCGTAGGCTGGTGCAACGCCATGAGTATTGATGAGGTCGGACAGGAATTGCAAAGACTCGCCATACTCTGGCGCAGTCACTGTTGGTTCTACCCATGCTTCATCCAAAATGGAGGCGCTGTTAGTGAAGAACCATGGCTGAATACCAAAGTTAAATCCTGGCACGAAGTACCCGAACTGGGTTGTGTTTCCCGAACCGTCCTTGATGGTCAGAGCTTGTGCGGTTGTCAGAAAGTCGTCCCATGTCCAATCGGATGCGGGGTAGTCCACACCTGCGGCGTCGAACATGTCCTTGTTGTAGAACATCACAATGTTGTTCCACTGCGTTGGGAAGAAATTCAGCTCTCCAGTGCCCTTGTTGCGCATACCGTACAGCATATTGCCTTCGATACCCGCCATGACGGCCTGAGCATCCTCATCTGTTGCTACGATTTGTTCTAAGTTCATGAGAATGCCCGCGGCGCCCAGTTCCTCGAAGCCTTCGATCGCAGCACCGACGATATCTGGCGCGTTACCCGCGGCAACCTCGTTTATGACAGCGTTGTTGTATTCACCCCAACTCCCTGCACCAACCGGAACATAGCTCGCGGCAATGGTGACGTTGGGGTACTTTTCCGCGAACCGTTCAATTGCCGCTTCAGTTGCGGCAAGAACGTCATCTGCCACCCACTGCGTGATCTTGATCGTTGCTGTCTCATCGCTGAGGACCTGCGCGATAGCGGCGCTACCCGTAAGGCCTGCGATAAGTGTCAGTGTTGATAGTAAATGTTTCATTTTGGTCTCCTCCACATTGGCTGCGGTATGCGCAGCAAGTCGTCCTTCAGATTGTCAGGGTGTCCCCAGTCGTAAGCACTAAGGCATCTCCTCCCTGTTTCTCGCCGCTCATTTTTCTTAGATCAGCGGCATCAAACTTAGCGTCGTTGATGCTAAGCTCCTTGATTGTCAGCTTTCCTCCCAGCACGCTTACGATCGATTTTTCGTTAGTAATTTTTACTTGGCCCCACGCAGTTCCATTCGACCAGAAGCTGCAAAAAGCCTCATCCTGCGTATGCTTTGGTGCAAATCCCATTTGAGATTTGGAAGCATCAAAGGTGAAACCAGACAAGACCGGAATGGCCGCGAAACTTGCCATGGACCGTGCGTAATGCGACCCGCATTCAATCTCGTTCCATGGATTTCGATTGTGACCTTGGTAGCGGTCGCGCACCGCTTCAAATACGCGCAGACCTTTGTCAACTTCACCGATCATCATTAGCTGACATCCAAATGCATATTCGAATCCATGCATCGTCTCTTGCGAATAGGGCAGCGGGATGACGGGACGTGAAACGCCCTTGGGCCAAGAACAAATCATTGTTCCGCTTTCGTCTTCCATCCCAAAGACGCGGCAAGGGTTTGCAATGTCGCCCAACCGATTGACGAAGTTGTGCTCAAACACCGCATTCACTGCAGAGGCAAACTCGGCAGGCTCAAACAGATTGTCGAGGCCATACAAACGCGCGTGCCATTCCGCCAAAACCTGATCAATGGCGCAACCATCCCCGATCTGGTATTTGATTTCGCCGTGTTCATCGCTCCAGTACTGCGCGTAAATGTCACCCGACATATGTGCAACCTGACCCTTTTCCGTAACAAACGGAGCTAGGGCGTCCTTGTCCTTGATATCGATCTGTTGCGTGAACCATTCACCGTTGAATAAATGCTTCGAAACCCAGCCTTTGCCGTCTTTGAACATCGACGTGTAAAGCGCCGCCGCCGCCTCATCGCCTACGACCGTCGCCATTTCCGCACCGGCATTCAAAGCACCAAGATAGAAGCCAGCAAGCCACGAATTTGGGCCAAAAACCTCCATATCTAGCGTATGATGTTGACGGCCGGTCAAGACGCCTGATTTTTTTGGATCCCACAAATCGTGGTTTTCGGGGTGCCAGGCAAATTCAATCGCGCTTTTGATTTGGGGCCATAGCGCGCGCAGCCAGTCTTCGTTGCCGCACAGTTTCCAATCGCGATAAGCTTTCATCACATTGCCGAATTGTCCGTCCGCACAAGGCCTTGTCGCAAATCGGCCAACACCCTTTGGCAACGCAATACGAAATGCCATTCCGCCCGATACCGGATCCTGACTTTCGCCAAAGTCGGCTGCGCGCATCGACCGCTCAAGGGAAGGAAATAGAAATGGCAACGCTTGCTGGTAGTTCCAGACATGCGTGCACGACCCTTCACAACAACCCGAGTCCCCGTGACAACCTTCAAACCCATAGAAAGTCCCGTCTTCGAGCCGCAGGACGGTCGGTGATTTCAAGGTAGAGAGATTAGCAGAAACGGCATCCACAACTACATCCGGTAGGGTCGTATCAGCCAAGACATCCCTAAACCGCAACGTTTTGTCACGAAGGCTATCCCACTGCGTCAGCGCCAAAGACGCGACATCGAATGCACCGCTCCACTGCGTTGCATAGTAATTTTTCCACATAGTTTGCGTGTTAGCAGATGGCGGGCAACACAACTGCCCTTCGGAAATCCAGTATTTTGCGATATTGGGGACGTACCAGGACATTGCGAGCTTGATCGTCGCCGACCCGCCTGCCGGAACGGTGACATGGGTTGCCAAGACCGAATGCTCAACCGCGTCGGCCTGATTTTGCGACTCGAGACCCTTGGTATTCATGTACCTTCGATCTTTAAGCGGGCCCGGTGTCGTGATGTCTTTCCAATATACCTCCATCGTGTCAAACCAGTTGCCCCGATAAAGATGATGTTGATAACTAACCTGCTGGTGATCCGTCGCCAATGAGATTTGGCGGTGATCCAGATGGTCAGGGCTGTGTGACGTGTGTCCGGTAATCGCCGAAAGGCTACCGGTTTCAACGGCCACTTCTGACGCGGCACCTACGTCGACAAAATCGAATGCCATGCAGCCAAATAAGGTATAGTCGAGATCTGCCTTGCTTGTGTTGTTGAACGTCACTTCGAACATCGCTAGTGGCATTGAACTGCTTTTATCGTCCAGTGGAATAAATGGGCTAAGTGCGCGCATTGTAACATCGCCGGGAAACGCAGGGTCGCGGAAATCGAAGTCTGCAACCGGATAAATTCCCTGCATTTGAACGTCGCGGAACGACGGAAAGCCGGTCATTTTCTGGCGCCGAGGGCCAAACCCGTATGCGTTGAATGCCGGCGCAAGATGGGAACCGGTGCGGTCCCCTGAAAAAGGGCCGTGCAATATCCTTGTATCCAGTACTGCACCATCACGCTCTGCGCGCACCGCAAAGTGCGTAAATCCATTCACGCTGCCTTTGGATGGACGATTGAAGATTTCCCAATCCTGAAATCTACCATCCGCGCCGATCCCAATGCTTCCAGCCCCGATTCCACCAAGTGGAAAAATAGCATGGGCTGCTGCTCCGGCACGATAAATGCGATTTGTGGTCACTGAAATTTCCCCCGTTATTGGTTTAACTTATAGGGGTGCACATGATGCATTTCGTTCACACTTGTCACCGTACATTTATGACCATGTGCACGCAGAGCAGTTTCATCGGTATTTCGCTGCGTTGTGTCAACGGCTGACTTCTACGTACTGCGGTTAGTATTGTGAAGCGGCGGCCAGCGGTGGGTCTTAGACGAACTTCGCTAGGTCTATCGTTGATCTCTCCATACCGGACATTCGCGGCGACACAGAAAAACGGTAAAGTGGGCTTGTCTTATGTTTCCCCTATCAATCTGCGAGGATTGATCCAGTGGCCATCAGTTTGTTTTTGATGGGCATTGGTGGCGGTTGGATCGTAGTGGGCTTGGTCGTGATGGACCGTTTGTGAGTAAGGTCGACCGCTGTCTTCGCATGAGGCCTGAACGGATACGCAAGCTGGAATTTCCATAGGCTTGCATGACAAGCATAGGACATGACGATGATGACAAATGATAGCGAGAGTGTCCGACCTTCTGTGTATGAGTAATTTGGCCCATGCTTCCAAACCAAA
>CALAGN010000025.1 GCA_937891785.1 uncultured Octadecabacter sp.
CAACTTGAAAACGCCGCCTGATGACAGCCGTCACCAACTTTTGGGCATATCTCCACCTGCACTCCTTTTGATAGTACGAGCATGGACACTAAGTAAGGACCGCAGACGTATAGCCACCCTATCCTTTTGGGTGGTTTGACGAGCATCTCAAAAAGACTGTGTTGGGAAAACTGTTAGCTCCGGTTGGCCCTCATCGGATATCTAAAGGCTTTTCCAGCACGTCCAGACGGCTTGGGGATGCGTGCCATGGCTAACAGTCAGTCCAAACAGCTTGGTACTTCAGTGGTAAAACCCACCACTTATCAAAGATGCCGTTGCCAGTTGGCGGATCTGCGTCACCTTGGGCCGATCCGACCTTAATATAGTGAACGTTTGAGAAGCAGAAATTTGGTTTGATTTCTGTGAAGCCAGCGATCATGGGGCACGCAGCGAACGTCAGCTCACCGCTCTTTGCTTGCGTGCAGATAGCTCGAAACTTTCGATACCGAGGGCCATAAACGGATGTTTAAGTGACCGCCACGCCAGCCCCCGTCATGCCGGCAACCGCCGCCTCAAGCGACCCGTCAAAGTCGATCCCCCGGCACAGGTCCATTCGTACCGTCACCTCAAACCCCAAATTCGCGGCGTCTACGGCGGAATAGTTCACGCAGAAATCCGTTGCCAGCCCGACCAGAGTCAGCTGTGTAATCCCGCGCGTGTGTAGGTAGCCTGTTAGCCCTGTGGGGGTCGTGTGATCGTTCTCGAAGAACGCCGAATAGCTGTCGATTTTGGGGTTAAAGCCTTTGCGTATGATCATGTCGGCGCGGGTGGTGTCGAGGGCGGGGTGGAACGCGGCACCTTCGCTCGCTTGAATGCAGTGATCGGGCCACAGGACTTGGGGGCCGTAGGGCATGTCGATCATGCCCATCGGGGCGGCGTTGTGGGTGGTCGCGAATGATGAATGGCCGGCGGGATGCCAATCTTGGGTCAGGATCACCGCTGTGAAGTCTTTCATCAGGGTGTTGATATCCGCGATAATAGTGTCGCCTTGGGGCACAGCGAGCGCGCCGCCGGGGCAAAAATCGTTCTGGACGTCAATGACGAGGAGGGCGTGGGTCATGGTTTGCTCCGGCATTCTAGGTTGAAACCTACTATTAGCGATTTGTCGCAGGGGTGTAAGGTGGGTCTTGACCCATCCGCCCGACAGGATCAAAACGCGGCCATGTATACAATCGCCGCGCTTTACCATTTCACCCGTATCGATGATCCATCTGCCGTGCGGGGGCCATTGCTGGACCTTTGCAAAGCGCAGGGCGTGAACGGCACTTTGTTGCTGGCCCGCGAGGGGATCAATGGCACGATTGCCGGAAGCCGTGCGGGTATTGATGTGGTGTTGGCACACCTGCGCGCCCTGCCCGGCTGTGCTGATCTGGTCCACAAGGAAAGCGCGGCTGGCGATGCTCCGTTTATCCGCATGAAGGTTCGGCTCAAGAAAGAAATCGTGACGATGGGGCAGCCTGATGTGGATCCGCGCGCGAGCGTTGGGGCCTATGTGGACCCTGTCGATTGGAACGATTTGATCAGCGCGCCCGATGTAGCCGTGATTGATACCCGCAACGATTACGAGGTTGGGATCGGCACGTTCAAAGGGGCGGTTGATCCGCAGACAGATACTTTTCGCGAATTCCCCGCGTGGTGGGAAAAGAACAAGGATCGGTTCCATAACAAGCGGATCGCGATGTTCTGCACAGGTGGTATCCGCTGCGAGAAATCAACGAATTACCTGATTGGGCTGGGGGTCGAGGATGTGTTTCACCTCAAGGGTGGCATCCTGAAATACCTTGAAAAGGTACCGCAGGACGAGAGCCTTTGGGAAGGATCGTGCTTTGTGTTTGACGGGCGTGTGTCGGTTGATCACGGGTTGGCCGAGGGGCCGCATATCTTGTGCCATGCCTGTCGCCGTCCGCTGCTGCCCGAAGACCGCTTGCGCCCCGAGTTTGAACAGGGGGTGTCATGTCATCAATGCGCGCATGACACGACCGATGAACGCAAGGCGGCTTTCCGTGAGCGGCAAAAGCAAATGGCGCTCGCCGAGCAGCGGGGCGAACGCCATATTGGGCCTGCTTAGGGTTAGCTTGCGACGGGGGTTGAAGGGCGGTGCTGCTTTACCGTTACGGTCTTGGGACCTGGCTTTTTGCCCAAACGAACTGTACGCTTAACAGTCATGCATTTACTCATATGCATCACCTCCTTTTCCGCAGCAGATGCTGCATTAGTCAGTCTTACAGATGGGCCTCGTTGCTATTGTCCTGTAGCTACATCTAGGCGGTCAACAGAAATTTAACCCCAAATGTTGTTTATATAGTCTTGACTCACAGTTTTGGCACAAAAAACATTCAAAACTAGAAATCCAGATTTTCGACGTTTAGCGCATTTTGCTGGATGAACTCGCGGCGTGGTTCAACGACATCACCCATAAGTTTAGTGAATAGGTCGTCAGCCTCGGCCAAGTCATCGACTTTGACTTGCAACAGCGTGCGTGCATCGGGGTCAAGCGTGGTTTCCCAAAGCTGTTCGGGGTTCATTTCGCCCAAGCCCTTGTAGCGTTGCAGGGTCAAGCCGCGTTCGCCTTCTTCAATGATCGCCGCAAACAGATCGAGCGGGCCGTGGATCGCCTGACCGCGGTCTTTGCGCACAAGGTTGGCGGGTTTGTCATACACCTCTTGGAGGGATTTCGTGAAGCTGCCGGTCTTGCGGGATTCGCCTCCGCGCAGGATCGGACCATCAAGTGTACGTACTTCTTCTACGCCGCGCAGGATGCGGGCCAGACGGATCCCTTTGTCTTGGGTGATGCGGCCCTGCCAGCCCTTTTCGTATTCCTGCGCAATCGCGTCGAGACGCGCAGCGACTTTGTTGGCCACGCCTTGCAGGTCAGCGTCCACAGCACCGGGAACAAAAGCTCCGGCAATGGCGGCCTGTTCAAGGATGTGGCGCGGGTAATGGGTTGGGAATGCATCAAGGACGCGCTTAAGTTGGCGCGCTTCTTCGACAACACGCACAAGGTCTTGGCCGGACATATCCGCGCCGTTCCCTAGTTTAACAATCGCGCCTTCAGTGCCTTGGTGGATGAGGTAATCGTCCATCTCGGACTGATCCTTAAGATAGACCTCGGACTTGCCACGCGACACTTTGTAAAGCGGCGGCTGGGCGATATACAGGTATCCACCTTCGATCAGTTGCGGCATCTGGCGGAAGAAGAACGTCAGCAACAGCGTGCGGATATGCGCGCCGTCGACGTCAGCGTCCGTCATGATGATAACCTTGTGGTAGCGCAGTTTGTCGATGTTGAATTCGTCGCGACCAATACCCGTGCCCAACGCCATGACAAGGTTGCCGATTTCTTGAGAATTCAGCATCCGGTCAAAACGCGCACGTTCGACGTTCAAGATCTTACCTTTGAGGGGCAGAATGGCCTGTGTGCCACGGTCACGGCCTGTTTGGGCGGACCCGCCAGCGCTGTCACCCTCGACCAAAAAGACTTCGGTTTTTGAGGGGTCTTTTTCTGAGCAGTCCTTGAGTTTGCCAGCAAGGAAATTCACGTCCATTGCCGTTTTGCGGCGCGTCAGGTCGCGGGCTTTGCGGGCTGCTTCGCGGGCGTGTGCGGCTTCGACGATTTTGCTGACGACAATTTTCGCTATCGCGGGGTTTTCTTCAAACCATTCAGCCAACTTTTCACCGACGAGGCCTTCGATGGCGGGGCGCACTTCAGAGCTGACCAATTTGTCTTTGGTCTGGCTGCTGAATTTCGGGTCCGGTACTTTGACGGACAGAACGCAGGTCAGGCCTTCACGGGCATCGTCGCCGGTAAAGTTGATCTTTTCCTTTTTGGCGATACCGCTGGATTGGGCGTAGTTGTTGATTGTGCGGGTCAGCGCGCCGCGGAAACCGGCCATGTGTGTGCCGCCATCGCGCTGTGGGATGTTGTTGGTAAAGGGCAGCACCATTTCGTTGTAGCTGTCATTCCACCACATCGCGACTTCGACGCCGATGTCGTCACGTTCGCCGGTGATATAGATCGGTTCAGGCAGGATGCTGGACTTGGAGCGGTCAAGGTATTTGACGAATTCTTTGACGCCGCCCTCGTAGAACAGTTCAGTACGCTGATGTTCGGCGGGGCGCTCATCGGTGAGGATAATGCGGACGCCGGAATTGAGAAACGCAAGTTCGCGCAGGCGCTTTTCCAGTGTGTGAAAATCGTAATCGCGATTGGAGAACGTATCGAGGCTGGCAAGGAATCGCACCTCGGTTCCGGTTTGATCGCCGCAGTCACCCACGACCTTGAGGTGATCGACGGTAAAGCCACCCTCGAACCGTGCGACGTGTTCTTTGCCATTCCGCCAGATGCGCAGCTCAAGATAATCGGACAGCGCGTTAACAACTGACACGCCAACGCCGTGCAGGCCGCCAGATACCTTGTAGGAGTTGCTGTCGAATTTACCGCCTGCGTGCAGCTGGGTCATGATGACTTCGGCGGCAGAAACGCCTTCTTCCTCGTGGATGCCCACGGGAATACCGCGCCCGTTGTCCGAGACAGAAACAGAGCCATCGTCGTGGATTTTAACGTTTACAGCATCGGCGTGACCAGCCAAAGCTTCGTCAATGCCGTTGTCCACGACTTCGTAGACCATATGGTGCAGGCCGGACCCATCATCGGTATCACCGATATACATACCCGGACGCTTGCGAACAGCCTCTAGGCCTCTGAGAACCTTGATGGAATCGGCACCGTATTCTTCTTTGATCTGCTCGTTCTCGGACATGCATTCTTTCCTGCTTATTTTGTCAGTTTTTATACGAGGTTTAGGGGGGGTTGTCACGCGATCCCGCTATATTTTGCGCATTAGGAGAGCGGCGTGAAGGGTTTAGAATTTATGACCCATGAGATCGACCAAAGCGACCGGATCCCATGCAGTTTCGGCCATCGGCATAACCATCAGCCCATCGTCGACGCCTGTCGCTACCGCGCCCGTTTTTGCACCATCCAGCGCAAGATAAGTGAGGGTATTGGGCTGCGTGATAAACCCGCGACCTGCGTAAATCGGGCGATCACCGAACAGGATCAGGAACTGCGCACGCATCGCCTTCGCCTCGGCGATTGCGGCGGTGATCAGATGCCCCGCGATGCCTTTTCCGCGTTGATCGGGATCGGTTGCGACCTCGGCCAGACCGGCGATCGGGGTCAGCGTATCGCCAATGCGAATATCGCGGTAACACAACGCCATATGGCCAGTGATGGCGTCGTCAAGGCGGGTGACGAGCCGGACGTGATGGCGCTGCTGATAATAGCTGCGCCCACCAAAGTCGGGGCCGAACGCCTGGGTCAGCAAATCAGCGATCTGGGCTTCGTCTTGCGCTGTCAGGCGGGTTTCCTCAAGGCGTTCAATCTGCATTGTCTGTCGGCAGGGTAAGGCTGCCGTCCTCGTGCAAGGGCCAAAACGGGTTCATCGCGACTTCCCAGACATGACCATCCGGGTCTGCGTAGTAGCCGGAATAACCGCCCCAGAAGACTTTTCAGGCGTCTTGAGGGCGGTTGCGCCCACGGCAAGTGCTGCGCCATAGGCTGCGTCAACTTCGGCCTCAGTCGTGAAGTTCTGAGCGAGGGTCATGGTGCGGGCCTTTCGTGGACAGCCGATAAGCCTTCGGTTTCCGTGACTTCGACATATTGCGCGCCATCGCCCAGTTCAGCAAATAATTCTGGGCCAGTGCCTGTCATCCAAGCCTGCGCCCCAAGGGTAACTATTTCATCATAAAGGGCCGCGCGGCGGGTTGCATCGAGGTGGGCGGCGACCTCGTCTAGCAGCAAAATTGGCGGCGCGCCAAAATCTTGTGCAAGCGCGCGGGCATTGGCGAGGATCAGCGAGATCAGCAGCGCCTTTTGCTCGCCCGTAGAGCAATCCTTGGCGGGCACACCTTTGGCGGCGAACGTCGCGTCAAAATCGGCACGGTGCGGGCCCGACAGGGTGCGCCCCGCGGCAAGGTCCCGCAAGCGCCCCTCACTGAATGTGGCGCGCAGGGCGTCTGCATCTTCGGGCGCGTCACAGGCGGGGTCGGGGTGGGTCAACGCGAGTGTGGCGGTGGGAAAAACCGTCTGCGAGGCCTCTTGTGCGTCGGACAGCGCCGTGATCGCCGTTTGGCGGTTGGTATGGATTTGCGCGCCCGCCTCGGCCATCTGGTTTTCCAGCGCGGCATACCAATGAGCGTCGCGGACCATGTCCTTGAGAAGGCGATTACGTTCGCGCATGGCTCTTTCGTAGGTCAGCACGGCTTCAGCGTGGCGCGGCTCGAAACTCAGGGTGGCGCGATCAAGGAAACGGCGGCGGCCCTCAGCCCCTTCGATCCACAGGCGGTCCATCGCGGGAACCAGCCAAAGGATGCGGCCGATACGGCCCAGCGCGAGTTGCGCAGCTGTTTTGCTATCGATTTTGACGCTTCGGCTCGCACCGGCCTCGGCGCTGGTTTCAATGTCGTGGGTATGATGCAAGGAATGCAGCACGCCGCTGACTTTCCAGCCAAGGGATTCAGGGCGGCGGGCGATGTCATCGACACCAGCACGGCGCAATCCACGACCCGGCGACATCATGGAAATCGCTTCGAGGATATTGGTTTTTCCCGCACCGTTCGCGCCATAGATTGCCACGGGGCGAGCGTCCGCAGAAAGGCGTGCGCGTTTGTGCGAGCGGAAATGTGAAAGCGCCAGATCAGACAGAAAGAGGGCCGACATCAGTGGCCCTCGATCACAGTGATATCAGTAACGTGTCGCGTCACACGCGCATCGGCATGACCACATAGATAGCGCTGGTATCGTTGCCTTCGCGCATCAAGGTCGGGTCGCCGGAGGAGTTGAACATAAACACGGCGTTTTCGCGATCCACTTGGCTCGCGATCTCAAGCAGGTATTTCGCGTTAAATCCAATTTCCAGACGTTCGTCACTATAGGCCACGGCAAGTTCTTCTTCAGCTGCACCGCTATCAGGCGCGTTAACCGACAGCACAAGGCGGTCCTCGTCGAGTGACAACTTTACCGCGCGCGAGCGTTCGGACGACACGGTCGCAACACGATCCACAGCCCTGGCAAATTCGGCTGCGTCCACTTCCATTTTGCGGGTGTTCCCTTGCGGAATGACGCGGGTGTAATCCGGGAACGTCCCGTCGATTACCTTGGATGTGAGGGTGATGTCAGGGGTCGCAAAACGCACTTTGGTTTCACTTACGGACACCGCGATTTTCATGTCATCGTCGTCCAGAAGCTTGCGCATTTCGCCGACGGTTTTACGCGGCACAATCACACCGGCCATGCCTTCAGCCCCTTCGGGCAGGTCGGCGTCGATGCGAGCAAGACGGTGACCATCTGTGGCGACGCAACGCAGCACTTTGCCGCCATCGGAATCAGCCACATGCATGTAGACGCCGTTCAAGTAATAGCGGGTTTCTTCCGTGCTAATCGCGAATTTCGATTTGTCGAACAAGCGGCGCAACACGGGCGCGGGGCAGGAGAAGTTCGTCGTGTAGTCCGAGGACGCCATGACGGGAAAATCTTCTTTGGGCAGGGTCGCGAGGCTGAATTTTGAACGGCCTGCTTGGATCGTCAGACGACCAGAGGCGCCTTCTTCTGTCAGTGTCACAAGCGCGCCATCGGGCAGCTTGCGCACAATTTCATTCAGGGTCACAGCGCTTACGGTAGTGGACCCAGCGCGTTCAACCTGTGCCGGGGCCTTGTCGACCACCTCTATATCCAGATCGGTGGCACGGAATTGGACAGTATCGCCCTCTGCTTCGATCAAAACATTGGCGAGGATCGGGATCGTGTTACGGCGCTCGACCACAGATTGGGCCTGTGCAACGGCCTTGAGAAGCGCGCCGCGCTCGATGCTAAGTTTCATATCCCATGCTCCGCATTTATTCCGGGCTGACAGATGCCGGAGGGGAAAACTACCTGTTTTCCCCTCCGGCTCAAGTCAATTCTACTATTTCAGACTGTCCGTTACCGCAAAGCCAGCGTCAAGCGCTGCTTACGCCTCAAGAGCGCGGCGCAGCATTTCTATATCATCTGCGATCTGACTGTCCGTCATTTGCAACTCTTGGATGCGTTTAACACCGTGCATGACAGTAGTATGATCGCGCCCGCCAAAACGACGGCCGATTTCAGGCAAAGAGCGATTGGTCATGCGCTTGCACAAAAACATGGCAACTTGACGCGGGCGGGCAAAATTGCGCACGCGCTTGGGGCCAATCATTTCTGACAGGCGAATGTTGTAGTGATCGCTGACTTTACGCTGGATTTCCTCGACCGTGATCTTGCGATCAGACGAGCGTAGAATGTCGGCAAGGCAATCCTGGGCCAAATCCAGCGTGATTTCGCGGCCCACGAGCGAGGCAAATGCATAAAGTCGTGTCAGCGCCCCTTCGAGAATACGCACGTTCTTCGCGATCCGGTGGGCTATGAATTCAAGCACACCGTCTGACAAAACGACGTCGGGATATTGTGCGGCGAAAATCTGTTCTTTGTTTTGCAGGATACCAAGGCGCAATTCATAATCCGTCGGGTGAAGATCAACCACGAGGCCGCACTGCATGCGTGACTTGATCCGATCCTCAAGATCCTTGATTTCACCCGGCGCGCGGTCAGCGGAAAGGATGATCTGTTTGTTCTGGTCGACCAGCGCGTTGAACGTGTGAAAGAATTCTTCCTGTGTGGATTCCTTGCCGGCGATGAACTGCACGTCATCAACCATCAGCACGTCCACGGCGCGGAACATTTGCTTAAAATCGATCATCTTGCGTTCACGCAGGGCCGAAATAAAGCGATACATGAATTGTTCGGCCGACAGATAAAGCACGTTCAGCTCTGGTTTGGAGCGCTTAAGCTCGTGGGCGATCGCGTGCATCAGATGCGTTTTGCCAAGGCCAACACCCCCATAAAGGAAGAGTGGATTAAACGAGACCGGTCCGCCCTCGGCAACCTTACGGGCGGCGGCATGGGCCAGTTCATTGGGCTTACCAACGACAAAGGCATCAAACGTAAAACGCGCATCAATGTTGGCGCCTTGGGTCTTGTTGGGGCGCGCGACAGTTTTGGTCTCGGGGGCGGCGCGCTGCGTCGTCTTTGAAACAACAAAGTTCAGGCGCGTAACGGTGTTATGGGCTCGCTGGATTTGGTAAAGAATCTGATCGCCAAAATTTTGCGCGACATAGTTCCCGAAAAAGTTCGTCGGAACTTGGAACGTGGCGATGCCTTGGGCCAGTTCATGCAGGTGAAGGGGTTCTATCCAATTCTTGAAATTGTTGGCACCCACAATCCCCTGCAGCGTTTCTTTCACGTCAAACCAAGCAGCGTCTTTCATTCTGACCAAATCCCAAAACCATTATGCCCCACAAGACGCCCCATACGCCCTATGAACGGTTCAGATCGGTCCTGAACAAGAAACAACCCGACGGTGCCGCGTCCCATGCGGCCTCCGCGTTTTGACTCTCGCCATATCAAAAGCTGTTGGATGCAAGGACCGCTCTTGCGGTGCCGTTGTCATCCACAACATTTCGCAGGACATGAAATATCCGAGCCCCGCCGAACTAGTCGGCCAGCCTCGAAATACGGCACTGAATCCATGTCGCGATAGCAGCAACGACACGATCAAATACCCAAAACAACAGCCCGTTTTGGTTATCGGATATAGACCCGATCAGACCAAAATGGGACCGCGTCTTCCCATGCTCCCCCAGGAACGAAGTGAATCGTATGGACAAGTTAGCAAGGGGTTTGCGGCCACGGCAACTACAACGTTGGGATTGACTCGGACGTTTCGCAAAACGAATCTAGCGCGCCTTTGAATCTTATAGAAAAGTTGCCAGCGCTGTTGCCCAAAAGCAAAGAGGGCACGTCTTGCGACATGCCCTCTTGCGGAATTTCAAATTTGGTAATCCGCCCAATTTGAGCGAGTCGCGTTACCTTAGCCGATTGCTTTGACGCGCGAGCTGAGGCGGGACACTTTGCGGGACGCTGTATTCTTGTGCAGAACGCCTTTGGTGACACCGCGCATCAATTCAGGCTGTGCAGCTCGCAAAGCGGCTGTTGCTGCCTCTTTATCACCGGAGGCAATCGCCTCTTCGACTTTGCGCAGATAAGTGCGAATGCGTGAACGGCGTGCTTTGTTGATTTGAAAGCGTGCATCGTTCTGACGCGCGCGTTTTTTTGCTTGAGGGGTACTTGCCATGTGATCGAATCCCACTTTCCGGGTCTGTTAAAACTGTAGCGCGCAAACGCCCGGACCGGAAATCGTGAACCAGTTGATTCTTGCCTAGGCGGGCATCACGCGCATGTATGGGGGTCTTTAGGGGGAAAGGGTGCAAAAGGGAACCCTGTATTTACCCTATTTGTCGCGGAACTGCGGTTCGCGTTTCTCTTTGAAGGCCGCCATACCCTCTTTTTGATCCTCGGTCGCAAAAAGCGAGTGAAACAGACGTCGTTCATAAATGATGCCTTCAGACAGTGATGTCTCGTAGGCGTGGTTAACTGCATCTTTTGCGGCCGTGGTCGCCAACAGCGATTTCTCGGCGATTTTTCCAGCGGCGGCCAGCGCCTCTTCTTTCAGTTTCTTGGCAGGTACAACGCGACTGACAAGACCAGATGCTTCCGCTTCTTGCGCGGCCATAAAGCGGCCTGTCAGGTGCATGTCCATGGATTTGGATTTGCCAACGTAGCGGGTCAGGCGCTGTGTGCCGCCAATGCCGGGAATCACGCCGAGGTTAAGCTCGGGCAAGCCAAACTTTGCAGTATCAGCAGCGATGATAAAGTCGCACATCATCGCCAATTCGCAACCGCCGCCAAGGGCATAGCCGGACACAGCCGCAATGATCGGCTTGCGCACTTGCACAAATCGTTCCGATTCAGGGCCAAAGAAGTTCGCTGTATACATGTCAACAAACGTCTTGTCGGCCATTTCGTTGATATCGGCACCGGCTGCAAAGGCCTTGTCTGATCCGGTGATGACGATCGCGCGAACCTTGTTGCTTTGGTCAGCATCCGCCAGCGCAGTTGTCAGTTCACCCATCAGTTGTGAATTCAGCGCATTGAGCGCATCGGGGCGGTTCAAAGTAATCAGGCACACGTCGTCCTGGATGTTAACGATGATCGTTTCAAACGCCATTGCTTGGCCCCTATTTTTACTTGTCCGTTCACAGTGCTTAGCAAAGTGGGCGCGGCGATCAAGCTATCTTTGGCATTGCGGACAATAGAAAGATGAGCGTCCTCCCTGAACGATTCGCGCAATCGTGCCGGTGCAATTGGGCGTAGTGCAGGGTTCGCCTTCGCGGTCGTAAACCCGAAAAACATGTTGGAAATAGCCTAGTTCACCGTCAGCCTGACGATAATCGCGCAGGGATGAGCCCCCTGCCTCAATGGCTTCAGACAGCACATCTCGGATGATGGGAACAAGGCTGGCGACGCTACGTTTGGAAAGTTGTCCTGCCTTGCTTTTCGGGCTGATCGCAGCACGAAACAGCACCTCGCAGACGTAGATATTGCCTAGGCCCGATACGATTCTCTGATCCAGCAGAGCGTTCTTGATTGGCGTGTTGCGCCCTGCAAGCCGGGTAATCAGGTGGGTTTCGTCGAACGCGTTGCCTAGCGGTTCCGGCCCAAGCTTGGCGATCAGCCAATGCGTTTCGATGCCGTCCGTCGGACAAAGGTCCATCGCGCCAAAGCGGCGGGCGTCGTTAAAAGTGATACGCGCACCGTTATCCATGTCGAGCACCACATGATCGTGTTTTGCAGGTGCAGGGTGGTCATGGTGGAACTGGCCCAGCGGATCACCTGACACAAGCATCCGGCCCGACATGCCAAGGTGAATGATGAGGGTTTCGCCTGTGCTGAGATCAGCAAGAATGTACTTTGAACGCCTGCGCAGCGCCGTGACGCGCGCACCAGTCAGACGCGCGGCCATATTTTCGGGAAACGGCCAACGCAGATCGGGGCGATTCACGGCCGCACGCATAATTACTTGTCCCTCCATGGCGGGGACAAGGCCACGGCGGACGGTTTCAACCTCGGGTAATTCGGGCATTACATCCTGTTGTGTTTGCGTTTCTGTTCCTTGGCAAAGGTAAGGAACGCGCGGACACCTACAAGGTATTTCTGCATCTGCAACTTTGATCCGTCGAAACGTCAGCACATAGCCCCATTGACGATCCAACGCGCCACGAATGCGGCGCGGGATACAAAATGAGAAGACATCACATGAGGATCGGCAGAACGGTCGCTAGAATGTTCTGTGTCACCGTTTGCCCTGCGTCAGAATGAGGATTTGTCCTTTGGACCAACAAAGTATAACTCCAACCTGACTTTATTCAGGCGCGAGTATGACATGAGCGACGAATCCCAAACGACGACCCATTTCGGCTTTGAGACCGTGCCGGAAAACGAAAAAGCGGGCCGTGTGCAGGGCGTATTCAGCAGCGTTGCCAGCAAATATGACGTGATGAATGATGCGATGTCGCTTGGTATTCACCGCATCTGGAAAGACGCGATGATGGATTGGCTTGCGCCGCGCGCAGGTCAGCGATTGCTTGATGTGGCAGGCGGCACCGGTGATATTTCGTTCCGGTTTCTTAAACGCGCAGGGTCGGGCCATGCGACCGTGTTGGACATCACCGAGAACATGCTGATTGAAGGGCGCAAACGCGCCGAAGCGGCGGACCTGTCGGAGAGCCTTGATTGGACCGTCGGGGATGCGATGGCGCTGCCGTTCGAGGATAACACCTTTGACGTCTACACAATCAGCTTTGGGATCCGCAATGTGACCCACCCGCAAGAAGCCCTGAACGAGGCGTTTCGCGTGTTGCGCCCCGGCGGCCGGCTTATGGTGCTAGAGTTCAGCCAACTGCCCAATCCGATGATGCAAAAGGCCTACGATCTTTATTCGTTCAACGTGATCCCGCCGATGGGCAAGGCCATCACAGGCGATCGGGACAGCTATCAATATCTTGTCGAATCAATCCGCAATTTCCCCGATCAGGAAACATTCCTTGGCATGGTGCGCGCGGCTGGATTTGAAAACGCCAAGTATCGCAACATGTCGGTGGGCATCGCGGCCCTGCATTCGGGTTGGAAATTGTAGACGATGCGCGGACCCCATAACATTTGGCGGCTAATCCGCACCGGCGCTACCTTAGAGCGCGCGGGCGCAATGAATGTCGTACTGGACGCATTCGAGGCAGGGCCGCTGCTGCGCGCAACCGCCCGAACCTTTGCTTGGCCATTCAAATGGTTGGGGTATCGCGGCGATCCGGCGCTGCCACCGGCGACGCGCGCACTTACCGCGCTTGGTCCCGCCTATATCAAATTTGGTCAGGTTCTTTCGACCCGTCCAGATGTTGTCGGCGAAGAAATGGCCGACCAGTTTCGAGTTTTGCAGGACCGGCTTGCGCCCTTTTCAACTGACCTGGCCAGAGCCGAGGTGGAGAAGGAGCTTGGTAAGCCGTTGGAAGCAATGTTCAGCGACTTTTCCGAGCCCGTCGCCGCAGCGTCCCTCGCGCAGGTTCACAAGGCTGTGTTGGTCGAAACCGGCGAGGCTGTTGCGGTCAAAGTCCTGCGCCCCGGAATCGAGCGTGCCTTTGGCAAGGACATCGACGCGTTTTACTTTGCAGCGCGGATGATCGAACTTCTGTCACCTGCAGCGCGCCGTTTGCGGCCCATGGACGTTATCACGCATTTCGAGGGAATCGTGCGTGGCGAGCTTGATCTGCGTTTGGAAAGCTCGGCTGCGAGTGAATTTGCCGCCAACACCGCAAGCGATGACGGCTTTCAGGTTCCGGTTATCAAATGGCACTATTCGGCACGCCGCGTCATGACGCTTGGCTGGGCCGAGGGGGTCAGCATTGGTGATACCGCCGCGATTGACGCCGCTGGGCACGACCGCTCTGAGCTGGCCAAACGCGTGCTACAGCTTTTCCTAAGCCATGCGCTGCGTGACGGGTTTTTCCACGGCGATATGCACCAGGGAAACCTGAAGGTTGCGGCAAACGGCGACATTATTGCCTATGATTTCGGGATCATGGGGCGGATCGACGAATACACCCGTCGTGTCTATGCCGAAATCCTGTTTGGTTTTATTCGCAAGGACTACCAGCGGGTCGCCGAGGTCCATTTTGAAGCCGGATACGTGCCCGCTGATCAGGACGTCGATGAGTTTGCACGCGCCCTGCGCGCAGTCGGTGAACCGATCTTTGGGATGGATGCCAGCCATATTTCAATGGCGCACCTGCTGTCCTATTTGTTCGAGGTTACCGAACGTTTCGGTATGGAAACAAGGACTGAACTGATCCTGTTGCAACGCACGATGGTCGTTGTCGAAGGTGTTGCGCGAACGTTGCACAGCAAAGTCGATATCTGGGAAGACGCCCGCCCCATCGTCGAGGATTACATCAAGGAAAGCATGGGGCCCAAAGCGTTACTGCGCGACCTTAGCCGCACAGTTCGCATCCTTTCGCGCTTTGGTCCGCATTTGCCACAAATGGCCCAAGATGCCCTCATTCGCCGCGCCGCGCCGCCCGCGCAAACGAAAAGCCGCAGTATCTGGCAACCAATCGGATGGATGGCGCTGGGTGGTGGGCTTTGTGGTATCGCGATCCGGGCGATTACCCTGATTTAAGACAGCATAGGATCGCGTAAAGCGGTGACCTGTGACGCGGGCACGCCGACACCGCCCTGCAAGATCAGGATCGTTTCACCACCATTGATGCGCACCTCTTGCACCCTTGAATAAACACCTGCGGGCTCGTCGCTTAGAATTTCGTCGCCGGCGTAGCTCACGATGTTGAAGGCATAAATTCCCTCTGGAAAAGGCGTCCCGTTGTTTGCGACGCCGGCCCAATCAAGTGGCTCGGTGGATTTCGGGATTTCGCTGCGCTGCACCTCGGTGCCATTCTCATTAGTGACCACCAGTTCAACGCGATCAGCAGAAAGCGGCGGATCTGGCGCGATGGTAATCGGCGCGCCGTCAAAGTGGCCGGGAACGGATGCAAGGGCTTCGTTTCCGACCCAATTGGCCATCTGCGCCATGCCCGTGGTGGTCATTTGCAGGCTAAGCGCGGCAAGCAGATCGTTCGTTAGAACGGATTGTTCGACCTGCGAAAACGTGGCTAGCTGCACCGCATAATCCGACGAATCGGCAGGGTTTAGCGGATCTTGGTTTTCCATCTGAACGGTTAGCATCTTTAAAAATGTCTCAAAGTCCGAACTGATAACAGCCTTGGACGTGGCGGCGTTTGAGGGGCTTCCCGTCAATGTCGACATGGATGTTGTTTGCGAGAGTTCCATTGTGGTCTCCGGTTCTAGAGGCGTAGATCAAGGCCCGTGGTGGGCACTGTCAATTTCGCCAAATTGGCTTGATCGGATGATGGGTCAGGCGAGTCGTCCGTCGCATCTTCTTTGGTTTGTTGTTGCGCGGTTCGAGATTCTTTGTCGTCACCCGCAAAAGCAAAGGTGATATTGTCGTAGCCAAGAGCTTTGAATTCTTGCGCCAGCCCATCCAGATGACGCCGCATAAGATCAGCTGTTTCAGGACGTTCCGCAGCAATTGTCAGAACAATGCCATTCTCAAGTGGGCTAAGTGCCAATCGCACACGGCCAAGCTCGTCGGGGTTTAGCCGAATTTCCGTTTGCCCATCAGATTGACGGGTTACCGCTACGGCAATCTGATGGGACGCAGAGCGGGCCACCTGCACCGTCAAGTGGGGCGCTACACTAACCGCGCGATCTGCACGCGGCGACGTCGCCAATTCACCGGCGAAAGCATCGCGCGCCGCACCCATCTCAGCCTCTGTTTCCGCCTTAATAGGGTCGATTTCAGCAGCTTGGTTGGCGAAACTGATTGGCATTCCCGTGGGAATACTTGGCGCATTTGCGATTGTTGGCGCTATGGGTTGGAGAGCTGTTTCTGACCGTTTGGGCGCGATTGATTTAGCTGTATCAGTGGGTGCCGTAGGCGCGTTCGCAGCCCATTCAAACGGGTTCTGCGATGTCGGGCCATTCGGAATGAGAATTGGTGTTGGATCGACGTGGGATGGTCCGGGAAAGGGTACGCCAATGCAGTTTGGGGTTTGTAAAACCGAGGAATGCGCACTTCTTGCTACGTCAGGCGCTGTCGCTTTTGCGACGCCAGCCGGTGCTGCTGAAACAATCTCAATTTCAGCTCTTTTTGTCTTATTAGGCTCTGTTTTTGACCCAGATTCCGAATTCTCGGGACCCGAAATAATCGCGGTGTCCGCATAATTGAGGAGCACATTCTTTGGTGTGGCTTCGACCGCCAGACTACCCTTCTGGTCCAGAATAGGCACCGTTTGGATCGGTGTGCTCGCTTGGGCATTTGCCGTTTGATCGCGCCATGAATGCAAAGCCGCATGGGGCACTGAAGGCCCCACGTCGCCCGTCAAAACGCGGCCACTGACCATAGAATTGTCCGAAACCCGCACCAGCAGCAAAGGGGCGTGATTTGACGTGGAAATCGCACCTTCCGCTGGAGGGTACCCCCCAGTCTGCGGCTTTTCAAACCCTTCCATTTCATAACTGATCAAGTCGGGTTCGTCCGTCACCAAGCCAACGCGATCGTCAGCAGCATTGTCAGGAACGATTTCTTTCATCGGGATCGTAGCTGGCTGCGTTAATAGCTGGGCGGCCAAATTGTCCATGAGCGTGGAAAAGTCCGCGAAATCTGCGACGTCCTGAACAACGCTGTTGGTACCGGCAGGCACACCTGCGCTGTCTGGTCCGCCACGCACGCTGACAGAAAGAGTGGCTTCGGGAAAATGAAAGGGCATCGGTTCTCCGACTTGGCCAGTGGTTCCGGACACAATCGCGCAAGAAGCTTACCGAATGTTTACCGATTCCAGTGCATGACTACGAAAGTTCTTCAATTTGGAGTCATTGTCATGGTCGATCTTGCTGTTAGCACCCCGCTGCCTTTCAGTGGACACCCGCAGCCCAATCCCCCGACAGGAGAGGAGCAGCTTCGCGACGCTGCGAATGCGCTTGAGGCAAGTTTCTTGTCGGAAATGTTGAAATCCGCAGGCCTGGGCGCGTCACGCGATGCAATGGGCGGCGGGATCGGAGAGGACCAGTTCGCGTCATTTCTGCGAGAGGCGCAAGCAAAGCAGATGGTCGCCGCAGGGGGTATCGGCCTTGCCGAATCGCTCTTTGAAGCAATGAAGGGGCGGATCAATGAATAGAGCCGCAGATCGACTTCTCGCGCTCTTGGACGCGGAAAGAAGGGCAATTATGTCCGGCGAGTTTGGCGCGCTTTCTGGGCAGGCAAGCCAGAAAGAGGAATTGTTCGATTCAATCGCCGCAGAAATCGCGCCCGATCCGCGTCGGCTTCATCTCTTAGCAGCGCGGGTGAAGCGCAATCAGGAATTGCTTCAGGCGGCGATGGCAGGGGTCCGCGATGTCCAGTCGCGCATGGCGGAATTGAACGCGGCGCAATCCACTCTCAACACCTATGACCGAACTGGACAGCCAAGCCAGATATCGCGTCATCATAGTAAGCTCGAACATAAAGCCTAAGGATTTTAGACAAATCCTTGGCGTGTAGTGCAGGCGCATTAGGGCGCTGTTAATCACAGACACCCCAAAGTCACGACGCACCGATTTGGTGGCACGGCATAGGAAAACCTGTGGCGACAACTGTCAGAATGACTGTTCAAAATCGACCCTAGCAACGGGCGAATTCATGAAAACCAGGCGCAAAAGCGCCGCTTCGAAAGGGACCGTAATATGGCCACTTTCCAAGCACCGCCATGATGACCATTACTGGCAATAACTTTCTTACGCTTAATGATTATCGGCGCATTGGATTGCTCACCCATCACGTCCACCACATTTAATTTCACCCAACTGTTTGTTAGCAGGCGTGTCGTAAAGGTGGCCTTAACAATTCAAATGCAGTCTATTTTGGCGGCTTTGCATAGATTTCATCAGGGCCGCAAAATTCGGCCAACTCATACCCCACAGCGCGCATGATCTGCGCAATTCGCGCAGTGCCCGCGTTGTTTTCAATGGCCCAAGCGCCAACGTTATGATCTGCAAATGGAAACGATTCGAGGACATCGACCTCTTCGCCTTCGATGTCCAAAGACACGAAATCTGGATGTATTAGATCCGATTCTTGCAAAATCTGGCTGAGTGTTTTGGTCTTAACCTTGATCACCTTTTCCTTGTGGCGTTTGTCAGCACGAACCCGATCCAAAAGAGCGGGATCATAGCTGTCGACAAGCCCACTCATCTGCGTAAAGCCCTCAGCAATCTCGAGAAAATCTGCGTCGCCTACTGTGTTGGCAACTGCAACACCCAGACACTCACAGCGGCGCACAAGTCGGGCCTTTTCCAATTGTGCCGGGGCAGGTTCGACCAATAAGCCAGTCCAGCCGCGCCAGACTTCGAAGAAGAACGTGTTTGATCCTGTTGTGCCGTCGTAACCGCCGATATCGACAAATGTGCCGCCGCGTTTCTGGCCCATGATTTGATCGACGATCAAGTCCTGCCCTGCTTGCGAAGAAAACGGGTATTGGCGCGACAGCATCTGCCGGACCTCGTGTAATTGGCGCATGATCGCGCCGCGTTTGCGGGTTTTTTCGCCTTCTAATACCAAGGAGAGAGTCTTGCGCGCCTCCAGAAGCTTGCTGCGCGCAGTTGCGATTGGGTTATCAGTCATATTTGTCCCACTGATTCATGATCCACATAAGATTTTTCTTCGACAAGGTGTGACCCAAGTAACAGGTTGATTCGCTTTTTTACATCCGCTCGTTTGTCGTTGGTCACATAGACGGCACGTGCAAGGCGGATGAATTCTTCACTAAAACTCTTCTTGGCCTCGCAGGCGCGAATGTCATCTTCGATCACCCAAAGCGCGCCGTTGATCCGGTAAAGCTCCTCCCGCAATTGGGCGAGGGCATCACTCTTAGGGAGGTGTTTCTCAGCGATCGCCTGCAGCACGCCGTTTTCATGGCACACATTTGCAAGCTTGGACGGTTCGGTGACCTTTTCGAACTTCAGCCGCAGGATTGTGAGCTTATCAATCAGTTCTCGGGGGGCAGTAGGGACAAGAACTGTTTTGTCAGTCAAATCCTCACCTTTCCATTGGGGAATATCCATCCGTCGCGGCTTCTTTGCTGCAGTCTGCCAACGGGCTTCGTAGGTGTGAAACGCCTCTGCGTAGCGCTTGTCACCGGGTTCAGAAAAAGCGCGTTGAAGCCTGATCTCTGCATCATCAGGGTGATCCAGTTCGGCAGCCTTCAAATAGTCAATTGCGTCTCTATACTGACCCAAACCGCGCAAACATCGACCAATCAGCGAGCGCTGCGACTTGTTCGTGGGTGCGCGCTGCAAGATCTCCTCGCGAAGCGAAATTGACCGCTCGTAGTGGCCAAGATCGGATAGAATGTTCGCAAAATTGTTGCAAATGCCCATAGCATCTGGCGACAAGCTATAGGCGCGTTCATGGGCATGCAGGGCAAGGGCATACTGCTTTTCGGTGCGCAGCAAAGCCCCTACATTTGACCAAATACTGCCATCGTTGGGGCACAGCGCAAGATAGCGCATATAGAGCGCGCGGGCTTTAGCGGTTTTCCCTGCGCGATGCGCCGTGCTTGCCTGATCACGCAGAGCGTCGGTCTCGGTTGGGGTCATTAAAACGCTAGCTCTTATTCTGGCGAGGAACTGGCTTAACCAGGGTTTCAGGACGGCGTTCCTCGGCGGCCTCGAACAACGAGAACGTCTGATTGACGTAGTTCACCGCGCCCGAGATCAGCTCCATATAGTTGGTCAACTCTGGCGTTACTTCGGCCTCGACCATGGCAACGCTGCGCTCCTGCGGGGTGGTTTCAAATGCGACATAGAACAGCGGATCGCCGCGGTTGATCTTTAAGGGTTTGGTGTGGCCATGCCATTCAAACGCCCACATCAAGGGTCGAGGCCAGACATTGATCGGAAAACGCCCGCCAAAAATCGTGCCGGGGAAGGGCTCGCGCTGATAATGCATAAAGGGCGCGACTTGGCTGGCATAAACGGGTTCGTCAGCGATAAATACATAAGGCAGCGACAGCTGGATTGTCGGGATACCGGGGTAACGCCATTCTGACTCGGTAGTCCGGTGCAGCTTTTCACCTAGTT
>CALAGN010000026.1 GCA_937891785.1 uncultured Octadecabacter sp.
TACACATGATACAAAGGCATATTCTGAGTACCTTTTGGGAAATCAAGGCAACCTAGCGAAAGTGGTCCTAAAAGCGATTCCGATTTAGGCATCCGATCAGAGTGACGATTTGTGGCTTGCTCCGAAACCGGACGTTCGCGGGGCCAATGTCCTAGGTCTGTAATGCAGGCGAAGCTGCAGTTAACCGGACAGGTTCGCAGGTCTGCTTTCGCGGCGGTTTCAACCGGTCGACGCAACACACGCATTAAAACGCTCTGCGGGATGAGAGCTTAAACGGCGCCGTTAATGGTGCCTTTTGTGCAGACACAGTTTCACTACGGCTACTGCCGCTCATCGGTCCAATCTAAATTACTTAGACTAAATGCAAAAAAGCATAACGCGTTAACCTTTGTCGAACGTGTGTCGCCTACGCGATGTTTGAGGCCGGCCCGGCAGGCTAAGCGCCGCGTTTGCACGTGGCGTTTGGCTTATGACGCGGCCATTCGCAATGACGTATAGTCGAGTTGCGCGCAAACGCAGGGCCTCAATGGGGTCGTCTGCGTCAAGGATAACCAGCGACGCCTTTGACCCGACATGTAGCCCATAATCGGTTAGACCCATTGTTTTGGCATTGTTCACGGTGACCATATCAAAACAAGTTCGCATATCTTTGGGGCTGGTCATCTGTGCCACATGCAGCCCCATAAAGGCCACATCAAGCATATCGGCGGTCCCAAGAGAGTACCATGGATCAAGAACACAGTCCTGCCCCCAGCCGACGTTGATGCCCATGGCCAGCATTTCCTTCACGCGCGTCAGCCCACGCCGTTTGGGATAGGTGTCATGGCGCCCCTGAAGGACGATATTGATCAGCGGATTGGGAATAACGTTGATTTCTGCCTCAGCGATAAGTGGCAGCAGTTTGGACACGTAGTAATTGTCCATCGAATGCATCGAAGTTAAATGTGACCCTGCTACGCGGCCCTGCAAACCAAGGCGCTGTGTTTCAAACGCAAGGGTTTCGATGTGGCGCGAATTTGGGTCGTCGGTTTCGTCGCAATGCATATCAACAGGCAAGCCGCGCGCGGCAGCAATTTCGCAAAGCTCGCGAACTGAGGCCGCACCGTCCGCCATCGTGCGCTCGAAGTGGGGGATGCCGCCCACGACATCAACGCCAATATCCAGAGCCCGGATCGTATTTTCACGTGCCGTTGGGTCCCGATAGAATCCGTCTTGCGGGAACGCTACGAGCTGTAAATCAATGTAGTCTTTGACGCGATCACGGACCTCGATCAACGCCTCGACACCCAACAATCTATCGTCACATGTGTCGACATGGCTGCGGATCGCCAACACTCCCATACTTGCCGCCCAATCGCAGTATTTCAGTGCGCGGTTAACAACCTCGTCCTGTGTCATGACTTGTTTGAGCTCACCCCAAAGCCCGATCCCCTCAAGCAGCGTACCAGACGTGTTGATGCGCGGTAGACCGTAGGACAAAGTTGCATCCATATGGAAATGGGGGTCTACAAAAGGCGGGCTAACCAGATCGCCAGACGCGTCTATGACCTGTCCTGCCTGCGCATCGCTCAGGTCGGCTAAGGCTGTAATTTTCGAACCTTTTATGCCAATGTCTACAACCTGCCCATCCGGCAGCGTTCCGCCCTTGACGATCAAATCAAACATCAGCGTTCTCCTTTGTTGAATGGCACCATCAGGGCGGCGGGCACTTCAGCGCGGCGTGACATCAAAACGAGGGCAACGATGGATAGTATGTAGGGCATCGTTAGGAAAATCTGGTATGGTAGAAGTGAGCCCAAGCTAGTTTGTTGCACTCTGATTTGAAGTGCATCAAACGCTGCAAATAGTATTGCGCCCAAAAGGGCCTTTCCCGGCCTCCAAGACCCGAACACGACAAGTGCAATGCAGATCCAGCCGCGACCGTTGACCATTTCGAAAAAGAAGCTGTCAAAGGCGGACATTGTCAAAAATGCGCCGCCCATCGCCATGAAACCGCTGCCGACAACGACAGCCCCCATGCGGATTGCAGTGACCGACAATCCCTGTGCCGCAACCGCTGCTGGGTTTTCGCCCGCTGCGCGCACCGCAAGTCCTAGCGGCGTACGGTACAGAACAACCGCCACGACCGCCACTAATACAAAGGCCAGATACGTAAATGGCGTTTGCGAAAACAGCGCGGGCCCAATCAATGGAATGTCTGACAGGATCGGGATTTCGAACGCTTGGAAGGCTTCGATCTTTGGCGGGCTCGTGACCTCAGGCAAAGCGAGGCGGTAGGCATAGTATGTCGATGATGTCGCCAGCAGCGTCACCCCTAGGCCGACTACGTGCTGCGACAGCCCAAACGGCACTGTCAGGGTACTGTGAAGCAACCCGAACAGCATGCCCACAAGCATAGCAACAGCGACCCCTACCCATAGCCCCGTGCCCGAATAAACTGCCATCCAGCCCGCAAATGCTCCCGCAACCATGATCCCTTCGATCCCCAGGTTCAGGACGCCCGCGCGTTCGCAGATCAATTCCCCCAATGTCGCAAAGATCAGCGGGCTAGCGATGCGGATCGCGGCTGCCCAAAAGCTGGCGGTGAACAGGATATCGATGATTTCCAAAGTGTTAATCCCTCACCACACGAAACCGCGTCAGCATGATGGCAAGAACCATCAACAACAGCGCGGCCGCAAGCATGATGTCGGCCAGATAGGTTGGCACACCAGCGGCGCGGCTCATGCTATCAGCGCCCACAAATATGCCAGCAACAAACAAGGCTGCGACAACCACACCAAGTGGATGCAGTAGGGCCAGCATTGCGACAATAATGCCCGTGTAGCCAAAGCCGGGAGACAGATCGAGGGTTAGGCTGGCCTTTACTCCCGCCACCTCCGAAAATCCAGCAAGCGCCGCCAGGCCTCCAGACAAAAGTGCTGTCTTAACTAAGACGAGATTCACTGGAATGCCAGCGAACGCAGCGGCCTGTTTGTTCAGACCGACGGCGCGCATTTCATACCCCAACGTGCTGCGGGTCTGGATGATCCAGATGACAAAGGCTGATAGAATTGCGAGCGCAAACCCCCAATGTAAACGCAGGCCGTCGACCAGCCGCGGCAATCGCGCCTCATCGATCAAACGCGCCGATTTGGGCCAGCCCATGCCCATTGGGTCTTTCAATGGCCCCTCAAGAAGCATCGAGATAAACAGGAGGAATATAAAGTTAAACAGCAAAGTCGTCACAACCTCGTCTACGCCGAAACGGGTTTTTAGCAGCGCGGGTATTAACAAGACGAACGCGCCCGCCAAGATTGAAAAGACGACGAGTGTGGGCAGAAGTGCGATGCTGGGCCAAGGTAAAACGCCGGTGCCAAGCATGACTGTCAGTAACGCACCTGCATAGAGCTGCGCCTCTGCGCCTATATTCCAGAATTTGGCTCGGAACGCGACTGCGGCTGCAAGGCCTGTGAAAATCAAAGGGGTGGCGCGGTTCAACGTTTCAAGCAACGCAAATTGTGACCCAAACGCGCCTCGGAGGATCAGCCCAAAAACTGAAAACGGGTTTGCCCCTGCGGCCATTGCCAGAAGAGAGGCAATAACCACAGTCGCCCCTAGCGCAAGCGCAGGTGGTAACAGGTTTCGCGCCAGCGACGGGTTTTTGATGGGTTCAAGACGCATGGGTCACCACTTCGTCAAATCCTTGACCCGCCATCCAGGTTCCAAGCTGCGCTGGGGTCATTTCAGCGCGCCCAAATGCAGGAGACAAACGCCCGCCCGCAATCACGTGGATAACATCAGACAGGGCCATAACCTCGTCCAGATCTTCCGAAATCAAAAGCACGGCTGCGCCCCGATCGCGCGCCGCAAGCAGCTGGCCATGCACATAATTGACAGCACCAATATCAAGGCCGCGGACGGGTTGATTGGCTAGAATGATCTGCGGGTCGGCTTCAAGTACGCGACCCAAGATCAGCTTTTGCATGTTGCCGCCCGAAAGCAGCCGGATCGGCGTGTCTGCACCTGGGCATCGCACATCGTATTTGTCGATAATACTTTGCGCAAATGCGCGCGATTTTCGCCAGTTGAGCCATCCGCTCGTGCTAAACGCCGCTGTCTTGTAGCGTTCAAGGATAGCGTTTTCAGTGAGGTCGAAATCCGAGATCGTGCCCGTTTTGTGCCGGTCTTCGGGTATCCGCGCGATCCCGCTTTGAACGGCTGTCCGCGGATTCCATTTTTGGATGCGGGTGCCATTCAGCGCCACATATCCACTGGACGGGCTGCGCAATCCACCCACAACATCCGCCATGGCTGCCTGACCGTTGCCAGACACCCCCGCAAGACCAATAATCTGACCCGCGCGCAGTGCCAGTGACACTGATTTCAGACCAGGGGCGGTGCCGATATTCGGGGTGGTAACGTCCTGCAACTCAAGAAGCGCCGGACCGGGATTGATGGGTTCAACTTGCGGCGCGGTCGCTTCTGTCCCCATCATCATTGCGGCGAGGGCGTGCTTGTCAGTATCTTGCGTCCGTGCCCCCCCGATCATCTTACCATGTCGCAGCACGACGACGCGGTCGGCAATCGCCATTACCTCGTGCAATTTGTGCGAAATAAAGATGATCGAAAGGCCGCTCTCGATAGCCAGTCTTAGTGTGGCAAACAAGTCATCGGTTTCTTGTGGAGTAAGGACGGCCGTCGGTTCGTCCAAGATCAAGATACGCACGTCTCGGTATAGCGCCTTGAGGATTTCCACACGTTGTCGCTCCCCCACTGTCAGGCTGGCAACACGGGCATCGGGCGACACGACAAGGTGGAATTTTTTGGATAAATCAATGATTTTGGCACGCGCGGTGGCTCGCCCCGATCGCAGGCTGAACAAGCTGCGCACCCCTAGAGTAATGTTCTCTTGGACGGTTAGATTCTCAGCTAACGAAAAGTGTTGATGCACCATGCCGACACCAGCATCCAACGCCGCACGCGAATTCCCGGGCGGCAGGGTTTTCCCGAATACCGCAACGGTTCCGCTGTCCGCCGTGTATTGGCCGAACAGAATGTTCATGAGCGTCGTTTTGCCTGCACCGTTTTCACCCAAAAGCGCAACAACTTCGCCTTTGTCCACCGAAAAGCCGACCGCATCGTTTGCGGTCAGCTCTCCAAAGCGCTTGGTTATGGCGTTCAGGCTTAGTGCCTCAACAGGGGCATCTGCCATGATCGGTTAGGACGATGTCGGTTCGTCGTCGTTGACCGTTACCGTAAATGCCCCTGATATGATTTCAGCCTGACGGGTCGCCACCAATTCCATGGCAGCGGCAGGAACCTTGCCTTCAAAAGTACCCAGCGGCGCCAATTCGTTCCCACCTTGGTTCATGAAGGAATAGACTCCGTAATCCGCTGCCGTAAAGACACCAGCCTGCACAGAGGAGATCGCCATATCCAGAGTTGGTTCAAAATTCCAGATTGCAGACGCAACAACCGTTTCGGGATAATCGGATTGGGTGTCGATCACATTACCGATGGCCAGAACGCCCATTTCTTGCGCGGCATCAGAAACGCCAAAGCGTTCTGCATAAAGGACATCAGCACCATTTTCGATCATCGCAAACGCAGTCTCTTTGGCCTTGGGCGGATCAAACCAGCTGCCGATAAAGCTGACTTGGAACTCAATGTCAGGGTTCATTTCAAGTGCACCTGCCATGAACGCATGCATTAGGCGGTTAACTTCGGGGATTGGAAAGCCGCCAACCATACCGATATTATTAGTATTGGTCATCGATCCTGCAATGATGCCGGACAGGTATGATGCGTCTTGGATATAGTTGTCGAACACCGCAAAATTCGGCAGCGCGGCATCGTCTTTAAAACTTGAGCCCATCAAAAATGCGACGTTGGGGTAATCAGCTGCGACCTCGCGCGCTTCTTGTTCGGCGCCGAAGACTTCGCCGATTATCAGTGTGTTACCAGCCTCGGCGTATTCACGCATCACGCGGGCGTAGTCTGTATTGCTGACATTCTCGGAGAACGAATATTCGATCTCACCGCGTTCTTGCGCCGTCATTGCGGCTTTATGAATCCGGCTGACCCACTGCTGTTCCACAGGCACCGTATAGATGCCCGCCGTTTTAATAGGCTCCGCCGCTGCGGCGCGGCCAGCTCCAAGCATCAGCGATGTTGCGGCTGTAGACGCCATAAAGTGGCGGCGATTGAAAATTATTTTGTCAAACATTGTGACCCCCCTTGGTTTCGAGTCGATTAAGATCATTTTCTACCAAATGATCAAGAAATTAATTTAAGTTCACTGTGTCAACGCTCGCTTGCTCAAAAATCCCATACAAAACAATGGAGCGCACATATCTTGATCGTTAAGAAAATCAATCAAGCGGTCAATCACATCCGCGAAGACAACCCTTTCCAAGAG
>CALAGN010000027.1 GCA_937891785.1 uncultured Octadecabacter sp.
TCATTGGGTTTTGCTCATTCCATGTATTTGGGCGTGCTGATCTTCCAGCCGCGCCACCGTGGGGCGGTGATGCGCCCGGCTTGCGGCTCCGTCGCTTTGTCGGTCTCGGGCTGTGCCACGATCACAACCGTCTCCACGCCTGCCTGTTTCTCGAACTGTCGCCACATCCGTTCGTCAAAGCGGTCGTCGCCAAGGATCCGGGCGGCTGCGCGGGCATAGACCCGCGTGTCGAGGGCCTCGTTGCGTTCGCGCAGCTTTTGCCATTCCTGGTGGGCGTAGCCGCGCTTGTTGCGGATCGTGACCAGTTGCTCGGCGACCAGCTGCTTGAGCCATTCGCTGTCTGCCCAGTCCGGCAGGTGGATCATGCCAGCTGGATCGGCGACGCCCAGTGCACGATCTTCATCACTGGGCCGCTCGATCCGCAGATAGCGATAGGTCTCGGCCTTGAAGGTGGCGGTGGCCACCGTCCAGAGCCGCGCGCCGCGTTTGAGCTTGCGACCATTTACGGTGGCATCGACAAAGGTCGGCCCCGACACTGGCGTTGTCCGGTTGAACCCTTCCAGGCCCTTCACGGGTGCTACTTGTGCGATGCCTTGCTTGCGCGCCCAGCCGTAAACGGCAGCAGTTTCATAGCCGGTATCGATGGCCAGTTTGGCCAGCGGCATCACCGCGCCATGCTCATGCACCCAAGTCTGGCCAAGAAGCGATGTCAGCTTGTCCCAGCACGCCGGATCGTCCGGGCCGCCCGGAATGACGATGTGATCGACGAGCCAGCTTTGCAGCCCGCGACCCCAAGCCCAGACATCGACCTCGATGCGATCTTTCTGCACGTCCGCACCGGCGGTCAGGAACAGCCCGCCTGCGGGGATCTGCGCGGGGAAGGCAATCCGCCGGTCGGCCAAACGCTGCCATTCCGGGGCTTCGCCGCTTTCAACCCATGTCTCACCCAGCAACGTGTTGCGCGCGGCGCGCAGCATCTCGTCGGAGCCTTGGGCAGCCAGCCAGTCCCGTGCGATCTGTTCCCAGCTTTTCCAGCCGATCGGCGAATAGAGCGCCGAGAGGTGGAACCCGATGGCATGTGGGTTGTCCGACACTGCTGTTGCCCGCCATTCGCCACGCGCCAGCAGGTCGGTCTTGTGGTGCTCGGCGATGGGCTTCTCGCACCCTTCGCAGGTGTACATCGCTGTTTCCGGCTGTCCCTTTTCCCAGCGCAGGCGTTCGAACTGCAACCATTGCATATGGTCACAGTGCGGGCAGGGCACGAAATACCGCCGCTGGTCGCTGGCTTCGAACTCCCGCTCTATGCGGCTCAACCCGCGGATCGTGGGCGTCGAGACCATAAAGACCTTGCGCCTGTGCGCGAAGGTGGTGGTGCGCGCTTCAGCCAGCGTGACCGGATCGCCTTCCTCATCGGCCGAGGCGGGATAGGCGTCCACCTCGTCCAAAAACACATAACGTGCCGGCATTGAGCGCAAACCCGTCGCGCTGTTAGCCCCCGTTAGCACCAGAATGCCGCCAGGGAATTCCTTTGACAGCATGGAATTCCCGGCATCCCGCGACCGGGCGGGCTGGACTTTCTCTTTGAGTGCCGGGCTATCTTCGATCAGCGGGTCGATCCGGCCGCGTGAGGTGCGCTTGGCCATCTCCAACGTGGGCAGCACGGCCAGCATGGGTCCTGGCGCGTGATGGATCACGAACCCGATCCAGTTATTCCCTGCCTCCGTTGCGCCGACTTGCGCCGCTTTCATAAAGCTGATGCGCTGTGCCGGATGGTTTGGCGACAGTGCATCCATGATTGCGCGCAGATACGGCGTGCGCGCTGTACGATATTGCCCTGGCTCAGCCGAGGCGCGCGACGATAGCTTGCGGTGCGCATCCGCCCATTGCGACACGGTCAGGTCCGGGTCCGGCCGCATGCCGCTGCGCCACACACGCAGGATGTTCTCGGCGCCGTCAAAGGTGAGATCGAGATCTGCTGTCAGGTTGTTTTTAGTCATGCCCTGCATCCCGTATATGTGCGGGGCGTGTTAAGGCTCGGTTTTATTCAGAAGGGGTTTTCGGTTTCCACACCCGTCGGCTCAAAATCACTCACATTGCGCGTAACGACAATCGCGCCATGCACGATCGCCGTTGCTGCGATTTGCAGGTCTGCGCCGTAATGCCCAATGCGTGCAGATAGCCTACCCCACACCCGAGCCTCTTCTGCATCGAAGGGAAGTAGGCGGTCAGCAAACAACAGAGTGGTGCGATCAATCCAGCGGCGTAGATCACGCGCAAAATTAGGATCGCGCGTCTCTTGTAAGGCTATCCCGCGTTCAATCTCGCCAATCGTTATGACACTCAAGAATAGCTGTTCCTCGGGGTGCGATCTCAGCCAATCCCCTACTTTCGGAGCACGGTCGGGCCGGCGCAAAGCCGATAGCACATTCGTGTCGATCAAATACATCAGAATTCGGCCGACCGGGGTCTGACCTGAGCGCGTTCAATATCCTCGGCTGGGAAGGTAAGTAAATGGTCGACAAACGACCCCCTGGAGCGTTGTGCTTCTGAGAGAAGCTCGTGATATTCCGACGCCGAGAGGACAACTACCGCAGGCTTGCCGCGTCGCGTCACTTCCTGTGGCGTGCCAGCTAGAGCGGCATCGACTAGCGCGCTGAAGCTGTTCTTAGCGTTCTGTAGCGTCCACATAGATTTATTCCTAGCTATCTACCTAGCCAGTTGTACCGAGTTCAGTTTTCAAAGTCAAAGCGTTTCATTCAAGCGAGACCCTGAGGTCGGCCAGGGCGGTGAGTTGCTCTCTGACATGGATTTCCAGCACCCTTTGCAGGATCGCAGTCTCGATTGTCACCGCATCACCGGATGCCCTTTCCATTTCTGCGGATAGTTGTGCAGCCATCAGGGCGGACACACGCGTGGGCCAGGTGACCCAAACATCGCGTTCCTGGCGGGCCAGGCGAAACACCAGGGTCTCGGCGCGCGCACGATCCACCAGCACGCCCTTCTTGCGCTGGATCGACAGCTGGCGTTCCTGCGCCTGATACACCGTCAGCGCGGTGCGGGCCTTTAGATAGGAGGTGCTGTCTCCGGCACCCGAAACCCCAGCCCCTGGGCTGGCCTCTGCGCTCGTACCGCGTGATCGCATCTGTTGATCTGGATCCGTCATGGCTCCCCGGCGTGCATCAGACGCCGGTGCATTGATCGACCCATCGGCAAACAGCACCAAGCGGCCAGTCTTGCGGGCCTTCTGCACCGCCCCGCGCGAGAGGCCGGAGCGGGTGGCATAGGCACGCTCGGATAGTCCTTCCATGGCGCTTGGCATGTCCTCAACATATTGGAAATAAACGAGAAAGATGATCTATTTGAGTTGATTATACTGCCCGTCAGAGCGACTCTCAGTGCAAGCAAACAAGCCTGAACGGAGACAGACCCATGACCCTCGCAGAACGCTACAACGCCCAAGCCCAACGCCTGCTGCCGCATATGGCCGAGAGCCTGGCGGTTGATCCCGCCATCACCTGCGCGGGCGAGATCGATGACATCGTGTTTCGCCGCAGCGAATACCTCGGCGGGATGGCGATCGCCATTCTCGCCCTCATCGAACAGCAGGCTTGAGGAGCAAACCATGACCATGGCCACCACAACCATCCGCATCGACTACGCAGCGCTGCCCGACCAGTTCGACCGCTCACGCCCTGACGTGGTCGCCGAAGCCATCGAGACCGCACTGCGGGAGGACGGCATCAAGGCCGAGGCCTCGGACATCTTCTCGCACATCAAGATCGAACTGCCGACCAGCCAGCTGGCCGCGGCCAGCGCGATGCTGGCCGATCTGCAGGTTATTTAAAGGAAACAGGTCATGAGCACGCGTGCACAGATCGCCATCCAGACAGGGCCCGACGAATGGGCACATGTCTATGTCCATTTTGATGGGTACCCGTCCCATATGCTTGACGTACTCGCGCATTGGACGCCCGCGGACATTCTTGCCGCCAAGGAAATCCGGCAGGTGCGTGCGGACGCACTGGACTGTTTTGATCCGCCGCGCGCGCCCCGCATCCTGCAACAGCCTACCTGCGAACTTTGCCATCTTTATATCTGGCAGGCCGGTGCATGGCTTGAACTGACCTCCCTGCCCGAGGCGTGAAAAAGCAATCAAATTGCGCAGAATTGTCTACGCTAATCACTCTGTTAGAGCGATGGTTGTCTCAGCAAAACTATGCACCGCACCAAAGGATCCAAGCCCATGACCTCGCACACCATTCTGCCCAGCCGCAATGAAGATTACGGCTTTTTCCAAACCCTGACAAACTGCCCTCTGCGGGATCGCCGCAGCGACGAAGTCTGGGCACTCGCATCAAAGCTGATCGCGACCGCCATGCACGTCGATAGCGAGGACGAGATGATTGGCATTCGCGACTTTCTTGACAGCCGGATGGGGCGTCACTTCGCCGACGACGTCGTGGGCGCCCTGCAGAACGGCGCACTGGACAGCGAGACTGCCATCAGTTCCGCAATCTGCCGCTGGCAAGGCTGGTGCATCAGCAGCCGGACCGCGCGTGAAGAGGGCATCCCTGCGGGGCTGCCATATCTCACCGGCTGGGTGCAGCACTTCGCAGTGACGGCCGCGATGGCAGACGCAGGCTGAGGCCAGCAAATCTCATGCATAAGCCAGCCCGCGCCGACGCGGGCCTATCCCGGTAGAAGGGCACGCATCCTGCGCGGCCCGTTTGACCGGAGGCCACCATGCCCAATCTCACCAAAACCCAAAACTTGATCCTGACCACAGGCGCCCAGCGCGCAGACAACGTTGCCATGCCGCTGCCTGAGGGGCTGCATGGTGCCGCCGCCACGAAGGTCGTGACCATGATGATCGACCGTGGCTGGCTCGAAGAAGTCGATGCTGACCTCCGCAAGGGTGACCCCCTCTGGCGCGAAACCGGCGATGGCCACGGCACCACGCTGGTCGTCACCGACGCAGGGCTGCTGGCGGTCGGGATCGAACCAGTGGTCGTCAAAACCATGGCGGCGGTCCGCCAGCATGCAGCTTTAGCCTCAGCCCCCAAGACGCCAACCCCGCGAGCCGGTACCAAACAGGCGCAGATCATTGCGCTGCTGCAGCGGCCCGAGGGGGCATCGATAAAAGAAATCGTCGAGGTGACGGGGTGGTTGCCGCATAGTCTTCGGGGCCTGATCTCTGGCGCTCCGAAGAAGAAGCTGGGCCTGCCAGTTACGTCAGAGAAACAAGATGGCCGAGGCACCGTTTACACAT
>CALAGN010000028.1 GCA_937891785.1 uncultured Octadecabacter sp.
CACCAGCAGAGAAATTTGAAGCCTGTGTTGCAGCGACCCTTTGAAACCGCAGCCGGAAGCAGACATAATGCCGAGGCCGACCAATGGCATCAAAGTCCGCGGACCTTTAGCACATTGGTTATCAAGTCACAGCTACGGTTCAGAATACTACCCCTGCAACGCCCTCACCCCGACCTCACCTTCACCCCGTGCTTTCATCGCCAAGGCCGCTGCATGCGATCCGGCGGCGGTCGTGTAGTATGGGATGCGGTCGTGCAATGCGACGGCGCGGATCGAGCGGCTGTCTTCGACGGCGGCGGTGCCTTCGGTGGAGTTCATAACCAGTGCGATGTGGCCGTCTTTGAGGCGGTCTTCGATTGTGAGCCCGCCTTCGTAGACTTTGTTCACCACTTCGACGGCAAAGCCCTGTTCGACCAGCCAAGCGGCGGTGCCGCGGGTGGCGCAGATGGTCATGCCGAGGTCGATGAGGATTTGCGCAGCCTCGATCATCAAAGGGCCTTTGTCGGCGTCTTTGATCGACAGGAAGGCCATGCCCTCGGTGGGTAGGTCAACGCCCGCGCCCATTTGCGCCTTAAGAAACGCGCGGCCAAAGTTGCGGGCCCAGCCCATTACCTCGCCAGTAGAGCGCATTTCAGGGCCAAGGATTGTGTCGACACCGGGGAAGCGGGCAAAGGGCAAGACGGCCTCTTTGACGGAAAACCACGGGGTTTTCGGATCGGCGAGCGTGAAGGCATCGCCAAGCGGCATGACGGTCATCGGGTCTTCGGCGGGGGCGTAGGGTTCGCGCAGCGGGAAGTTGGTGAGCGGCTCACCGGCCATAAGGCGCGCGGCAATAGAGGCGATGGCGCTATCGGTGGCTTTGGCGACGAACGGCACGGTGCGCGAGGCGCGCGGGTTCACTTCGATCAGGTAGACCGTTTCGTCTTTGACGGCGAACTGGATGTTCATCAGACCGACGACATTAAGGGCCAATGCCAGTGCTTTGGTCTGGGTGCGGATTTCGGCGATCATCGCGTCGGACAGGGAATATGGCGGCAGCGAGCAGGCGCTATCGCCCGAATGCACGCCTGCTTCTTCGATGTGCTGCATGATGCCGGCGACGTGGGTGTTTTTACCATCACACAGGCAGTCAACATCAACTTCGACGGCACCGGACAGGTAGCTGTCGAGCAGGACGGGGCTGTCGCCCGAGACCACAACGGCCTGCGAAATATAGCGTTCCAACTGTGGCATGTCGCGCACGATTTCCATGGCGCGGCCACCAAGGACGTAGGATGGACGGATCACCAGTGGGAAGCCGATTTCTTTTGCAATTTCAAAGGCTTGAGCATCGGTCGAGGCGATGCCATTGTGTGGCTGCTTCAGCCCTAGGCGGTTAACAAGGTCTTGGAACCGTTCGCGATCTTCGGCCAGATCAATCGCATCGGGCGAGGTGCCGAGGATCGGAATACCCGCGTCTTGCAATGCCTGTGCCAGCTTAAGTGGGGTCTGGCCGCCGAATTGCACGATCACGCCGTGTAGGGTGCCGTTGTCTTGTTCGACCCGCATGATTTCCATGACATGTTCAAAGGTCAGTGGTTCAAAATACAAGCGATCCGAGGTGTCATAATCGGTCGACACGGTTTCGGGGTTGCAGTTGATCATGATCGTTTCGTAGCCCTGATCAGTCAGGGCATAGCAGGCGTGGCAGCAGCAATAATCGAACTCGATGCCTTGCCCGATCCGGTTCGGGCCACCGCCAAGGATCACGACTTTTTTGCGATCAGAGGGCCGTGCTTCGCATTCGACCTCGCCCATCATCGGGGCTTCGTAGGTTGAATACATATAGGGGGTCTGTGCTTCGAATTCGGCAGCGCAGGTGTCGATGCGTTTGAAGACGGCAACCACGCCGACCTCGATCCGGGCGCGGCGCACGGCGTCTTCACTCATGCCGGTCAGCATGGCGAGTCGGGCATCAGTAAAGCCCATCATTTTGAGGTGACGCAGCCCGTCGGCATCGGCGGGTAGGCCGGATGCGATCACTTCGGCCTCGGTTTCAACGATCTCGCGGATGCGGGCAAGGAACCAAGGATCAAACTTGGTGACGGCGTGGATGGCATCATCCGATAGCCCGTGGCGCATGGCTTGGGCGATTACGCGGATGCGGTCGGGCGTTTGTTTCGCCAGTTCTTTGGTCACGGCCGCCACATCTGGCGCGCCTGCGATTTCGATATCATCAAAGCCTGAAAGGCCGGTTTCCAACGACGCAAGCGCCTTTTGCATGGATTCGTGGAAGGTGCGGCCAATCGCCATTGCCTCGCCGACGGATTTCATCGCGGTGGTGAGGTAGGGCTCGGAGCCGGGGAATTTCTCAAAGGCAAAGCGCGGGATTTTCGTGACGACATAGTCGATGGTGGGTTCAAACGACGCGGGCGTCACTTTGGTGATGTCGTTGTCGAGTTCATCCAACGTGTAACCAACGGCCAGTTTCGCGGCGATTCTAGCAATCGGGAAACCTGTGGCCTTGGATGCTAGCGCCGAGGACCGCGAGACACGCGGGTTCATTTCGATCACGATCATGCGGCCGTCTTCGGGGTTCACGGCCCATTGCACGTTGGACCCGCCGGTTTCGACGCCGATTTCGCGCAGCACGGCGATACTGGCCGAGCGCATCATCTGGTATTCTTTGTCGGTCAACGTCAGCGCAGGGGCGACGGTGATTGAATCGCCGGTATGCACGCCCATGGGATCGACGTTTTCAATGGCACAGACGATGATGGCGTTGTCGGCGGTGTCGCGCACGACCTCCATCTCGAACTCTTTCCAGCCCAGCAAGGACTGGTCGATCAGGATTTGGCCCATCGGGCTGGCATCCATCCCCGAGCGACAGAAATGGATGAAATCGTCGCGATTATAGGCCACGCCACCGCCAGTGCCGCCAAGCGTAAAGGCAGGGCGGATGATCGCAGGTAGGCCGATTTCTTCGAGCGATTCCAGCGCTTCGGCAACGCCTGCATCCAGATCGAACCCTTTGGCTTTCTTTGGCGCGGTGACGATTGTAGCCTTGGGGTTTTCGATACCCAATCGGTCCATTGCTTCGCGGAACAGCTTGCGGTCTTCGGCCATTTCGATGGCTTCGCGCTTCGCGCCGATCATTTCAACGCCGACGACGGCCAGCACCGATTTATCGGCGGCATCAGCGCCAAATTCAGCCACTATTGCCTCCAGCTCGGCGCCTTTGAAAAGGTCACGCAGGGGCATATCATCAAGGCTCAGGGCTGTGTTCAGGCCGGTCTGCCCGCCCATCGTCGGCAGCAAGGCATCGGGGCGTTCCTTGAGGATGATCTTGGCAACGACAGCGGGGGTAATCGGTTCGATATAGGTGGCATCGGCCAACCCAGGATCGGTCATGATAGTCGCGGGGTTCGAGTTGACGAGGACAACGCGGTAGCCTTCTTCGCGCAATGCTTTGCAGGCCTGTGCGCCCGAATAGTCGAACTCGCAGGCTTGTCCGATAACGATAGGGCCCGCGCCAATGATCATGATCGACTTGATGTCGGTACGTTTTGGCATGGCAGCCCCCTGTGATGTGCAAATTGTCCTGCGTTATAGAGTTGGGGTGGGCAGGTGCAAGGGGGCGCGGTAGCGTTTTGGCCCCTTGATCGACGCGCATCGTCCAAGCGGGCCTCAGATTGGCAAGGCCATACCCAAAATGTGCCACATTCTTGCGGGATAACCCGTGCAAATGCCCCGAAAATAACGGGGCCGTAGCAGTGACAACACGAGGTCGGGCCCTTGAAACATTATCTGATATTGGCAATCGTATATTTTTGCATCGCTGTGGCGATCGTGATGATCACGCGCGAAAACGGCGCGATGGCGCTGCAAACGGCATGGTCCAAGACCGCAACGCTGGTGCCGGTCTTTGGCCGAATCGTCGTGATGTTTATCGCGGCAGGTGTCATCGCGACCGTTTTGACGCGGGTGGGGTCATTGCGCGCCGTTATCACTTCGGTGCTGATGGCATTTGTGGCGACGCTATTTTTCCATAGTGGCTTTACGCTGATCAAGACTTCGATGCCCTATATTACGCCATTCTATGCAGACGTGGCCCTGGCGCAGTGGGATAACCTGCTGCATGGCGGGGTTGATCCGTGGGTGTTTACGCATGCGATGGCCGAATATCTGCCGATGGAATGGTTGATCCCGTTCTATTTGCATATCTGGGTTTGGCCCGCGATTTGCCTGCCGGTTATCATTGCCGCGACCGATCAAGACAGTGGCCGTAGGGCGCGTACGATGGTGCTTTATGGCATGGCGTGGGTGCTGATTGGCAATGTCATCGCCCTTGCGGGTATGTCGGGTGGCCCTGTGTATTTTGATCGTCTTTATGGTGGTGACATGTTTGGCGATCTGACAGCTGCGATTGCCCAGACCCCTGCAATCAGCGGCTATTTCGGTCTGATCCAAGATGATCTTTGGATGGCATTTGTCACCAGCGAGCAATCAATCGGGTCGGGTATTTCAGCCTTCCCAAGTGTGCATCTGTCTATTGCGATGGTTGCAGCACTTTATCTGTGGGAGCGCGCGTGGCTACTGGGTGTGATTGGCGCGGGATTCGTGTTGGTGATCCTGTTTTTGTCGATCTATTCCGGCTATCACTATGCTTTGGACGGTTACGTTTCGATTGCGATCATGTGGTCGGCTTGGGCCATGATGCGGCGGTGGGCGCGTGTGGGGATGCACGAACCGGCGCCTATCCCGCTGCCTGCAGGGCAACTTGCGTGACGGATAAGGGAATTGGCAGGCCGCAGCCCTTGACTTTGACGGCCTAGCACGGTTGATCAGCGCGAACCTTTGTTAGCAGGACCTGACCCCATGCACGCCTACCGCAGCCATACTTGCGCCGATCTGACCAAAGCCAATGTTGGCGATACTGTCCGCCTTTCGGGGTGGGTACATCGCGTGCGTGACCACGGTGGTTTGCTATTCATCGACCTGCGCGACCATTACGGCATTACGCAGGTCATGGCCGACCCAGACAGCCCCGTGTTCGCTGAGATTGAGAAAGTGCGCAGCGAGTGGTGTATCCGCATTGATGGTAACGTCATGGCGCGCGATGAAGGCCTTGTGAACGCCAAAATCCCGACCGGCGAAGTTGAGGTTTTTATCCGCGATATCGAAGTTCTGGGCGCGTCTAAAGAGCTGCCGCTGATGGTGTTTGGCGATCAGGAATACCCCGAGGAAACCCGCCTGAAATACCGCTATCTTGATCTGCGCCGCGAGGCGATGCAGGCCAACATGAAACTGCGGTCCGATGTTGTCGCGTCGATGCGCAAACGGATGTGGGATCAGGGGTTCCGCGAATATCAGACACCGATTATTACCGCGTCATCCCCTGAAGGCGCGCGCGATTTTCTGGTGCCATCACGCCTGCACCCCGGTAAATTCTATGCGCTGCCCCAAGCTCCACAGCAGTTCAAGCAACTGATCATGGTCAGCGGCTTTGACAAGTATTTTCAGATTGCGCCGTGTTTCCGTGATGAAGACCCGCGCGCTGATCGTTCGCCCACAGACTTCTACCAGCTTGATCTGGAGATGTCGTTTGTTGAACAGCAAGACGTGTTCGACACGATCCAGCCTGTCATCACGGGTGTGTTCGAGGAATTTGGCAAGGGTCGCAACGTTGACCAGACGTGGGAGCAGATTTCCTACAAGGACGCCGCCCTTTGGTATGGCAGTGACAAGCCCGACCTGCGTAACCCGATTAAGATGCAGGTTGTGTCAGATCATTTCGCAGGGTCCGGTTTCGCGATCTTTGCGACGTTGCTTGAGCAAGACGGCACTGAAATCCGTGCGATTCCAGCGCCCACGGGCGGGTCGCGCAAGTTCTGTGACCGGATGAACGCATTCGCGCAGAAAGAAGGTCTGCCCGGCATGGGGTATATCTTCTGGCGAGAAGTTAGCTTTGAAGATCATATCGATGAGGACGTCAAAGAATTGGCAACTTTGGCGAAATTGGGCGACTCGCAAGCTTTAGAGAAGTTTGCCAAGTTGGGTTACCAAATTGACCAAGCAACGATGAAGTTCATGGAAGCAGCTGGCCCGCTGGCTAAGAATATTGGTCCGAAGCGAGCCGAAGAAATACGCCAGCAGTTGGGTCTGAATGTCGGCGATGCGGCGTTCTTCCTTGGTGGCAAGCCCAAGGCGTTTGAGGCGGTCGCGGGACGTGCGCGCAACGAGATTGGTAACGAGCTGGGCCTGACTGACCTGAACCGTTTTGCATTCGCGTGGATCGTTGATTTCCCGATCTACGATCGCGACGAAGAAACCGGCAAAGTCGATTTCGAACACAACCCGTTTTCCATGCCACAAGGCGGGATGGCGGCGCTGGATGGTGATCCGCTGGATGTGCTGGGCTTTCAGTATGACCTTGCCTGTAACGGCTACGAGTTGGTCAGTGGCGCGATCCGGAACCACAAGCCAGAAATTATGTTCAAGGCGTTTGAAATTGCCGGCTATGGCAAAGACGAAGTCGAAAAGCGGTTTGGCGGCATGGTCAATGCGTTCCAATACGGCGCCCCGCCCCACGGTGGTTGCGCGGCTGGGATTGACCGGATCGTGATGCTGTTGGCCGACGAGGCGAACATTCGCGAGGTCATCATGTTCCCGATGAACCAACGCGCCGAAGACCTGATGATGAACGCGCCAAGCGAGCCGCAAAACGAGCAGCTGCGCGAATTGCACCTGCGTGCGATCCCCGTCGAGGACTAAGGGCGCTATTTCGCTTAGACGTGCGAAAAAAAAAGCGGCGGATCCGGCGGCTTACCCTGTATAATGGGGTGAGCCTGAACAGGAGCCGCGCGCGTGCCGTTTGACCCGATCATTGCCGAAATACGTTTTGGCGTCGGCCTGTCGCCCAGCATCGCACCGCCAGCGTCAGTGGATGACATGATGGTGCGGTTGCGCGGACCCGATGAAAGTGCCGCGCGCTTTGTGATCCCGTTTTGGGCGGATGCCACGCCATCACCGCGCGACTTTCACGACCTTTCGCAGATACGCCGCGCCGCGCGGGGCACAGATCGCGAAGAAGAGGCCCAAGAACAGCTTCGCGCAATGCGCGATGTGGCGCGCGATCAACGCGCGGTCGACTTTGGCGCGCAAATCGCCCGCGCCGTGAGCACAAAAGACGGATTACGCGAGTGGTTAACGCGGTTCTGGGCCGACCATTTCACCGTGCGTTCGGTGTCGGGGACGACCCGCCACCTTGTGGCGCCCTACGTCGAAGAAGCAATCCGCCCGCATGTCGCTGGCAGATTTTCGGATATGCTACGGGCTGTCGCGACCCACCCGATGATGTTGGTTTTTCTGGATCAGCATGTGTCGATGGGCCCCAACAGCCGCACAGCACAGCGGCGCAATCGTGGGCTGAATGAAAACCTTGCACGGGAAATGTTGGAACTGCACACGCTGGGTGTCAGCGGTGCCTATGATCAGACAGATGTGCGCGAGTTGGCGGAATTGTTGACGGGCCTCAGCTATAGCGCGCAGAGCGGTTTTACGTTTAGCGACGCGATGGCCGAACCCGGACCCGAAGTGGTTTTGGGGCAAAGCTATGGTGGTGGCGAGCCGCGTTTGGATGACGTGTTTGCCGTGCTTGACGATCTGGCCGCGCATCCCGATACCGCGCGCCATATCGCCCGTAAATTTGCGGTGCATTTTGTGGCTGATGACCCGCCGCTTGGGCTGGTTGACGCACTGGCGCGCGCGTTCGGGCAAAGCGGTGGCGATCTTGGCGTGGTCACTGAGGCGCTGTTGCGCCACCCCGCTGCATGGGCCTGCAAAAAGCAAAAGGTGAAGCTGCCGTTTGGTTTTGTGACTTCAGGTGCGCGGGCGCTGGATATCGATCCTGATGCCCTTGCCGCGATGAGCTATAACGAGGGACGGCGCGCTTTCTTGGGTCATTTGGCGGTGATGGGTCAGCCTTGGGAAATGCCGTTTGGTCCGGATGGGTGGCCCGAAGACAGCGCCGAGTGGATCACGGCGCAGGGCATGGCGGGGCGGATCACTTGGGCGATGACGGCCCCTGCGCGGTTACGCGACGATCTGCCGGACCCGCGCGAGTTTGTTTATACAGCACTGGGCCCTGACGCCGATCCGGCTGTGGCATTCGCCGCCCAAGCTGCCGAAGACCGTGTGTCTGGTGTCGGGCTTGTCCTTGCCTCGGCAGACTTTCAAAGGAGATAGGGATGGAGCGTCGCAAGTTTCTGATGTCGGGCGCAGCGCTGGGCTGTTGTGCCGCTGCTAGCCCGTTGTTGACGCCCGTGGCCTTTGCTGCAGCGCCTTGGGACACGCGCCTTGTGGTGATTATCCTGCGCGGGGCGATGGACGGATTGGATGTGATCCAACCTTACGGCGATCCGGCTTTGGCGGGATTGCGCCCCAGTATAGGTGTGGGCGAGGCCGTGAATGCCATTGATCTGGATGGTTTTTTTGCACTTCACCCCGCCTTGGCACCGCTGCATCCTTTGTGGCAGGCCGGTGAGATGGGGGCGGTTCACGCGGTTTCAACGCCCTATCGCGACAAGCGCAGCCATTTTGACGGGCAAGATATTCTTGAGGCTGGATTGCCGGATTTGAACGGCGGTGGCTTGCGCGATGGCTGGCTTAACCGACTGCTGCAACAGAGCCCCGGTCTAGAGGCGGATGTGGCTTATGCGATCGGGCGCGACCAGATGCTTGTATTGTCGGGGGATGCGCCTGCTGCGCGGTGGTCTCCGGATGCGCGGTTGAACCTGTCACCGCATGTGCGCAGATTGCTTGAGGTTGTGTACCATGGCGATCCGCTTTTTCAGCGGGCGAGTAGTGATGCTATCGCGATCGCGGAGGCGCTAGCGAGCGATGCAGCCATCCAAGCCGCTGCCGAGACCGAGGGGATGATGGATGCAAGTCCGATGATGGAAGGTATCGGTCTGTCAGGTGATCATGTGAAACTGGCCGAATTCGCCGCAGGCCGGTTGCGCGGTGATACCCGGATCGCCAGCTTTTCGATCAGCGGGTGGGATACACATGACAACCAGAGTTCCAATATCGCGCGCGCGCTGTCGCGGCTGAGTGATACGATCCTGACACTGCGGACGGGATTGGGTGCGGCATGGGGCCAGACAGCGGTTTTGTGCATGACGGAATTTGGTCGCACGGCCCGCGAAAACGGGTCGCGCGGAACGGACCACGGCACTGGCGGTGCGATGCTGTTTGCAGGTGGCGCAATGAGGGGTGGCCGCGTCATTCGCGATTGGCCCGGATTGGGCGAGGGCGATCTATATGCGGGGCGCGATTTGCTACCGACCCGCGATATTCGCGCCTACGCTGCATGGGTTATGCGGGCTGCGACTGGAGTTTCGGTTGCAGCGCTTGAAGGCGGGATCTTTCCTGATCTTGAAATGGGGACTGATCCGCGCCTGCTGCTTTAGGGTCTTTTAGATGTCGGGCTAGAGGCCCATTTCGATCTGGAAGTCCGCGTCTGTGGCATCGAGCGCAAGGTCATCCGTCATGGGGCTGATCGAGGTCATCACGGCCGCGCCGAACAGCACCATGCCAGCTGTCAAAACAATCCAGTCGATTGCCGCGTTCCCAACCTCATCGCCGCAAAAACGGTCTATAAAGCGCTCCATATTGGACTGGCCCTTCTGTTTGGCACGGCTGGAATACGCGCGCTCTTAACAAATGGTTTGCCCTCTAATTGGGGCCGATTTGCGACTTGGACAGGGCCTCTTTAAGGGGTGCTGCAGGTCGATCCCACGCCGTTCCAGACGCATTACGTTTGCTCACAAAGGGCTGTTGCTTGAAAGGCGCTCTTGAACCATTGCGGCAATCTGCGCCACATCGGATCGTGTTGCCTGCCCGTTGCGTCGTGCGCGCGCAAAGTTACCAACCGCGACGCCAAGGCCGGAGTCATTCGCGCTTTGGGCGACGCCGCTGAGGAATTGGGTGATGTAGTCCATAGAGCTGTCTTCTTCTTGTCCGTCCAAAACATCGGCCACATGGGCAAGGTCATCGCGGTAAGCCATCGGATCGGGGCTGATACATTCATCAGTCAGTACCCAAGGCGCGCAAGGCTGGCGATCTTCGGGCAGATGCGACAGGATCATTTGCTGAAATTGTGCAAGTGATTGCACGGGCTTGGCCAAGAAACCATCAGCACCTGCAGCCAGTGCGCGGTCTTTGCCGTCAGGATCGCCGCTGGCACCAAGCACAACATCGACGCGCGGTGCGATGGTCGTCAGATCGTTAATCAGGTTTTCGCCCGGACCGTCGGGCAGGCCAAGATCAACGATCACCACAGCGGGGCGATAGACCGCCAAATGGCGGCGGGCATGTCGCAGGCTGTCAGCCCGCCGGATCCGCGCGCCCGAGCGCAGGCACAAAAGACGCATCGCCTCGCAGGCGAAACGACTGTCTTCGACCACAAGCACCGTTAGGCCCAACAGCGGGCGGCAGGCAGTGGGTGGTCGTTTCATTATGAAATCATCAAAGTCGTCCATAACATCCCTTCCAGAGATAGCTGCAATCCAAGTTAATCATGATCGGGGTAAACTCGGCGTTAACAGCGGTGTCGAAATGCACCGCGACCCGTTGGCGCGCCCCATTGCGCCATGCGCCGTGTCACGACATAGATTGCGCGAACGAACGAAAAAGGAGCCTGTTATGATCGGTCGACTGAACCATGTTGCCATTGCCGTGCCCGACCTTGAGGCCGCGATCGCCCAATACCGCGATGCTTTGGGGGCAGATGTGGGCGCGCCGAAGGATGAACCGGATCACGGCGTCACAGTTGTGTTCATCACGCTGCCCAATACCAAGATCGAGTTGCTTTACCCGTTGGGTGACGCCAGCCCGATCAATGGGTTTCTTGACAAGAACCCATCGGGGGGCATTCACCACATTTGCTACGAGGTCGAAGACATTATCGCCGCGCGCGATCATCTGACCCAAACCGGCGCGCGGGTGCTGGGCACGGGCGAACCAAAGATCGGCGCACACGGCAAGCCGGTGTTGTTTTTGCACCCCAAGTACTTTAACGGCTGCCTGATCGAGCTAGAACAAGTCTAGCGCTTTGGGGACACCCGGAGCCTCTGGCAGAAGTTATTTTGGAAGAAAAAGCGGGCAGTCCGCAGAGAGGCAATAATGGGTATTACATCGGCTATCGTTTTGTTCGCAGTGGTCTGGTCCATGGTGTTTTTTGTCGTGTTGCCGTTGCGCATGACCACGCAAGGTGAGGCGGGCGAGGTTGTTCCGGGCACCCCGTCAAGTGCGCCCGCAGATCCGCAGCTACACCGCAAAGCCAAGATCACCACGATTTGGGCGTTCCTGATCTGGGCGGTGATTGCCGGAGTTATTTTGTCGGGCGCGATCACGGTTCGTGATCTGGACTGGTTTGACCGGATGGCGACGCCTGCGCTCAGCGCTGACTAAGGCGGTGATACATATGCGTGAAAGTCGCAGCCCCGAGGATTGGCACAAAGAGGTTGAGGACCGGAATCGTGAGTGGGATAGCCATGAGGCACCCCGCAAGCCAGATTTCATTGCCGTGGCGGCTGCGTAACGCGCGCGCACCGGCCCGTCCTTCGCGGCGTGTGGCCGCAAGGGTGAAGTATTCCCGCCCCAACAGAAAGCCATTCAGCGCGTAAAAGATGAACGGCGCAGCGAAGGGCAGCATGATGTAAAGCATTAGTGCCAGCAGGTTCGCGCCGATCAGCACGGCGAGAAAACTGAAGGTATCCGCGATTGCCGTGCTAAGCGGCATTCTTGGTGGGGCAGGCAGATGTGGAAAGTGCTTGTCCTCGACTGCCTGTGCGACGTCATCAAGAAAGACTGCGGTAATTGCGGATGCGACCGGGATCATCAGGAATACCCATGCAAACAGGCTAAGTGCGGCCGTGATCACGCCAAGGACATAGGACAGCCAGGCGACTTTGCCAAAGAACGGCAGCGAGACGTTTTCGATGTCGATCCACGCCAACAGTTGCCACAGCCCCAACCCGCTGATCACGAAAAGGCCCAACGTCAGACCGACGCCAAGCAAAAGCACGCGTCGGAAGCGGGCGTCGCTGAATTGCGCGAGAGCTTTGGAAAAATCCTGAAAGATCATGTGTCGATCCATGTGACCGTGGTGTCCAGATCAGGGCGCGGGCGTTCGGGCGGCGGATTTGTTTGCGTGCCGATATGGATGAAACCGGCGACAGATTCATGTGGCGCAAGACCAAGCCCCGTTTCGACGAAACCGCGATCATGCGAGGCCCAGCCCGAGAGCCAGTTTGCGCCCCAGCCAGCGGCGAGCGCGGCATTGAGCAGCGAAAGGCAGACCGCTCCGGCGCTATAGGTTTGTTCAATCGCGGGGATTTTGGCCGAAATCACCGGCGCGCTGATCACGGCGACGATTAGGCCCGCATCAGCAAAGGCAGCGTGCGCTTTGGGGATTTGCGCGGCGTCGATATTCAGCGCGGCGGCGCGGCTATTCACGAGGGCTGCGAGGCGGGGCAGGGCAGCACCTTGCAACACGATAAACCGCCACGGTTCGAGTTTGCCGTGATCGGGCGTGCGTGCAGCTGCCGTCAGGAGCGTCGCGAGTTCCGCACGATCGGGCACCGGCGTCGTGAGCGTTTTAGCAGGGCGGGACCGCCGTGTGAGCAGAAACTCGAGGGCGGCTTGATTGGCGGCTGGCATGGCGGCTCCGGTCATTGGTTTGTCATGACATAGGGTTTCGCGCGCGCTGGTTCTAGGGGCGTTTCGTTGTGGCGGGGCCGTCCAAGATCGTGAAGCACAACGGGATTGCCTGGTAATCCCCCCATTTCTAGCGGGGTGCGGCTGTAGAACTTACGCGGCCATTTT
>CALAGN010000029.1 GCA_937891785.1 uncultured Octadecabacter sp.
AATTTTAACGCTCGTTCTGTGTCTGGCCTGCGGCGCGGCATTTGCACAGACCTCGGCAGTTTTGTCCTCCCTCAGTTCTCAAGGGCGGCATACGGGCGCAGCTTCGGAACCGTTTGCAAGCAGTGTGCTTACATTTGCAATTGGGAAAGAAGCAGCCGACGGATTTGCGTATCTGCCTTTTGGATGGCATTCTTCCGATAGCTTCACTACGGATAATATTTCCCTAAACCATTTCGTTTCGCTGACAAAAAACGGCATTAATGGCTCCACTTTCATCAATTGCTTTGGGGACAGAACGTGGAGTCTCGGGCTCTCCAGAACGCTTTTTTTGAAAAACCGTTTTGGCTTGGACTACTCCGTTGGTTTAATGGTCGGATATAGGGGGCAACTCGCCCCCATCGTTCCGCATGTCGTGCGACCACTTTTTGAAAGTAACCTCACTCCCTATATTATTTCTTCCCCGTATTACCAGATTACTGAAAAGCTTGAGGTGCGCGCATTGTATGCGCCGAATGTTTTCTTATTCGGCATCAATTATCTGTTTTAAGAAATTATCTGTTTTAAGAAACGATATGCGACCGATGTGATCCCCGCAGGTGTTCTTGCTTGCTTAGAGCTTTCCGCTTGGTGTGGTCTTGCCCCGCTTCCCATCAAAGCGGGTGTTGAAACGCAAACGGGCTGGCACTTGCCAGCCCGTTCCGACGATCCGAGACAGCGACTTATTCGCCGTCGAAATCAACTTCTTCCATGATGCGCAAGGCTGCGGTGCGATTGCCTGCCAGTTCAGTCAGCGCCACGTTATCGGCGGTGAATGTGCCCCAACTTGCGACTAGATCTGACACCTGCGCTTCTGCCAGTATGGGGTATTCGCTGTTGGTTTCGGCATACATCGTTTGCGCCTCTGGTGACACAAGGAATTCCATCAGTTGTATGGCCGCATCGCGATTCGGCGCGGCTTGGGTCAGGGCGATGCCCGACACGTTCACATGCGTCCCGCCATCTTCGAATGCGGGAAAGATAATACGCACGGAATTGGCCCATTCGATCTGTTCGGGATCGGCCAACATCTGGCCCATATAGTAGGTATTCCCAAGGCTGATATCGCATTCGCCCGCCCAGATCGCTTTGACCTGTGCACGGTCATTACCTTGGGGCTTGCGTGCAAGGTTGCCACGCACAGCCGCCGCCCAGTCGCGGGCACCGTCTTCGCCGTGATGCGCAATAACGGCCGACAGCAGCGCAAGGTTATAGTCGTGCGTGCCGGACCGTGTGCAAATGCGCCCCTCCCATTTCGGATCAGCAAGGTCTTCGTAAGTGGAGAGTTCCCCGTCGGCCACGCGATCATTGCTGGCATAAACGATGCGCGCGCGCGTCGTCAGCCCGAACCATAGATTGTCAGGGCTACGCAGATCGGCGGGCACGGCTGCGGCCAGCACGTCACTGTCCACGGCCTGCACCACGCCCGCATCAACGATCTGTTGCAGGTTAGCGATATCGACGGTCATGACCAGATCAGCAGGCGAACGCGTGCCTTCGGCCTGAAGGCGTTCAACGATGCCACCGTCGACGAATGCCATGTTCACGGCAATACCGGTTTGTGCGGTAAAGGCATCCATCACCGGCTGGATCAATACCGGTTGGCGGGTGGTGTAGATGTTCACATCGGCCAGCACGGGGGCGGCAATGAGTGTGGCGCATGTTGCCAGCATAAGAGTTCGAAGGGTCATTTATTTTCCTCTATTTGACTGCTCCCTCCAAACCCGACTCTTTTAGTCGAGTCAATACCTGATTTTTTTACTCGGATTTATCCTGCCGTTTGGCTGCGTTCCAAAGCGCGTCCATTTCCGCCAGATCTGACTGGGCAGGAGTCTTGCCGATTTTCGCCAGTGCATCCTCGATCATCTCGAACCTTCGGATGAATTTTGCATTCGCGCCGCGCAGCGCCGCCTCGGGGTCTACATCCAGATGCCGCGCGAGATTGGCCATCACAAACAGCAGATCGCCGATTTCCTCGGTCACTTCGGCATGGCTTAACGTATCGCGCGCCTCGACGACCTCGAGGGCTTCCTCGGCAATTTTGTCGATCACCTGACCCACATCGGGCCAGTCAAACCCGACCCGCGCCGCGCGTTTTTGCAATTTCATCGCCCGCAATAATGCAGGCAGACCAACGGCAACCCCGTCAAGCGTGCGCCCCTGATCCTTATCGGCGCGTTCAGCAGCTTTGATCTTTTCCCAATCGGCGGTTTGCTGGTCCGCTGATTTGTCGCGCGACTCGTCCCCGAACACATGCGGATGCCGAGCGACCATCTTGTCGCTGATATTGCGCGCGACGGAGGCAAAGGTGAAATGCCCCGCCTCGGTCCCCATCTGCGTGTGATAGACCGTTTGCAGCAGCAAATCGCCCAATTCGCCCTCTAATTCCGCGATATCACCCCGTTCAATTGCGTCCGCCACTTCGTAAGCCTCCTCTATCGTATAGAGGGCAATCGACGCGAAATTTTGCTCGATATCCCACGGGCAGCCGGTGTCAGGGTCGCGCAAACGGCGCATAATTTCGACCAATCGCGCCATTTGCACGGTCGCATCGTCGCTGGTGTCGTGAATAAGCGGATTTTCGGCCATTGAGGGGGCGCTCCTTTGCTGCAAGACTAGGGTATTGCCACAACGCCGCGAGTCCAACCCATGCCAGTTATCAACCGCATCGCCGCTTTTGCAGACGACATGACCGCTTGGCGGCGTCATTTACATCAGCATCCCGAACTGGGGCAGCAATGCTATGAAACGGCGGCGTTCGTCGTGGAACGTTTGCGCGAATTTGGCGTCGATGAAATTCATGAAGGGGTGGCGATTTCCGGCGTGATCGCGATCATCAACGGCCAAGGTGAGGGACCAACAATTGGTCTGCGCGCCGACATGGATGCGCTGCCGATCCCTGAAACCACGGGCGCGGACTGGGCCAGCCTGAACGAAGGCAAGATGCACGCCTGCGGCCATGACGGGCACACAACGATGCTGTTAGGGGCCGCGCGCTACCTTGCCGAAACCCGCAACTTCAAAGGCCGTGTGGCGCTGATCTTTCAACCCGCTGAAGAAGTCGGCGGCGGTGCCGAATTGATGGTAGAAGAAGGCGTGCTGGATCGTTTCGATATCCGCGAGGCCTACGCTATCCATTCCGCGCCCGGAACGCCTTTGGGGCAGTTCTATACCACGCCGGGGCCGTTGATGGCCGCTGTCGATACCTTTCACGTTGATATCAAAGGGGTTGGGGGGCACGCCGCCTATCCCCACGAAACTGTTGATCCAATTCCCGCAATGCTGTCGATTGCCCAAGCTATGGCGACGATTGTCAGCCGCAATCACTGCCCTTTGGATGATCTGGTTGTCTCGGTCACGATGGTCCACGCGGGCACTGCCGATAACGTGGTGCCGGAAACCGCCTATTTGGGCGGCACGGTGCGCACCTTCGAAAAACCGGTACAGGCGATGGTCATGCGCCGGATGAAAGAAATAGTGGCGGGGCAGGCTGCGTCCTTCGGGGTGCAAGGCGTTTTGCGCTACGATGTCGGCTACCCGCCGACGATCAACGATCCCGATGCCACAGCATTCGCGGTATCCGTCGCGCAGGAAATTGCAGGCAAGGACGGCGTGATTGCCGATGCGACCCGCGAAATGGGGGCCGAGGATTTTTCCTATTTCCAGGAAAAGCGCCCCGGTGCCTATCTGTTTATCGGCAATGGTGACACCGCGGGATTGCACCAGCCGGATTACGATTTTGACGATGCCGCCGCGCCCTTTGGCGCATCCTATTTTGTACGCATCGCCGAACGCGCGCTGCCACTTAGCTAAAGGGCCAACACATGGGACTCGAAGACGCCAAGAAACAAATTGATGTAGCATTCACGCGCAAAGACCGGCGCGGGCTGGCCTATGAAAACGCCTTTGGTGGGGCCACATCGTTCCTGCGCCGTCAATACTCCAAGGATCTAAGCGGCGTCGATCTGGCCGTCACAGGCGTGCCGTTTGATCAGGCCGTGACCAACCGGCCCGGAACACGGTTTGGTCCGCGCGCGATTCGTGCCGCGTCAACCTTGCAGCCCTTTGATCCGCCCACGGGCTGGGGTGGGTTTGATCCGTTAAGCGATTTCAGCATTGTTGATTATGGCGATATGGCGTTTGATTACGCCGATGTGGCGGGCTTTCCCGCGCTGGTGCAGGCGCATATCGCGGGGATTTTGGCCGCCGATGCGGGCACGGTGACGCTGGGCGGGGATCATTTTATCACCCTGCCGATCCTGCGAGCCTATGCAGAAAAATTCGGGCCCCTGTCGGTGATCCAGTTCGATGCGCATTCCGATCTGTGGGCCGATGATGACATGGACCGGATTGATCACGGCACGATGATGTATAAGGCCGTGAAGCTGGGGCTGGTTGACCCGAAACGGTCCGTCCAAATTGGCATCCGCACCGAATGCGATGATTATTGCGGGATGCACTATATCGAGGCCCGCGAGGTGCATGAAAAGGGCATCGCATCGGCTGTCGCGCAAGCCAAGAAACTGGTTGGCGACGCCCCGACTTATGTGACATTTGACATTGACGCGCTTGATCCGGCCTTTGCACCGGGCACCGGCACGCCCGTTTGGGGCGGGCTAGCAAGCTGGCAGGCGGCGGCAATGCTGCGCGATCTGGCGGGGATCAACATGGTGGGTGGCGATATCGTTGAGGTATCACCACCCTTCGATCACGCAGACATCACCGCCGTTGCTGGCGCGCATGTGGCGATGGAACTGTGCTGTCTTTACCTTTGGAACAAACGGGGGGCGTGATGCCAAACCAACCAATTTCCGGCAATGATCTCGCGCGGTTTTCGGGACCGCAGACGTTTATGCGACTGCCTGCGGTGGACAGCGCCGATGGCCTTGATGTGGGGTTCATCGGTGTTCCGATGGACATCGGCACAAGTTGGCGCAGCGGCACACGGTTTGGCCCCAAACAAGTGCGCGAACAAAGCGCGATGATCCGCCCCTATAACATCCAGACGGGGGCCGCGCCGTTTGATAGTTTGCAATGCGCCGACCTTGGCGATGTGGCGATAAATACCTTTGATTTGTCTGAAACAATCGACATTATTACAAAGACTTACGATGCACACTTGATTCATAATGTGACGCCCATCGGCATCGGTGGTGATCACACCATGACATTGCCAATCCTGCGCAGTATCGCCAAGAAACACGGCCCCGTGGCGCTGGTGCATGTGGATGCCCATGCGGATGTCAGCGACGATATGTTTGGCGTAAAGGAAGCCCATGGAACCGTCTTTCGCCGCGCCTATGAAGAAGGGCTGATAACCCCTTCAAAAGTATGGCAAATAGGTTTGCGCGGCACTGGTTATTCTGCGGACGATTTCACCGAAGCTGCCGGCTGGGGATTCAACCAGCATCTGGCACCAGCTTTATGGCACAAGTCACTGACTCCGCTGGCAAATGACATCGTGGCAGCGATTGGTGATCAACCTACTTATGTCACCTATGATATCGACAGCCTTGATCCGGCCTTTGCGCCCGGCACAGGCACGCCGGAAATCGGCGGCCTGACCACGATGCAAGCGATGGAACTGATCCGCGGGTTGCGCGGTCTCAATATCGTTGGGGCGGATATGGTCGAAGTTTCGCCGCCCTATGATACCAGCGGTAACACCGCCCTTGTTGCAGCGAACCTGATCTTTGAAATCCTGTCGGTTCTGCCGGGAGTAAAATACCGATGAAATTTCTGCTGGTTGTAATGCTGGCGCTGGTTCTCGGCGCTCTCGCTTCTGTGCGGCTTGCGCCCTATGACGCCGCGCGCTGGCATGTGGCCCCTGACCCGATGCAGCCTGGTGATACCGAAAGCGCGGTGCGCTTTATCGCGGCGCGCGAAATGACTGCCGCACAGCAAGACGTGCTGCGCGCGCTGGATCGCGTGATCATGGCAACCGCACGCACCAAACGCCTGTCTGGCAGTGTCGCGCAAGACATGATCACCTATCAAACCCGTTCGCGCCTGTTCGGCTTTCCAGATTACACCACTGTTACCATCCAAGCCGCGCAAGACACAACAAACCTGCTGCTGGTAATCCATGGCCGCTTGCGCTTTGGCGGATCGGATATGGGGGTAAACAGGACCCGCATCATCGGCTGGCTGACCGCACTTGGCCCCTTGACCGTTGCCCCTTGATCGCCCATGCCAAACCCATGATACCTGAAGATAAACTTATCCAGATCACCAGACGGTTCCAATTCCTCGAGGCGAAAATGTCCGAGGGGCTGGCGGGCGATGAATTCGCTGATGTGGCGCGTGAATACGCCGAGCTGCGCCCCTTGGTCGAAACCGTCACTACCTATCAAGCCCTGACCCGCGACATCGACGAGGCCGAGGCGATGCTGCGCGATCCCGAAATGCGCGAGTTGGCCGAAGCCGAACTGCCGGAGTTACGCAACAAACTGCCCGGCTTGGAAAAGGCTGTGCAACTAGCGCTTTTGCCCAAAGACAGTGCAGATGCGCGTCCGGCTTTGCTGGAAATCCGTCCCGGAACGGGCGGCGACGAGGCGGGGTTGTTCGCCGCTGATCTGTTGCGGATGTATCAACGCTATACCGAGGCGTGCGGCTGGAAATTTGAAATCCTTGAACAAAGCCTGTCCGAACTTGGCGGCATCAAGGAAGTCACCGCAAGGATCAGCGGTGACAACGTCTTTGCCCGCCTCAAATACGAAAGCGGCGTGCACCGCGTGCAACGTGTGCCGGAAACCGAAAGTGGGGGGCGGATACATACGTCTGCAGCGACGGTCGCGGTCCTACCCGAAGCGCAAGATGTGGATATCCAGATTAACCCTAACGACATTCGCATCGACACGATGCGCGCGTCAGGGTCCGGCGGGCAGCACGTCAATACGACAGATTCAGCCGTGCGGATTACCCATATCCCCAGTGGGATCGTCGTGACCAGTTCCGAGAAGTCCCAGCATCGCAACCGAGAGATCGCGATGGGTGTGCTGAAAACGCGGCTCTATGATATGGAACGCCAGCGGGTGGATGATGAACGCTCGGCTGATCGCAAAAACCAAGTCGGGTCGGGCGATCGTAGTGAACGCATCCGCACCTATAATTTCCCGCAGGGGCGCATGACCGATCATCGGATCAACCTCACACTATATGCGCTCGATAAGATCATTCAGGGCGATCTGGATGAAATCATCGACGCACTGATCCAAGAAGCGCAGGTCACGGCATTGGCGGAAATGAACGGATGACAACCGGCAGCCGAGCCCTTGTCTGGGCGGTTGGTGAACTGAAAGCCCAAAGTGTCGACGGCGCGGCGCGCGATGCACGCATATTGCTGGCGCATGCGCTGGGGGTGGATCGTGGGCGGTTGACGCTGATTTTGCCAGACGCGGTGAACGCGGCGCGCCTTGCAGCCTTTCGAGGATTGATCCGGCGACGGGCGATGCGTGAACCTGTGTCACAGATCATCGGCTATCGCGACTTCTTCGGACTGCGATTTATCGTGACGTCGGATGTGCTGGACCCGCGCCCTGAAACCGAAACGCTGGTTGCAGCAGCGTTAGAGTTGCCGTTTCAGGATGTTCTGGATCTTGGCACGGGAAGCGGCGCAATTTTGCTGACCCTGCTGGCACAGCGGGGTGATGCGACCGGGATGGGAAGCGATGTGTCGCCGCCCGCACTTGCTGTTGCTGCGCGCAACGCCCAAGCGATCGGCGTCGCGGACCGGTTGCAACTGCGAGTCTCTGACTGGTATGGCGACGTTGGCGGAGCTTTCGATCTGATCGTGTCAAACCCGCCCTATATCGCCGAACATGAAATGGGCGGGCTTTACCCTGAACTGGCCCATGAACCGCGCGTGGCGCTTACTGATGGCGCAGACGGGCTGAGTGCTTACCGTGTGATTTGCGCAGGCGCGCGCGATCATCTAACCTCGATGGGCTGGCTTATGGTTGAAATTGGCCCGACGCAGGGGGCGGATGTCGCGGGATTGATGCAAAGAGCCGGATTGGAATCAGTTGAAATTCGCACCGATCTGGATGGACGTGACCGCGTCGTATTGGGCCGAAACCCTGCTAAACCGCCACAAACAGGCTGATAAATGCCGCATTTACAGGCTATGAGGCAATTTGCGCTTGCCCTGTGCCCCCTGCCATGTTTATCCATAATTATCGGCCGGAAGAGGGCTTCACGCTCTCCCCCCGATTAGTCGCCAGAACATCGCCGGGCCCCAAAGACTGCAGCGCGCATGAGGCGCGCGAGGGCCACGCCAAAAGCATAGAATGCTGGACGAAAGAAACCTATGAGAACATCCAAGTCACGGTCGCGGGGCAAGAGCCGCAACAACAACAATAATAATAATAATAGCCGCCCCACGGGTGGCAGCATAGTCAATCGCGTGTTTGACAGTTCAGGCCCCGACTCCAAGGTGCGCGGGACGCCCCAGCAGATCATCGACAAATACAATCAATTGCACCGTGATGCGCAGCTGTCGCATGATCGCGTGGCGGCTGAAAACTTTGCCCAACATGCTGAACATTACACACGTATGCTTGCCGAAGCGACGCGCGAAATGGATACCAAACGTGAAGAGCAGGAAGAACAGAACCGCCAGCGCCAGATCGAGCGTGACCGCGAGCGGTCCGAGCGTTTGAAAGTGCAGGAAGCTGCGGCGAGCGAGCCTGCAACCATGGAGCAGCCAAGCGGTAGCGACGGCCAAAGTGATCTGGTTGAAACGCCTGAAGCGGCACAGCAGCAAGACGCACCAGCACCAGCGCCACGCCGTCCGCGCAAGCCGCGCCCGCCGCGCAGTGAGCAGGCCGATAAGCCCGAGCGTGGTGACAATTCGGATGGCGGCAACTCGAATGATGGACGAGGCGGCGCACCGGAAGCCGCAGAATAGTCAGACCGGAAATTGAGATAAATGGGCGCGCCTTCGGGCGCGCTTCTCTTTTGTTTATGCTGTGCTTGGGTCTGACCTTGGCACGCCATACCCGCTGTTGGAATGCGAGTATTTAAGAACAGAAGAATTCAGGTGTTGGACAGGCTGCGGGTCAGGGCGCAAAAGCGTTCAAGGTCAATCTGTTCTGCGCGATCAGTGGGCGCGATAGCGGAGGCGCGCAGGTGGTCTTCGATATCAGGCGAGAGGCCTTTGAGTGACGAGCGCAGCATTTTGCGACGTTGATTGAACGCGGTGGCAACCACATGGGACAGCATCTTGGCATTGGCCGGAAAGCGCGGTTCGGGCAGGGCCGTGAAATGCACAACCGCGCTTGAAACTTTAGGGGGTGGCGAGAATGCCTCGGGGGGGAGATCAAGCACGATGGAGGCATCCGTGCGCCATTGCGCGAGCAGTGCAAGGCGTCCGTAAGCCTTGGAGCCGGGCGTGGCGGTGATCCGCTGCGCCACTTCGCGTTGGAACATCAGCGTCAGGCTGCTCCAGATGGGGGGCCAGACGTCGGGCGTCAACCAGCGCACCAGAAGTTCCGTGCCGATATTATAGGGCAGGTTGGCACAGATGCGGATTGGCGGGGTCAGGTGTTCGAGCGGATCAATTGCTAATGCGTCGCCATTGATGACTGTGAGCCGGCCGGGGTATGCGGTACTGATTTCGGCCAAGGCGGGCAGGCAGCGGGCATCTTTTTCGATTGCCAGCACGCGGCGCGCGCCTTCGGAGAGTAAACCACGGGTGAGGCCACCGGGGCCAGGGCCGACTTCGAGGATGTCACAACCTGTCAGATCACCGGCAAGGCGGGCGATTTTTGCAGTGAGGTTGAGATCGAGCAGAAAATTCTGACCGAGGCTTTTTTTTGCAGCGATCCCGTGGGTTTCGATCACGGTGCGCAGCGGCGGAAGGGCGTCGATCTGGCTCATGGTGTCGTCGTGCCGCGCGCGGTTGCCATTTGGTCTGCCATACGCAGAGCAGCGATGAGCGATGTTGGGTCCGCGCGTCCCTGGCCCGCGATATCAAAGGCGGTGCCATGATCGGGCGAGGTGCGTACGAAGGGCAGGCCCAGTGTCACGTTCACGCCGCCGGAAAAATCCAGCGTTTTTATCGGGATAAGAGCTTGGTCGTGATACATGCACACGGCCACGTCATAGCCTTTGCGCGCGCCTGTGTGAAACATCGTATCGGCCGAGAGAGGCCCCGCGATATCCATCCCTTGGGCGCGCAGGGCGTCGAGCGTCGGGGTGATCATCTCGATTTCTTCTCCTCCCATTTTGCCGCCTTCGCCTGCGTGCGGGTTCAGCCCTGCAACGGCAATGCGCGGGCTGCTAATCCCGAAATCACGGCGCAGGGCGGCGTGGGTGATCAGCAGCGTGTCGGTCAGAAGGGACGCGGTCAGGGCGCGGGGCACGGCTGCGAGCGGTATGTGAATCGTGGTTGGCACGACCCGCAGGGCATCGCAGGCCAGCATCATCACAACACGCTCGACGCCTGCGAGGGCCGCGAGATATTCGGTGTGGCCGGGATAGGCGAACTGCGCCCCATCCGCGAGCGCCTTTTTGTGGATCGGGGCGGTGGTCAGGGCGCGGCACTGGCCGGATGTGACCAGATCGACGCCGCGCGCAATCACGTCAATTACGCCTTGGGCATTGGCCGGATCGGGGGTGCCAGCACTGGCCGCACCACCGAATGCATGGGCAAGAACAGGCATTGCATCGGACGCAGTTGTCGCAGCTTCTTCAACGCTGTCGATCACGCGAAATGGCGCATTAGCAGGTAGGTGGCGCGGATCTCCCAGCCACACGAACGGTAGGTCGCCCCGTAGGGCAGCCCATGCGGACACGGCGATTTCAGGTCCAATGCCAGCCGGTTCGCCGCAAGACAGCACAAGCGGCGCGTTTGCTGTCATGGCGTTGCGATCGTCGCCGAGGCCAGTAGGTCAGCCAGCAATGCATCGCCATAACCGGCAAGACGCTGACTGGTTAGCTGTGCGCGCACCGCATCGCGATCCACATCACCAGTCAGGGTCGGCGTGCGCCCGCATAGCATCAAGAAAACCAGCGTTTCGCCGTCGGAGCGTGTCAGGGAATAGTCCACTTCACCGGGGTCAAGGGCGGCAAGGCGCATCGCCACGTCTTGGGGGATTTCAGCAGGCGGGAGGATGTCACGTTGCAACACTTCGGCAGGCTGCCCTTGGGCGACGCCATAAAGATCGTCACATGTGTCGACGTCTGCGGCGACCCGGGCAGCTTGGCGCAGCCCTTGATCTGAAAGGCCGCCGGCAATGTAATACGCGGCGTATTCGATGGCAGCCGGTTCGACGGCGGCCTGTGCAATTTCACGCACGTCGCGCATCTGGAACAGGGCAATGCCGTTTTCAATTGGAATAGGGCTGGTCACTTCGCCCGGTGCAAGCGCAAGCAGAATCGAGCGCAACTGCGGCGGATAGTTCGAGATTGGCAACCAATCGAGGCGACCACCGCCCGACCGTGAAGGCAGGGCCGAAACACCCCGCGCCTGTTCTTCGAATGCGGCGGTCGTAGTCAGGGTTGAAATCTGTTCGGCCTGCGCCTGGGCCTGTTCGGCCTGTTCCGGCGGGGCGGGGATGATAATTTCGCTCAGCAATACTTCGATGCCGCGGGCGCCGCCTGCGGCTTGACCAAGGGCCTGATCAATTTCGGATTCGGTAATCTGTGAACGGCTCCCATAGCGCGAGCGGACAAAGTCACGCCAGCTGACGCCAACACGCACGAAATCGCGGAATGTTTCGCGTTCGATCCCGCTTTCATCAAGAACGTTCAGGAACTGGTCAAGTTCAAGGTTGGCCCGTTCGGCGAATGCCGCCATCTGGTCGAGCAGGGCTTCGTCGGTCAGGCGCAGACCAGCACGACCCAATTCTTCCATCTTCAGGCGATCTTCGATCAAACCTTCGCGTGCCACCTCGGGCAGATTACCTGGCGCGCGAAACAAGCCCAGCAGGCCGATCCGCTGATCCAGTTCAAACTGCGTCACGACGCTGTCATTCACGACAATTGCCGGGGAAAACGGGCTCTGTGCCGCGCCTATGTTTGGCAAGGTTGCCGCGAGTGTCAGGGCCAAAAGGGCCGAGAATGTCAGTCGTATGCGCATTGGTGCCTCGTCTGTCTGATCGTGTGTCGTGTTGCGGTCGGGGTCAGTCCACGCATTGGCGCGTCGCCTGGCCAACGGAACGCCCCGCCGAAAATCCGCGGAGCTCAATCGATAACCCTAAGTTTGTTACTGGGTCTACACTAGCCGAAGACGAAAAGCGGCGCGAGACCGAAAGGTCAACAGCGACACATTCGTTTTCCCAACCCACGCCGATTGTTGCCCGTGCGGCCCTGTCTGCGATGAAATCATAGCTGGCATCGGCGCTGACGCTCCAGATGTTATTAATCTGATAGGCACTATCCAGCGTCCATTCGGACACGTTTGTGCCATCTGTCAGCCAAAGATAAGAGGCGGCAAGATCAAGCTGATCATCGCTCCATCTAATCCGGGCCTCGGATTTTGTGAAGTCCAGATCGTCCGCAATAAGCGCGCGTCCATCTATCGCCACGCCGTTGGGGAATTCGACTTGGCCCGCCACCAGCCAGTCAGACGCGGTGCCTTGCAAGCCAGATGACGCGCTAAAGGCGGCGTTCGCCGTTTCGCGCAAGATGCGCCCAAAGGTCAGCGTGGCGTTCCATGCATCCGGTGAAACCCGCGTCCAGTGTGCGCCAAAGGCGACCCGCGCCCCGGTTTCACGCGCGTCGTGTCCGGGAAAGCGTGAAAGGGCAAAAAGGTTGGCCTGATCAAGTTCCGCGTCGGTGCTGTCTTCGTTGGCGACATCGTCGCCGTAAACCTCGGACCATGCGACTTGCACGACGGGTTCGATCACATGCGTTGCCGACGGTGTTGTACGGATCAGCGGATACCTCAGAGTTAGCGCCGCCGCCGGAATGGTGCGCTGTATGTCGCTGGCATATGCTGCGTCCTGCGTGATTGCATAGTAGTCGAAATCCACGCCTATCTGGCCATCAATCAACAGACCAACGGGCGTGACCCAATTGCGCTGCCACTGCGCGCCAAGGCCAAAGCGGGCGACATCGCGCCCCACGATATCGTCATTCGAACTGCGGTAAAGGGTTTGCGCATCAGCCGTCAACGTGGCGATCCCGCCAATTGCGTTTGGCGCAAATCGCCGTTCATACCCAATATCGGCTACAATGCTGGGAAGCTTCGCATTGTTGTCAAGAAAGCGCAGCGATTCATAATGGACTAATGCCGCGTTGAAAATTGAAATGTCAGTGATTCGGCCCAGGGCGATCTGACTATCAAGGCGGTCTTTGCTCGAATAGCCGTAATCAAGGATGTAATCGCGGTCGGTCGTCGCCTCGAGGTCAAAGGTCAGCGCAAAGTCGCCCACCAGATCGAACTCGCCCTCGGCCATGATATAGCCACGCGTTGCCCCAGATAGGAGCGTATCCGAAGAGACGGCCGTATTGATCTCGATGTTGCCGCTCAGGAAAGCCTGACGATAACGCGCCTCAAGAGTGGTGGTGTTGCTGGATAGATAGGGTGTGAGGGTAAGGTCGCGGTGATCGCCTAGTCGAACAAAATAGGGCAGTTTTAACCCTGTGCCAAGCAGATCCGAACTGCGCAGTTGCGGGATCAGCAGGCCCGTGGCACGGTCGAGGGTAGGATCGGGGAGGCGCATCCTTGGTACCCAGATGATTGGCACGCCCATCACGCGAAACTGTGCGTCATCGAAATAAAGCTGACGTTCCAATTGGTCATGGACCACGCGGCTTGCACGGATTTCCCATAGCGGCGTATCGTCTTCGCAAACCTGACAGGACGTCGCGACAACGCGGAGAAGCTGATTATAGCGACCGTCCACACGGCTGATCTGATTGGCTGCCAGTTGCAATTGCTGGTCCAGTACCAGCCGCGCTCCTCGCAGGATGCCATTTTCAAAGGTCGGATCAAGGCTCGCACGGGATGCAGTCATGATCGTGCCGTCATCGATAACAAGAAAAATCGGCCCTTCGATCACCAGTTGGTCACTGACTTGATCATAGGTGACACGGGCCGCGGATAGGCGCGTGCCATCAAACAGCACTTCGACATTGCCCTGTGCCACAAGCCGCTGATCACCGGTCACAAAAACTGTGTCCGCCACAAGCGTCGCTGCACCCTGCGCCTGGCCAAGCTGGGGCAGCACAAGGGCACAGATCAAGGCGAAGGTACGCCAAACCATCAACCGTCCTCCAGATGCAATAACAGGCCAAGCGAAAGCCCGATCGCTGCAAGGGGCGGGGCCCAGGCCGCAAGGATGACCGGAATCTGCCCGCTTTCCCCCAACACTTGCGCTAAATTTCGGATAAAAAACAGACCAAAACTAAGGATGATCGCATATAAAACCATCAAACCAGTGCGCCCGCCACGCGGATGGCGCACGGTAAAACCAGCACCAATCAGCACCATCGACACAAGAAACGCCGGCAGCGCCAATTCCATATGGAACCAGACCAGATGGCGGCGCGCGGAAAACCCGGCCTGTTGCAGATTGTGAATAAAGGCGGGCAGCTCCCAGATTGGAACAGCCGAAGGCGTGCCGAAGCTGTCGCGAATCTGATCCGCAGTAAGCGACGACGGAATATCAAGGCTGGGGTATGTCACGGCCCATTCTTCGGGGTTACGATCATCTGCTAGCGGCCAGACCTTGGCATCTGTGAGGGTCCACGCCCCGTCGGCCAATGCAGCACCTGCCGCCTCGATCCGGCGGGTCGGGCCACCCTCGGCGCCAAAAGTAATGAATGTGACATCGCGCAATTGCGTGCCCTCCGCATTGGCGTTTGCGGCGCGGATCACTGTCTGGCCACTTGCGCTGCCTTGGCGCAACCATAGTCCCGAAGCGGTTATCGACATGACATTGCCACCCTTGTTGGTCAATTCATTGACGCGGACCTCGAACTGCTTGGACGTGGCCGCGACTAACGGGTTCATGATGGCTACGCCGAACACACTTATCAGTAAGGTGACAAAGACCGGCGCTATAAGCGCGCGTATCGCTGAACGCCCGGCCGCCCGTGTCACCACCATTTCCGAGGATCGCGCCAAGCCAAGAAACAAGCCAATCGTTGAAAGGATCAAGATAAGTGGTAAAATAGCATAAATGGATTGCGGAAGGTTCAGCAGACTGAGCCCGACAAAATCGCGAAAACTGGCATCGGTATCACCAAAACGACGGGCCTGCTCGACCACATCCAAAAGTGCCATAAAAACAAGGAATACTAGAAAAGTGGCTGAAAAAATCATCAGGAAACGCCAAGCGAAATAACGGTGCAGGATCATACTTCCACCCCCGATAACTTGGCGCGGCGTTTGAAAAGCGCGGGTCGGCAGGCTGAGAATAGCAGCCCCCAGACAATCAGCCCGCCGCCAAAGACCGGCAAATAGACCAGTGGCCAAAACGCCGGGTTTTCCCGCGCGATACTCGCGCCGATGCTTTCAAGAACCTTGACCAAGATGAGCAAGAACACCGCTGTTATGATCTGCCGCCAGACTCCAAAGCGGCTGAACCCACCCGTCAGCAGGGTCGCAAAGCCGATCAGGGCTGCGACAGTGGCCAGCAGGGCCTGATCGGACCGGTCATGGCCCGCGACAATCAATGCGGCTGCGCTGCGTCCGGTTTCTTCCTCAAGCGCGGGTGTCGGGCTCAGGAGTTCCCAAGTCATCAACTCGGCCACACTGCGATTGCGCCCGTCGGTCGTCGCGATCAATGCGCCAATGTCATAGGCAAAATCGGCAAATGTCGTGGTGAACAGCCGCTGGCTGTCGGTTTCAAGGGTTTGCAGCATGCCATCGATCATGACCAACTGCGGCCCGTCATTGCCCCGCACCAAATAGGCGCGATTGGCCGTGTAGGTGATGTTTTGATCGTCCAAGCGGTTGTCGGACAGAAAAATGTCCAATAGTTCGCCCGCTGGCGTAATCTCGCGAATATAGAGCGTGATACCCGTTGCCGGATTGCTAAATTGCCCTTCGGTCAGCAAACGCGCGGTCATATTGTCGGCCACTTCGGCACTGCGGTCAGCAAGACGTGCACTGCTTGTCGGGGCAAGGTAATGCGTAAGAACCATCATCATGCCCGCGACGATCAACCCAAACACAAGCACTGGACGCGCAAGGCGAAAGGCTGAAAATCCTGTGGCTTGCACGACGGTCAACTCGCTTTCCGTTGCCATACGATTGGTAACATAAGTCGCAGCGGCAAAGGCCGCCAATGGCACAACGATACGGATTATCTGGGGCAGGGTGAGTGCGGTAAATTCAAGAAAGACCCATGCGGACTGCCCATCCGCTATCAACTGATCAAACAGCCGTACAGCGCGGTTGATCCAATAGATCAAAACCAGCACCAACGAGAAGAAGCCGAACAGCGTGAACAGTTGCGACAGCATGTATCTGTCGAATCGCGCCACGCCTCACCCCCTGCTTGTTGGTCCTATGTGCGAACAAGTTAACCGATCACAGCACAGGACAAAACTGCTATCTGGTCAATCTTGGGGGCAGGGGCTACGTATTGGCGAAATAAGCACAACATGAGGTATGCCATGACCACTCCTGCCCGGATCACATTCGCTGAAGTTGACATCGACCCGATCGCCCAAACGGCCGGAAAAGTCGCCGTTTTGGTCGGCGCGGACGGCAAATTGGACAAGGGCGCACGCCGCGTCAATGCGCTGATGCGCAAAGCCCTAGAGCGGTTTGTCCAAAGTGAACGTTTCGCCAAAATGAAAGCAGGCGATGCGGTGGAACTGGCCTTTCCGGCCAATATGGCCGCTGACGGCGTCATTGTAGCCAAAACACAGAACCGCAGCGACGTGGACGAGGCCCGCAAGACGGGCGTGTCCATCGCCAAACTGCGCGGCACCGGCCCGCTGTTGGTGATTGCTGGCACGGCCGTGCGACCCAGCGACATCGCACTTGGGATTGCCCTGCGCGGCTATAGCTTTACCGATCACAAAAAAGACAAAGGCGACGCGGTCGGCGATGTCACGCTGATGGTGTCAAAACCCGAAGACGCATCGGCTGATTATGTGGCCAAGGCTGCCGTCGCCCAAGGCGTGTTCTTTACTCGCGATCTGGTCTCGGAACCTGCCAACGTGCTGACCACCACAGAATTCGCCAACCGTCTGGTGGCGCTCCAGGATCTCGGTCTCAAGGTCGAGGTCCTGGAAGAAGAAGAACTTGAAAAGCTCGGCATGGGGTCACTCTTGTGTGTCGGTCTCGGCTCGGCCAGCCCGTCCAAAGTGGTCGTTATGCAGTGGGAAGGCGGCAACAAAGACGACGCCCCCTTGGCTTTGGTCGGCAAGGGCGTGGTGTTTGATACCGGCGGCATCAGCCTGAAACCCGCAGGCGGCATGGAAGACATGACGATGGATATGGGTGGCGCAGGCGTTGTCGCAGGTGTCATGAAAACGCTCGCCCTGCGCAAGGCAAACGCAAACGTGGTCGGGCTGGTCGGCATCGTGGAAAACATGCCCTCGGATCGTGCAACCCGCCCCGGCGATGTGGTCACCTCAATGAAGGGCGACACGATCGAAGTGATTAACACCGACGCCGAAGGGCGGCTAGTGCTGGCGGATGTCCTTTGGTATGCGCAAGAACGGTTCAAACCTACAGGCGTGATCAATTTGGCGACGTTGACGGGTGCGATCATCGTCGGCTTGGGCCATGAAAACGCTGGGGTTTTCAGCAATGATGATACGCTGTGCAACGCCTTCCTGAAATCGGCCGTGGCCGAAGGTGAGGGTGCGTGGCGCATGCCCATGGGGCAGGCCTATGACGATATGCTCAAAAGCCAAGTGGCTGACATGAAGAACGTCGGCACCCGCGCCGCCGGATCAATCACCGCCGCGCAATTCATCAAACGGTTTATCCAAGACGGGATGCCGTGGATCCATCTTGATATCGCGGGCACGGCCTCGATCAAAGAAGACTCGGCTTATGCCCCCAAAGGCGCGACCGGCTGGGGTGTTATGTCGCTCAACCGCCTGATCGCCGACACGGTCGAAACCTAAAATGGGCGCTGCGTTTTTCTATCATCTGACGGCAGCGCCACTTGAAGCGACCTTGCCGATGCTGATCGCCAAAAGTCGCGAGCGCGACTGGCAAATAGAAGTGCGCGGCGTTGACGTAGATCGTATGGCCGCGCTCGACACTGCCCTGTGGCGCGGCCATGCCGACAGCTTTGAACCGCACGGTCTGGCAGGTGGTCCGCATGACGCGGACCAGCCTGTATTGCTCACATCCGGTAACGGAGCTGCCAACGCCCCGACTTGCCTCATGGCAGTGCATGGGGCCGATGTTACACCGGAGGAAGTCGTTGCAATGGAGCGTACCTGCATCCTGTTTGACGGTCATGACGAGGCCGCCCTGGCCCAAGCGCGCAGCCAATGGAAGGTCCTGACCGATGCTGGCTGTTCGGCGCAATACTGGTCACAGGACGGCGGCAGATGGGAAAAGAAGGCGGAAAAGTAACAGCCATTCTTCTGTTCCTAAATACTCAAATGATCAGGATTTGCCCCGCAATCACCGGGTCAGAATCAACGCATCGCCGGTGATTTCGATCCGCGCGTAGAGCCCAAGATAGCTCATCCCCAGCAAGGATTGATCCAGCTCGCCTTCGTTCACCAACGCGCGAATATCGCTGTCGGTGATCTCGCCCAATTGAACGGTATTTAGACGCACGGTCGCCGTGTTCACGGGACCATTGGCCGTATAGGCCGTGCCAAGGAACGCCAGATTGGCCACATCAATGCCAACAAGATCAGCGTCTGATTTTGTAATGACAACCTGCGTTGCGCCAGTATCTACAAGAAATTCAATCGGTTGGCCGTTGATCAGCAAAGTCAGATAGAAATGCCCGTCGCGCTGGCGCGGCACTTCTGTCACGCCACCAGCATAGGCCGACTGACGCGGCATCACATCATCACGAATGTCGCCCCAAAGGCCTATCGCGGCAATCACGCCGATAAAGATTAAGCCCCAAACCGAGGCTTGCTGTGCAACCTTGCCCATCTGGTGTCGATTCTGGACGATGAAACCGCCCGCAATCGCGCTACCAAGAAGGGCAAGAAAGATAAACTGTGCTGTCTGATCACTATCCATAGATCAGATATAGGGCCTAGCTTGCAAAACCAAAAGAGCGCAGCCCATCCAAAATGAACTGCACCGCCAGTGCGGCCAGCAGCATTCCCAAGATGCGGGTCACCACATTGGTGCCGGTCTTGCCAAGTGCGCGTTCGATTATGCCAGAGGCCATGAAGAACACGAACACAATCGCCATGACAGCAAGCAACACGCCGAACACGGCGGCAAATCCGGCGATCCCGTCGGTTTGACCCACAAGCAGAATCATCGTCGCAATTGATCCGGGCCCGGCAATCAAAGGAATCGCGAGCGGGAACACCGATGGATCATCCGCGTGAGTGTGATGGGCGTCGCCGTCACCTTCGGCGGTGTCCTCGCGCCGTTTTTGGCGGCGTTCAAACAACATATCCAACGCGGTCAGAAACAGCAAAACACCCCCCGCCACGCGAAACGCGGGCATGGAAATCCCGACAAAGCCCAACACGGCCTCGCCGAACAGCGCAAACAATAGCAAAAGACCGATCGCGACAGCACATGATCGCACGGCGATGCTGCGGCGCTGTGCCGGTGTCATCCCTTGGGTCAGGGCCACAAACAGCGGTGCAAGACCGACCGGATCGATGATCACAAATAGCGTCGTAAATGCCGTAATCAGAGCGGCGGTTTCCATCATTTATCGGCGCTCTCCAGCCGTTCAAGTGCGGCCATCCACATCGCTTCGGCCTTGCCCAAACCATCCATGACTTCGGCGTACTTGCGGTTCCACGTTTCCAGTTCACCCTTGCGGGAGTCTTCGTAAAGCTCTGGATCGGCAAGCTTTTTCGCCAGTTTGTCGCGCATGTCGTTGATCTTGGCGACACGTTCTTCGCATTTACGCACGTCTGCACGCAGTGCCATCACCTGTTCGCGGGTCGCCTTGGGCTTGGCCACCTTAGCCGCCTTTTGCTTGTCGCTTGTAGGTTTGTCAGGCGTTAGCAGCATCCGGCGATAGGCCTGCAAATCATCGTCATACGACTTGACGTGCCCATCTTTCACCAGCCACAAACGGTCCGCGACCATCGACAGCAGGTGCATGTCGTGGCTGACCAGAATGACAGCACCCGTGTAGGCCGTCAGCGCTTCAACCAGCGCCTCGCGGCTTTCGATATCAAGGTGGTTTGTCGGTTCATCGAGAATCAACAAGTGCGGCGCGGGCAGGGTAGCCAGCAGCAGCGACAGGCGGGCCTTTTGTCCACCCGACAAGCGTCCGACTTCGGTTTCTGCTTGTGCGGCCATCAACCCAAAGCCCGCAAGACGTGCGCGCAACCGCGCCTGCCCTTCGGCGGGGCGTTCGCGCAATAGGTGCTGCAGCGGCGTTTCTTCGACCCGCAATTCATCAACCTGATGCTGGGCGAAAAAGCCGATGCGCAGCTTGTTGCTGCTGGTCATCGTGCCGCCCATCGGCTGAAGCCTGTCCGACAACAGCTTGGCAAGGGTCGATTTTCCTTCGCCGTTACGGCCCAGCAAGGCGATGCGATCGTCCTGATCAATGCGCAGGTTTAAATCTTTTAACACGACCAGATCGCCATAGCCAACCGACACGCCTTCGGTTGCGATAATTGGCGGTGACAGTTCTTCGGGGCGCGGGAAGGTGAACACCGTGCGCGCCGCATCTTCGGGCACGCGGATAGTTTCCATCTTTTCCAGCATTTTCACGCGCGATTGCGCCTGTTTCGCTTTGGATGCCTTGGCTTTGAAACGGCTGACAAAGCTTTCAAGGTGCGCGCGCTTTGCGTCCTGCTTTTTAGCGGCTGACACCAAAAGAGACCGCTTTTCAGCGCGTTGCTTAACAAAGCTGTCGTAGGGCCCCGTGTAATAGGTCAGCTTTTTGTCTTCCAGATGCAGGATACCGCCAACGGATCGGTTCAGCAATTCGCGATCATGGCTGACGATCAGCACCGTATGCGGATACTTGACCAGATAGTTTTCAAGCCAAAGCGCGCCTTCCAAATCAAGATAGTTGGTCGGTTCGTCAAGCAGCAGCAGATCAGGTTCGCTAAACAGCACGGCGGCGAGCGCCACGCGCATCCGCCAGCCACCGGAAAAGGCACTGCAGGGTTGTTTTTGTTCACTGTCCGTGAAGCCAAGACCCTTGAGGATTGATGACGCGCGCGCCTCGGCGCTCCAAGCGTCAATATCGGCCAAACGGGTCTGGATGTCGGCAATGCGGGTGGGGTCTTTGGCGGTTTCCGCCTCGGCCAGTAGGGACGCGCGCTCGATGTCAGCGGCCAGCACCGTGTCGATCAGCGACACCTCGTTGCCGGGTACCTCTTGGGAAACACCGCCGATTTTCCAGCCGCGCGGCAGGTTGATCTCGCCTGTATCAAGGATCAGCTCGTTGCGGATCATCTTGAACAGGGTCGTCTTGCCCGTGCCGTTTCGCCCCACAAGGCCAACTTTGTGGCCCGTCGGAATAACGGCGGTTGCATTTTCGATCAGGACACGCCCGTCGATGGAATAACTGAGATCTGTGATGCGTAACATGGGCGGGCAGTGCCACGGCGCGCGCGGCGCGTCAATCACGGCTTTTCAACCCTGCGGCCCCGTGGTAGTGCCCGCCCAAATTCAATCCATATACCAAAGGTAAATATCATGGCTATCCAACGCACATTTTCGATCATCAAGCCCGACGCCACCAAGCGTAACCTGACGGGCGCAATCGCCGCCAAGTTCGAAGAAGCCGGCCTGCGCATCGTCGCCTCCAAGCGCATCCAGATGACACTTGCCCAAGCACAAGCGTTCTACGGTGTGCACTCTGAGCGTCCGTTCTTTGGCGAGCTTTGCGAATTTATGATCTCTGAACCAATCGTTGTGCAGGTTCTGGAAGGCGAAAGCGCCATTGCGAAAAACCGCGAAGTTATGGGTGCCACCAACCCAGCCGACGCGGCTGACGGCACGATCCGCAAGGAATTCGCTCTGTCGATTGGCGAAAACTCGGTCCACGGCTCCGACGCGCCAGAAACTGCAGCCGAAGAAATCGCATTCTTCTTCTCGGGTCTTGAACTGGTCGGTTAATCCCGCAGCAAGGTCACGAAAATTAGCCGCCCTGTCAGCAACGACGCGGGCGGCTTTTTTATTCGTCGGACGCCCGCACCAATGCGCGCTGCGCCAGGGGCGGGCCGATGATTTCAAAAAAGATCGTCGAGGCCACGGTGATGGCAAGGATCGCGTCGCCTTGGTCGGGGAAACGTTCAGCCGCGACAAGCGCCATGCCCACGGCCACGCCAGCCTGCGGCATAAGTGCCAAACCTGCTTGGCTCGCATGTGATTTTGGCAATCGTGCAAGCTTTGCGCCGATGCGACCAGCGATCAACCGTGAGCTGGCGCGTAAGACAACAAAGGCAACGCCGACACTGCCGGCTTTTGCCAGTTGCGAAAGGTCCAAGGACGCTCCGGCCATAACGAAGAACAGCAACAAGAACGGCCATTCGATTTTTTCGATCTCGTGGAACGGGCGCCTGTGATGGCGCGCAAAATTCACAATAACAACGCCTGCCGTCATGCCAGCAATCAGATATGACAGATCAAGCATCAAGGCGACGCCCGCGACGACAAACACCAGCCCAAGGGCCTCGACTAGGGTTGGTTCGCCCGATTTTACCCGTCCGGTTAGATATGCGCCGGGGGCACCGACCAGCACCCCCAGCGCAATCGCGCCGCCGGTTTCCCAAATGGCTGTCAGAATGGCATCCGCGCCGGGATTTCCCGATACAAGCCCCGCCAGCGTCATCATTACTGAAAACGCCAGCAGCCCCCAAGCATCGTCGATCGCAACAACCCCGGTCAGCAGTCGCGTGAAGGCATTCTTAAGCCCGCTTTCTTTGATCACATCAAGCGTTGCCGCCGGATCCGTGGCGGCCGCGATTCCGGCCAACAAAAGGGCCGTGACGGCCGAAGCACCGACCAGCCAAAGGCCCGCGCCCACAATGAACACTGCAGCTATGACGATTGTGATCGAGAGCACCAGAATTGCGCGGCCCTGCGCGGCCAGCGTTTTTCTGTTCAGCGAACCACCCATGATAAATGCGACCATCGTCAGGGCTGTCGGTGCCAAAACTTCGTGCGCGGAATGAATATCGATCGGCAAGACGTCCAACCCCGGCGGACCAACGGCAACGCCGAGCAATATCAAAAGCGTCACGCGCGGCACGTGCACGATGTGCCCGATCTTGTCGAGCGCGAGGCCGACCAGGAACAGGATGCCGACGGCAAGAAGAACGATTTCAGGTGTCATACCCGCATCCTAGGGTCGCGGGCAGTAACCCTCAAGCAGAACAATCGCGGCGCACTTCGCGTTGGCGCAATCCGGTTTCGATCAGCAGGCAGCGGTCGCGGGCCTCGTAGTAATAGCCGCGTGCATACCACATGACGGCTGAATCAATATCGCCGTCTGACACCAGCCATGCCCCGCGCAGATACCGACCCGCGTAGCGCAGGCTGGTCTCGGCGTTCAGCAGATCTGATGTTGGGCCAGAATGACCCATCTGTCCGGCGGTTTCCGGCAGAATTTGCATAAGTCCCCAGTAAGGGCCGTTGCGCGCTTCGGGGCGATAATCGCTTTCGCGCTGGATAACACGATGGATCAGCGCTTCGGGAATCTCGTGAAAGGCTGCGTATTCCTGAATCAGGGCGCGCATTTCAGGCGTTTCATTAGGATAAAGTGCGGGTTGCGTGTCGGGTGTCGGGGTAGACGTGTTAGATCCGCAAGCTGAAAGGGGCAGGGCCACAAGGGTGCAAAGGGCAAATGCTTTGATCATCACCAAGCTTTAGGCGTTGCGCGGCCCTGCGTCTAGCAGGTGCCGCGGGCCAGCAAGGTCTCTGCGCGAAATATCGCGCGCCCTTGCTGCTGTGTTGGCAAGGTTCTTTTCCAGCAGGCGGTAGTTGCGGATATTGGCGTTATAGGCCACGTCAAAGATGTCACCGATGATCGGGATCGACCCGATGACGATATCCACCGTCATGTTGGATACCATATAGGCCAACGCACCCGGCGTGGCTCCCAGCTTATACGCCCGCCAGATGATCCAGGCCGAAGGTGCCGCCGTCGCCACATCACCCACCACGGGGATCAGCCCGAGCAGGTTATCCAGTCCAACGGAATAATTCGTACGCGGAATGTAGAAAAGCGCATCCATCCGCCACGCAACACGGCGTAAACGTGCAAGTTCGTGGCCAATGTCCTGTTCAATGTTCATGGTGTTAACATAGGTGACCCAAAGACACTTGAAAAGGAGGAGGATCAGCTCTTTTTCACCTCAAACAGCCCGATCTGGCGCATGAACTGTTCAAGTTCCGAACGGGGCGCGTCGAAACTGCTGGCCTTGATCGCATCGAATCGAACGCGCAGCGCTTTCTTTTCGTCGCCCTGACAGTCGTTCCATGATCGACCCTGCAATCCCATAACCAGCACATAATAGCCGATGAAATGCGGGCGGGTGCCGGTTGCCAGCAAACGGGCATAGGCGACATCGGCCCCCAATTCGGCGACCTGTTCTGCCGTCGTTATTCCGGCTTGGGCGAACGCGGTCTCCATTGCGGGGCCAAGATTGCGAATTGTGGTGATGCTTGCCATGTCGCACCCTAGCGCGGGGATAAAAAAAGACCAGAGGGGCGGCGCTTTGGGGGGAGAAACCCGGCGCGCCCGCGCCCGTCTGGTCAATACGTCGCGTAGCTGCGCAGAGGGGAGGATATGCGTTCCACGGCGGCGGGTTGTTTGCGATGCCGCATCTGTCAGATGCTGGCGAAATCCTTAAGTACGACCGACTTGTCCAGCTTAGTCGATTTATGTGTTTTGGGTGCCTGCATCGCGGGACGCGGCGCCGTGCGTGTCGACGTAATTGGGGGCTTTGATGCTGCCATCTGCCTGTTCCTTTATCTGCCTCGGTCATATTACTGCCGGTTGGCCTCTTGTTGGGCCATGTCAACGACTATGCATGTGAATGGGTCGCGCAAAGGGCGTAAATATGACGATAGTGTGGCAGGGTGTGCGTCAAAATAAATCACAAATATGATTGATTGTGATCCAGAATCACCTTACGACAGCACCTAGCAAGGAGTGTTCCATGTCCGGTGATCGCCATTCACAGCTTCTTTTACTGCTTTTGTCACAGGGGCAAACGTCTGTGCATGAAATCGCAGCAGGGTTGAATGCTTCGCTGGCGACCGTGCGGCGTGATTTGCTGGAATTGGAACATCTGGGCCAAGTTGAGCGACTGCATGGGGCTGCGCGCATCGCGACCGGTTCCCATCAAGAACTTGCGTTTGCTGCGCGCGAGCGTGACCAGATCGCGGCAAAGCGGGCGATCGCAAGCAGCGCGGCGCGGCTTATCCAACCAAACGAGACAGTCTTTCTGGATGCTGGCACGACAGTTTTGCAATTGGCGCGCCATATCAAAAGCCGCAGCGACCCAATCAAGGTTTTTACCAATGGATTGGTTATCGCCCAGGAGCTTGCGCATGTTTCAAACATCACCGTCACCTTGATTGGCGGACGTGTGCGGCCCGAAAACCTGTCGATGGTCGGGCCTGCCGCAATCGCGATGCTAGACGGGTTGTGGTTTGACAGATTATTCCTTGGGGCTTCGGCGATTGACGCGGATGGTTATGTGACAAGCCTTGATCAAGACGAGGCTGCGACGAATGCGCGAACGGTGCAGCGTAGCGCGGCGGTGGTCGTCCTGGCTGATAGCAGCAAGTTTAACAAACGCATCACCCATACCGTCGCTAGATTGACCAAAGGATGCGCTCTTATTTCAAATGCTGCCCCTACAGGGCGTTTTGCGCAGGTTCTGGAAAAGTCAGGCGCCACGTTCATGTTGGCTGACCGTCCGCCGCGCGAGGTGTCGAGTGATGCATAAAAGCGTTCTTGCCATTGATGGCGGTGGCACCAAAACAGCCGCGCTTGTGGCGAACGATCTGGGACAGGTCCATGCGTTGCGGCCCAGTGCGGGATGCCATACGCAGGACGGGGCAGGCTGGCAGGACGCTTTGCGCGCGGTTCTTGGTCAGGTTGCTGAGGTCGATTTTGCGGTTATCGGCATGCCGGGCTTTGGCGAAATCCCGCGCGATGACACGCAGATTGGCGCGTTTTTCAAGGCCGCGTTTGGCGACCGATGTCTGATTCTCAACGATGTCGAAATGGCCTATCACGGTGCGTTTCCTGATAGCGCCGGGGTTCTGATTTTGGCTGGAACCGGATCAATGGCGATTGGCGGCGGGAACGACGCCATTCGTCGGGTCGGCGGCTGGGGGCATACATTTGGCGACACGGGCAGCGCTTATTGGATTGGGCAGCGCTCATTGTCTCTGGCGGCGCAAGAACAAGATGGCATGCTACCCGCCAGCGGGTTCGCTGCCCGATTGGCGGATGGGTTGGGTGTGCCCGCGCATCGTTTCGGATTGCTGGACTGGGTAATGGCGCTCGGCGAACCGCGCGCGCAAATTGCCGGTGTTGCACAGGTTGTGGATCGGCTGGCGGGCGCGGGCGATGCAACGGCGCAATCGGTTCTGGACGAAGCGGCGACGCATCTTGCGGCATTGGCTCGCGCTGCCGGGTTTGCTGCGGGACCGTGGTGCCATGCGGGTTCGGTTTTCAAAAGCGCAAGGATTACAGCGGCGCTGACACGGGATCTTGGGCCGCCGGTTGCGCCGGTGGCAACGGCGCTGGCGTGGGGGCTGACGCAGGCGGCGACACTGGCGCAGTGGGACGTCTCGCAAGACTGGACCACGCGCGTGATGATGCAAGCACAGGATTTATGATAGATATCAATTCGGTAAAGGAACGTTTTATATGACATTGACCAATCGCGGCATTACCAGACAATGCGATCATTTAGCCGTGGTGCCGACATGAGCGCGCTGGACAGATTTATCGCCTTGCCATCCGCCCACGCAGCAGGGCACCGGCCAAGCCTGACCTGTGTGTGTTCGGCTCATCCGCTGGTCATCGAAGCGGGGCTGATCGAGGCGAGTTCGGCGGGGCAGGTGCCTTGCATCGAAGCGACCTGCAATCAGGTCAATCAAGACGGCGGTTATACCGGTATGACGCCGACCGATTTCCGCGATCTTGTCATGTTTATCGCTGACAAGGTGGGCGTGGCGCGGGATACGATACTGTTGGGCGGTGATCACCTTGGTCCCAACCCGTGGCGGCATCTGCCTGCGGCCGAGGCAATGGCCAAGGCGCTCGTGATGACACGTGCCTACGGCGCGGCGGGGTTTTCCAAGATCCATCTGGATGCGTCGATGTCGTGTGCCGATGATCTAACGCCCTTGTCCGACCATGAAATCGCTACCCGTGCCGCCGCCCTTATGGCGCAGGCCGAGGACGGGGCGCAGGCGGGCGGGCATCCACCGCCAGCCTATATTATCGGCACCGAAGTGCCCGTGCCCGGTGGTGCATCCGAAGGGCACGCGCATCTGACTGTCACGCGGGCCGAGGACGCCGCCCAAACCGTGCAGGCGCATGTGGACGCGCTGGCGGCTGCTAACCTTGATCATGTCTGGCCGCGCATCGTCGGCCTTGTCGTGCAGCCGGGCGTCGAGTTTGGCCAGATCGAGATTGATCGTTATGGCGCGCAGGCCGCACACGAGCTTGCCGCGTGGCGTGGCGCGAACGCGGCGTCGCTGGTGTTCGAGGCCCACTCCACAGATTATCAAACCGCTGAAGCTTTGGCGCAATTGGTGCAGGACGGCTTTGCGATCCTCAAAGTAGGCCCCGGCCTGACATTCGCGTTGCGCGAAGCGCTTTACGGGCTTGATGCGATCGCCGCAGAGATCGTGGAGGGCTATGGTGCTGGCACATTGCCCGCAACCATGGAGGCCGCGATGGCCGCCAATCCGCAGTATTGGCGCGCCTATGTCACGGGCACGCAGACCCAGCAAAAGACCCAACGCCATTACGGCTTGTCCGACCGGATCAGATACCTGTGGCCCGACCCCAAAGCCGCCGCCGCTGTGGATCAGTTGATGGCTGCTTTGGACGGTGTTGACCTGCCTTGGCCGCTGATCTCGCAGCACCTTGGTCGGTTGGCTGATCCAGTAGGGGATGCCACGTTAAAGCCTACAGCGCGGGATTTGCTTGTGGGTGCAGTGCGCCTTGCGCTCAAGCCTTACACCGATGCTTATCAGGCGGTTTAGGTCGCGGGGCAGGTTTGGGCCGTGTCTTGATCGCAGATCGACCCATCGCATCTTGCACATCTGAACCTGACAAATCGCTGACATACGTGTTCAGGCTGTTGTTTGCACAATCCATTAGAAGTGGCTTTAGGAAATAGGTTTCCGCCCACTCTTTTACGCTCAACCAACCCAAAGGAACATCACATGACTAACAAGACAGACGAAACAATCCTAAGCCGCCGCCGCGCCCTTGGTCGGATCGGGGCTGTTGCTTTGGCCGCTTACACAATTCCCTCAGTAACAGTCATGTCGATGGCACATGCCGCATCAGGTGCATCCGCAGCATCCGCAGCGTCGGCAGCATCCGCGCCGTCAGCAGCGTCAGAGCCGTCGGCCGCATCCGCAGCGTCGGCGCCATCATCCCCATCGTCGCCTTCCAAGGATGAGGCAGTCTCTGAATCCAGCTGTTCATCTGCTGGCGGAACTTGGGACGCTATAAATAATGTTTGTACCCTACCCTGATACAAACCGCTAACCACGCGTTGACGTTGTAAACCGGTTCGCCTGCAAGCCCCATTTGCACGGCGGGCCGGACTTTGTTTTGCTTTTGTTTTATGTTGGCATAGGATTTCACCTGAAAAGAGGAATGGATGGCAGCCGCTAATTATCTTAGCTACGCAGGCCTGAATGCACCCGTTCGTCTGGACGGTGCAGATGCGTTGCTGCCGCTATTGTCTACTGCCCTGCCATCGTGGCCGGTTACTGTTTCGGACATGGCCCCGTCGCAACAGCCATTCGCAAGTCTGCGTGGTCAATCTGACGGCATGTACGAAATCAATGTTTACGCCGACGCGTCCCAAGCGCGGCGCTGGGACGCGGTGAATGTGGTCTGCGATTTCGTGGCCGAAATGGCTTGGGAAAAACTACGCTCGCAGCCTGATCTGCTGTGCGTGCATGCAGCCGCGGTTCAGTTCGGTGATCGGCTCGTGGTTTTTCCAAGCTCAAGGCGGGCAGGTAAAAGCACACTCACTTGCGCATTGGCCCACCAAGGGCAAACGGTATTTACCGACGACTATCTGTTCATCGACATCGCCGCCGACGGCGCTATGAACGGCACCGCGAATGGTATCGCCCCGCGATTACGCCTGCCAGTCCCGGACGGGTTTTCCGAGGTTTTCAATCGCTGGGCGACGGCTGATCAAGGCCCCAGCAACAAGCAATACAAATACCTGACTGAAGCCCCACTTGCGACAGGCGGTGCCTCGCTTGCGTTGGGGGCTATTGTCGTTCTTGACCGCCAGGATGAACCGGTCACGCCGCGACTGGACCCCATTGACCAGGCAACGGCGATGGACAGCATGATCATTCAGAACTTTGCGCGTTCGCTGCATGCAGGAATCATTCTGCAATCGATTGAAACCTTGACTGCAAACCTGCCTACCTACCGGCTGGTTTATCATTGCGGTGAAGACGCCGCGGCATTCCTGCGGTCATCTGAACTGCTGCACGATCTTCCTGTTGCCAAATTGGTTGATGCTAAACCACCGACCCAAGCGCCGCTTGAAGAGTTGGAACAGCGCCCAATGCCATTTGATCCGGTCGCCGCCTATGTTCAACGCGTCGGGGCAACGGAATCCCATATTGATGGTGCGCATTTTCTGGCCGATCGATCAGGCTTGGCGATCCATCGCCTCAATTCCGGGTCAGCCGCAATTTGGCGATTGCTAGCTGAACCGACGTCCCTGCAAGATGTGGTCGAAATTCTGACAGTCGCATTTCCCGACACGAAACCAGACCAGATCGCTGCCGACAGCCTTGCGGCGCTGCAACAGCTTACTGCGGCCCGCCTGATAGAGCCCGCACATGAGGCAACCCCATGAGCGGTAGTGTGCGCATCTCGCGACGCGCGGCCCTTGCACGGCTTGGGCTTGGTGCTTTGGCTGCCTACGCCGCTCCGACCGTGATGGGTTTAAGTGAGGCGCGGGCAGGATCAAGCCCGACACCGCCCAGCAACCCGACGCCGCCGAGCGCGCCAACCCCACCAAGCAATCCAACGCCGCCCAGTAATCCCACGGCGCCATCGTCGCCAAGCGATTCCGACGGCGGGCGGGCTGCAATCAATGACCCGAGCGGACCCAGCGGCCCGGGAGACTGCCGCGTGGCGCGCACCGATGGTGCTGCACAGATTTCACAACAAGACTACAGTCGGGCACAGCGCGCCATTTCGCGCGGCGAGGCGCGCCCGCTTCGCGAGGTGCTGGACAGCGTAATGAGCGAATACCCCGGTCGACTTGTTCAGGTAGGATTTTCGGAAACTGGAGCCGCGCCATTTTACCGATTGCAAATCGTTGCAGGTGGTGGTGCGGTTCTTTCGGTTTCGGTCAATGCTGC
>CALAGN010000030.1 GCA_937891785.1 uncultured Octadecabacter sp.
GCAACTTGAAAACGCCGCCTGATGACAGCCGTCACCAACTTTTGGGCATATCTCAAGGTAGCGCGATGGCCATTGCAGTCAGGGCTGCGCGCACTCGTTCGCGGGCTTCGGAAACGGCCTTGTCTGGTAAGCCGACAATCGAAAATGCGGGCATTCCGGGCGAAATGGCGCATTGCACCTCGACCTGTCGGGCTTCGACCCCTTCAAAGGCCACCGTATAGGTCAGTGCGACCATGTCTTCCCTTCCTCCGCTAATGGTTAACGGTTTGACAGGAAAGGCGTTTAAGAATGGTTAACGAAACATCTTAAGGCATTGGGAAAGGGCAGCGTTCCAGTGGCATTTCGTATTGGGAAAGCTCAGCATCGCGGGCCAATCCCTCGGCGCGCCATTCCTGAATTGCCGGAATCGACAGTTGTGCGTGAACGTATGCCATCGCAGTATCGGAAACCGGCAACGCGTAGCCCGCGATACGGATTGCAACAGGGGCAAAGAACGCATCGACGATACCGTAGGTGCCAAAAAGGAACGGGCCGTCGGATGCATCAAGCGCGGCTGACCAGATTTCATCTATTCGCGCAATATCGGCCTGAACCGCTGCATTTGGTTTGAAGCCAACCCAGCCGGTCGCAAGGTTCATCGGGCAAGCACCGCGTAGCGCGGTAAAGCCAGAGTGCATTTCAGTGATCAGGCTTTGCGCCTTGGCGCGGTCTACGGGATCGTTTGGCAAAAGGCCGCGTTCCGGAAAAGCATCCGTAAGCCCCCAGCAGATTGCCAAACTATCGGACAACACACCGCCGTGTGGCGTTCGCACCACAGGCACCGTCCCAGAACCCCCGAAATTAGAAACGTCGGTTGAAAACGTATCACTGTAAATCAACGTGTCGTGGACCGTGACAGGAATGTCGTGGACCGCAAACGGCAGCCAACCACGCAACGACCAACTTGAATATAAACGCTGCCCGATCAATATGCTATATGTCATCTTGAAATTATTTCAGACCTTGGTGTTGGGATCAAACGATAAATTGTGGCGGCTCCCGTCACGGCAGATGATTGATCCGCGCGACGCCTAATGTAGGCCGCATCTGGATTTCGGTAATCGAGAAGTTATCGATATGATGCCCCATGGCCTGATACGCAGTACGTCCGCTGGCACGCTGGATTTGCGTCATGATCACACCGATGTGCGCAACGGCGATGATATCGCGACGCGGGTTTTGGCCGATAATTACGTCGATTGCGGCGTCGACACGCGCGGCGACCATGTTCCAGCTTTCGCCGTTTGGAGCGGTCAGATCGCCCGGTTCCTCCCAGAAACGGCGGGACAGATCAGGGTCACGGGCGGCGACCCCATCAAAGGCCAAGCCGTCCCAGTCGCCAAAATCAAACTCGCGCAGGCCCGCGTGATGCGGCAGGCGGGTGCGTCTGCCCTGAAGGGCCGTGGCCGTGTCAGCGGCACGCGACAGGTCAGAGGAAACAACGAAGGCATCATCAGGCAAATAGCTGTCGATACGCGCGATCTGTGCCGTGTCGGATAGGTCAGCGGGAACGTCGCGATGTCCGACGAACGTTTTCTCGTGGGTCGGACCGTGACGCACCCAAAAGACGGTGGTCATTCGAGCCGCCCCTTGAGGACCATTGGCAATCCGGCGATCACATTCACAACCAGATCAGCGCGCGCGGCCACGGCCTGATTAAGCCCGCCCTGTGCGTTACGGAACGCGCGTGCAAGGGCGTTTTCTGGCACAATCCCCGCGCCGACCTCGTTCGAAACAATCACGAGCGGTGTGGTGCGCGCAGCGATGGCGTTAACGAAGTTATTAACTGCGTCGGTGGCTGGCACATTGGCAAGCAGGGCATTGCTAAGCCAAAGCGTTGCACAATCGAGCAGAACGATTTGGTTTGCGGCAGCATTCGCCAGCGGTGTGGCGATGTCATGCGGGGCTTCAATGGTGTGCCAGCCTACGCCGCGCTGCGATTGATGGGCCGCGACTTTGGCCACCATTTCCGCATCATACGCCTGCGCCGTCGCCAAATAGACCCGTGGGCGCCCTGTTTGCACAACCAAACGCTCGGCAAATGCGGATTTTCCTGACGCAGCGCCACCTAGAACCAAAGTGAGCGCGGGCAAGGGGAAATCTGACACGGTTCGTGATCCAATATCGTTAGCGTTTCGTAATACCTCTTAAGAACACGTTGACGCCACACAATACAATACAGGGGTTTTCGACATGGCATTTGACGGACCATCCGATCAAATCTACAAGCGCCGCGCAATGAAGGCAGAATTGCTTGACGCAGAGACGGAACTGGCGCTGGCCTACGCATGGCGCGACCATCGCGATGAGCAAGCGTTGCACCGGCTCATCACCGCGTACATGCGGCTCGCGATTTCAATGGCCGGCAAATTCCGCCGCTATGGCGCGCCGATGAACGACTTGATCCAAGAGGCGTCACTGGGCCTTATGAAGGCCGCTGACAAATTCGATCCCGATCGTGGCGTGCGGTTTTCGACCTATGCGGTTTGGTGGATCAAAGCGAGCATTCAAGATCACGTCATGCGCAACTGGTCTATGGTGCGCACAGGGTCAACATCATCGCAAAAGTCGCTGTTTTTCAACCTGCGCCGCGTGCATGCCCGCCTCGAGCGCGAGGCGGCGGCGTCTGGTGAAACCCTGCAAGGCCACGCGTTGCGTGAGATGATCGCGACTGAAGTCGGGGTGCCGTTGAAAGACGTCGAAATGATGATGGGGCGGCTGTCCGGGTCTGATTTCTCGCTTAATGCGACGCAGTCAAGCGAAGAAGAAGGCCGTGAATGGATTGATGCCCTCGAGGATGATGGCCCGCAAGCATCTGAAACCGTAGAGAATAACCATGACAACGATACCCTGCGTCATTGGCTGATGACGGCACTGAATGATCTCAATGAGCGCGAGCGGTTTATCGTGCGCGAACGCAAACTGCGCGAGGAGCCGCGGACGCTTGAAAGCCTTGGAACCGAATTGGGTCTGAGCAAAGAGCGTGTGCGCCAACTTGAGGCGGCGGCGTTCGGCAAAATGCGCAAGACACTTGAAGGCCAGTCATCGGAAGTGCATCACTTCCTCGCATGAGATTCGTTGCTATATTCTTGATTTGGGCCGGGTCGGTTGCTGCTGAGGGGGCGGACCTTGCTGGGTTCATGACTCCTGGCGTGGATATCTACGTGCTGGGCGAGGTGCATGATAAACCCGCCCACCACGAGCGGCAGGCCGCCATGATCGCCCGCATCGCGCCAAGTGCGATCGTATTCGAGATGATCACGGCCCAACAAGCGACAGGCATAACACTTAGCTTGCGCCAAGACGCAGATGCTTTGGCCGATGCGTTGGGCTGGGGAGCGTCTGGTTGGCCGCCGTTTTCGATGTATTATCCGTTGTTTGCGGCCGTTGGGGACGCACCGATATTTGGCGCACTCGTGACACGCGAAGTTGCCCGTGATGCGATGCGTTTGGGGCCGGACGCTGTGTTTGGCGGCAATGCGCAGCGGTTTGGGCTGGCCGCACCGCTGGCACCTGATCAACAGGGGGCACGCAATGCCCTTCAGGATGATGCGCATTGCAATGGGCTACCTGCCGAAATGCTGCCGGCGATGGTTAACGTTCAGCGGTTACGAGACGCCGAATTGGCAAGCGCAGCGCTCGCAGCGCTTGATGGATTTGGTGCTTCGGTGGTGGTGATTACCGGAAATGGCCACGCAAGACGGGATTGGGGTGTGCCTGCGATGATCGCGAGGGTGCGGCCAGATGCTGTGGTGATGAGTATCGGACAAGGCGAATACGGTATCGCGCCAGAGGGCGGTTTTGACGTTGTCTTTGACGCGCTAGCGCCCGAACGCGATGATCCTTGCGCGGCCTTCCGCTAGCTTGTCATTTCGGATCGGCGCACCTACTCCTTATGTAACGAAAAAGGGGTGGCAAAGATGGCCAAACATATCCTTCTGATCATCGGCGGCGGGATCGCTGCGTTCAAATCGCTTGATCTGATCCGCCGCTTGCGTGAGCGCGGGCATCAGGTGACGCCGGTGTTGACCCGCGCGGGTGCCGAGTTCGTCACGCCGCTGAGTGTGTCGGGGTTGGCTGCAAGCAAGGTCTATCAGGAGCTTTTTGATCTGACGGACGAGGCCGAGATGGGCCATATCGAACTGTCCCGCGCGGCTGATCTTGTCGTCGTCGCACCTGCCACTGCTGATCTGATGGCGAAGATGGCCGGTGGGCATGCCAATGATCTTGCATCGACCTTGCTGATGGCTACGGACAAGCGCGTTTTGATCGCGCCCAGCATGAATGTGCGGATGTGGGAACATGCAGCGACCCAGCGCAATCTAGCAACATTGGTTGGCGACGGTATCTTGGTTGTCGGCCCCAACGAGGGTGACATGGCTTGCGGCGAACACGGGCCGGGCCGCATGGCCGAGCCGCTCGAGATTGTTGCCGCGATTGAAAGCGCGCTAAGCGATGGGCCTTTGATGGGCAAGCATGTGTTAGTGACCTCCGGTCCGACCCATGAACCGATTGATCCGGTGCGCTATATCGCTAATCGTTCGTCGGGCGCGCAGGGCGCAGCAATTGCGAAGGCGTTATTGGCCTTGGGCGCGCAAGTGACGTTCGTGACGGGGCCAGCTGATGTGCCGCCGCCGCATGGGGCAAAGGTTGTTGCCGTGCAGACAGCGGCACAAATGCAGGCTGCTGTGCGTGAAAACCTGCCCGCAGACGCGGCGATCTTTGCGGCAGCGGTTGCAGACTGGCGCGTGACCAGCGCGAGCGACAGCAAGATCAAGAAAGACGGCAACAGTCTACCCAAGTTAGAGTTCGCCGAAAACCCCGATATTCTAGCCGAGGTAAGCGCGCTGCGCGAAGGCCGCCCATCGTTGGTCGTCGGCTTTGCCGCCGAGACCGATGACGTGATCGCCAACGCGACCGCGAAACGCAAGCGCAAGGGCTGTGACTGGATCGTCGCTAACGACGTGTCCCCCGCAACAGGAATCATGGGCGGGTCTGAAAATGACGTGACCCTGATCAGCGCTGAGGGTGGCGAGGATTGGCCGCGCATGAGCAAGGATGCCGTGGCGGCGCGACTGGCACAAAAGGTGGCCGATGCGCTGGGTTGATCGCGCGGAGCCTCTGGTGAAAGTTATTGTGGAAGAAAAAGTGGGGGCGGAATGGCAGTGATTGCCCTTAGTTGGGTTGAGGGGGCCGATCAGAGCCTGCCTTTGCCGTGCTATCAGACTGCAGGTGCGGCGGGGGCTGATGTCTGCGCCAATCTGCCCGACCGCGGTCAGGTGATCCTTGCGGCAGGTGCGCGTGCACTGGTGCCGACCGGGTTGCGGGTGCAAATTCCCGAAGGGTTCGAGATGCAGATGCGCCCGCGGTCTGGTTTGGCGCTGAAACACGGGATTACCCTGCCCAATAGCCCCGGCACGATTGATAGTGATTATCGCGGGCCGTTGGGGGTGATAGTGATGAATGCCAGCGATGCGGACTTCGTGATCAAGCATGGTGACAGGATTGCACAACTGGTCGTTGCGCCGGTTGTACAGGCCCGGTTCGAGCTGGCCGAGGGGCTGGATGAAACCGCCCGCGGCATGGGTGGATTTGGGTCGACTGGGCAAAACGGATGATCATGGTTCTGGCCATGGCAGCCGCACTTTGGGTTATCGGCGCTGTGATGGGTGCGCCACTGCGCGCGCGCTGGATCATGATCGTGGTGTTGTTTGCTGGCGTGATTGCCGCGCAGCTGGCGTTGCCCGACGGGCATCCGCTGCGCGTGGCCACGGGCGGGGATGTGCGGTTGTGGTTGCTGATCGCCGGATTGATTGGCATGGCGCTGATTTATCGCACAGGGCTCGCCCGCGTGAAGGCGCATATTGCGGCACGCGAACAGCCCGTGATCGTGGGGACATTTGGCGCCGGTGAGCTTGAGCGTTATGCCCGCCACATTGTGCTGCGCGAAATCGGCGGGCCGGGGCAAAAGGCGTTAAAAAACGCGCGTGTTTTGGTTGTTGGTGCCGGCGGGTTGGGGTCGCCCGTGTTGCTTTATCTAGCGGCAGCAGGTGTGGGCACGATTGGCGTGATTGATGATGATCTGGTCGATAATTCCAATCTCCAACGTCAAGTGATCCATCGTGACGTCGATATCGGTCTGCCCAAGGTTCAGTCAGCCGCCAACGCAATGCGCGCGCAAAATCCGCGTGTTGAGGTGAAAACCTATCAGCGACGGTTGACGGCAGATATCGCGGGCGCGTTGATCGGCGAATATGATCTTGTGCTGGACGGCACCGATAATTTTACCACGCGCTATTTGGTCAATGCCGTGTGCGCCAATGCAGGTGTGCCGCTGGTCGCGGCGGCCCTAACCCAGTGGGAAGGTCAGATCAGCGTTTATGATCCTGCCAATGGCACCCCGTGTTATCAGTGCATATTTCCGCAAGCGCCCGATGCGGCCCTTGCACCGTCGTGTAGCGAGGCGGGTGTGATTGGTCCCTTGCCGGGTATCATGGGCGCGATGATGGCCGTCGAGGCGATCAAGGTGATTACCGGCGCGGGCGAAGGGCTGCATGGACGTTTGATGATCTATGACGCGCTTTACGGCGAAACCCGCACGATCACGATGTCCCCGCGCGACGATTGTCCGGTGTGTGGTCACTGACCCTTGCATGCAGCGCGCGTTGCGCCATACTTGGTAAGGTTCAACACTTGGGAGACTTCCATGAAACTGCTTGCCCCTCTTGCCGCTGCTGCGGCTCTTTTTGCGACAACCGCGCTGGCCGACGGCCATATGCCTGACCTTGATGGCCGCGAGATTGTTATCGTCACTGAGAATGCCTATCCGCCGCTGCAATTCATTGCCGACGGCAAAGCGATTGGCTGGGAATATGACGCGATGGCCGAAGTAGCTGAACGTCTGAATGTCACGATCGTTTATGAAAACATCAGCTGGGATGCGATGATTGCTGCCGTCTCAGAGGGTCAGTATGACATGGGCATGACCGGAATCACGATCCGCGAAGACCGTGCCGAGGTCGTTGATTTTTCCGACAGCTATATGACGAGCCAGATGGTCATGCTGGTGCGCGGTGATGAGGAACGGTTTACCGATGCCGCGTCCTTTGCTGCAGACGCTGATTTGATGTCTGCCGCGCAGCCCGGCACCACGCCGTTTTATGTCACGGTTTACGATGTGCTGGACGGTGACGAAGCCAACCCGCGTATCCAACTCATGGAAACCTTTGGCGCGACAGTGCAGGCGCTGCGCACAGGCGACGTTGATATGGTTCTGACGGACGGCACTGCTGGTGCTGGCTATGTCGAAGCGTCCGATGGCGGGCTGAAAATCATCGGCGAGCCGCTGGGCACCGAAGATTTTGGGTTCATTTTTCCTAAAGGGTCAGACCTTGTCGCGCCGATCAACGCAGCGATTGCTGATATGGCTGCCGATGGCACGCTAGAGGCGCTTAATACCAAGTGGTTCCTTGAGTATAAGTTGGGCCAGTAGACTCATGAAACGGGGCTGGCTATTGGCTGGCCCCGATCGACTTACCAGATGATCCCCCAATCCCCCCAAGATCGTGATTTCCCGTGGTGGCTGCTGGTTGCGGCCAGTATCGCGGCGTATCTAATGTATCGTGTGGTTTCGGATGATCTGTACCACGCGGTCCTGACGACGCTTTCCAAGGGCATTTGGGTCACGATATTTGTGACGACTGTCGGCTTTAGTTTTGCATCATTGATAGGGCTGCTGCTGGCGACTGGATCGCTTTCACGCTTTCTGGTGATCCGGCAACTGTGCCGATTCTACATTGAAATCGTGCGCGGCGTGCCGATCCTTGTGCTGCTTTTATATGTGGCCTTTGTCATCGCACCGGGCATGGTTGCATTGGTCAATTGGGCGCTGGAAGGGATCGGCGCCGACCCTATCCGCACCCGTGACTTCAGCCTCATGTGGCGCGCGATCATCGCGCTGACTATCGGTTATTCTGCGTTTATCGCCGAAGTGTTCCGCGCCGGTTTGCAAAGCATCGAACGTGGCCAGATCGAAGCTGCCGAGGCGCTGGGGCTTGGGTCGTGGGACCGATTTCGTCATATTGTGTTTCCGCAGGCATTTCGCCGTATTATGCCGCCGCTTGGCAATGACTTCATCGCGATGATCAAGGATTCCTCGCTGGTGTCTGTGCTTGGCGTGTTGGACGTCACACAATTGGGTAAGGTCACGGCGGCGGGCAATTTCCGCTATTTCGAGACATATAACGTGGTGGCACTGATCTATCTGATCATGACGGTGTCGTTGTCGCTTGTGTTGCGCCGGATCGAACGTCGCCTGCGCCAAAAAGGAATTTGACCGAGGACTTCGCGCTGGCTGTGGTGAATCGCGCCAAAGGCTCCTATCGTGACCGCAAAGGAGACTTTAATGACCAACCCGCTTTTGCAGACTTGGGATACGCCCTTTGGCCTGCCGCCGTTCGACAAGATTTCCGATGACGATTTCGCCCCCGCCGTGGATACCGCACTGGCCGAGGCACGCACGAATATCGCAACAATTACCGCAAATGAGGACGCGCCGACATTTGCCAACACAATTGAAGCGCTGGATTTATCAGATCGACTGCTGGATCAGGCGCTGGGTGCGTTTTATGCGCTGGCTGGGGCAGATAGCACCCCGGCGCGCGAGGCACTGATGCGTGATTTCGCGCCGCTCTTGTCGGCGTTCAGTTCTGAAGTGTCATCGAATACAGCTTTGTTCGCGCGGATCGAAACGCTTTGGCAGGATCGTGAAAGCCTTGATCTGAGCGATGAACAGCAGCGGGTCTTGATGTTGTCGCGCCGCAATTTTGTGCGCTCTGGTGCGCAGCTTGAAGGCTATGCCGCGGATCGGTTGACCGAAGTCAAAGGGCGGCTTTCGGTGCTTGGCACGCAGTTCACCCAGAACCTGCTGGCGGATGAACGGGCTTGGTATATGCCGCTGTCAGATGCTGATCTCGCAGACCTGCCCGATTTTGTGATCGCCGCCGCACGTGCCGCTGGCAAAGATCATGATGTGGATGGTCCGGTTGTGACATTGTCGCGGTCCCTGATCGTGCCGTTCCTGCAGTTTTGTCCGAACCGTGCATTGCGACAAAAAGCTTACGAAGCTTGGGGTGCGCGTGGTGCCAATGGTGGCGAAACCGACAACCGTGATATTGCTGCTGAAACCCTTGATCTGCGGGCGCAGCGGGCGGATCTGTTGGGCTATGACAGCTTTGCCGATTACAAGCTCGAGACCGAAATGGCCGGTACGCCTGATGCGGTGCGCGATCTGCTGATGAAGGTCTGGGAGCCTGCCAAGGCCGCCGCCGACGCAGACGGGATGCGGTTGCAAGCGATGATGCATAATGACGGTGAAACCGGTCCGCTCGAACCTTGGGACTGGCGGTATTATTCGGAAAAGCGGCGCAAAGACGATCACGATCTGGATGAATCCACGTTGAAACCCTACCTGCAACTTGATCGCATGGTCGAGGCGGCCTTTTCTTGTGCGCACCGTTTGTTCGGGCTGGAATTCGCACCGATCGACGTGCCGCTGTATCACGCCGATTGCAAAGCATGGGACGTGACCCGTGATGGCAAACATATCGCTGTGTTTATTGCCGACTACTTCGCACGGACCTCGAAACGTTCCGGTGCATGGTGCAGTGCGATGCGTGCCCAGCAAAAGCTTGCCGGTGACATTCGCCCGCATGTTGTGAACGTCTGCAATTTCGCGAAACCAGCTAAAGGTGATCGTGCGCTGCTGTCCTATGACGATGCGCGCACGCTGTTTCACGAATTTGGTCATGCGCTGCACCAAATGCTGTCGGATGTGACCTATCAGATGATCAGCGGCACATCCGTGGCGCGTGATTTTGTGGAATTGCCCAGCCAGTTATTCGAACATTGGCTGTCGGTGCCCGAAGTGTTGCAGGAATTTGCGACCCACGCCGAAACAGGCGAGCCGATGCCACGCGATTTGCTGGACCGGATGTTGGGGGCCGCGACCTATGATATGGGGTTCCAGACGGTTGAATATCTGTCGTCAGCTTTGGTTGATCTGGCGTTTCACGAAGGTGATGCTCCCGCCGACCCGCTGCAGAAACAGGCTGAGGTTTTGGAAGATATCGGCATGCCTCACGCGATTGGGATGCGCCACGCGACCCCACATTTCGCGCACGTCTTTGCCGGTGAAGAATATTCTTGCGGCTATTACAGCTATATGTGGTCCGAAGTCATGGATGCCGATGCGTTCGAGGCATTCGAGGCTGCGGGTGGACCGTTTGACGCGGACATGGCCGCAAAGTTGGAGAAACATATCCTGTCGGCAGGAGGGTCACAGGACGCGGCGGCGGCTTACCTCGCGTTTCGGGGCCAGATGCCCGATGTCGGTCCGCTGCTCAAGGGGCGCGGTTTGGCGCCCTAGCGGCTGGGGTCGTCAGGGTGTGGTTCAACGCCCAACGGGTCTTTGTGGATCAACACGTCGGCGCGCGGATAAGCGTGCAGGATTGCGCGGCGCAGGGCGGCACCGATGGCATGGGCTTCGTCCAGTGTCTGGCTGCCGTCCAGTTCGATGTGTAGGTTCACGAAGACGCGGCTCCCAGCGACCCGCGTCTTGAGGTCATGAAATCCGTGTACACTCTCGAATTTTTCCGCAATCGCGGCGATGTCGTCGATCATTTGCGGGTCTGCCTGTCGGTCCATCAACGCGTCCCAAGCGCCTTTGCCGATTCGTAACGCACCGACCGCAAGCAGGGCCGCGGCACCCAAAGCCACGACCGAATCTACCTGCCCAAGCCCCAGCGCCGCCGAGGCCCAAAGTGCGAGCAACGCACCGATATTCGGGATCAGGTCGCCCAGATAATGCAGGCTATCGGCCATGACCACGCGGTTCCCTGTGGCGCGGGCCACGCGGCGTTGCCACATCACAAGACCCAGTGTGAGGACAATAGAAAATACCATAATCGCCATGCCGCGTTGTTCTTGCTGCGGCAGGGCGACATTGTCGTCCAGCAGGCGGAACACAGCGGCCACGGCGATAACGCCAGCGGAAACCAGAATGAAAAGCGACTGGCCAAGGGCCGCAAGATCTTCGGCCGAGGTATGGCCGAAATTATGATCGTCGTCGGCAGGTTTGGCGGCATACGCGATGGCCACCAGCCCGCCCAGCGACATCATCAGGTCCATCGCGCTGTCGGCCAATGTAGCGGCGACAGCAAGCGATCCGGTCTGACCCAGTGCCCAGAGCTTCGCCAGCACAAGAATAAGTGCGACCAGAACGGACATCATCCCAGCCGAAAGATTCAATTTTGTATCAGTGGTGCGCGCCATATCCTTGCCTAGCGCGCCGCGCGGGCAAGGAAAAGGCCGCTAGTCGCGCAATTCATCCGCGCCAACACCCCAGAGCCCGGTTTTGGGTGCCCAACCGCGATAGCCTCCGGCGCTTAGCCAGCACCAGTCATCATTACATTCGCCAAGGCGCGCGATCACACCGACCTCAAGCATCGCTGATTGCGGTGAGGTCGTGTCAGCCCGCGTATGAAGCGCCAACATGTCTTGGTCGATAATTACTGTGCGCGTGCCCGACAGCAGCGAATAGTGTACCCAGCCGCCGACCCCATCGCGGTCAATCACACGTCGCCAGTGGCCGTATTCATCGACGATCTGCAGTGGCATGTCGCGGCGATTGAAAACCCAGTCGATTCGGTGGGTGAGGGACGGGCCACGGCGCACGTTTCCTTCGTTCGCCTTCATCGAGACGAATCGGGGGATCGGCAAATTCGTTTCGGGACCACGGTTTTCCACCGTGTCTTGGGCCGATGCCATTGCGGATATCGTCACGAAGACGAGCAACAATAAACTGCGTGCCAAACCGATCATCGGATCACCTGTAACCTTAAATCTCTGCTCTGCGGCATCGGGGTTCTTGTGCCTCGTGCGCCTGACTGTCAACCTGCCAGAAGACGCGCCAATTTGAAAGCGAGAGGAAGCGGATCATGCCAAGCAAACGCCTAAGTGTTGTTGTCACGCGACGGTTGCCAGAGGTCGTTGAGACCCGCCTGAAAGAGTTATTCAACGTCGAACTGCGCGAAGACGATGCGCAGATGAGCCGCGACGAGCTTGCAGCGGCCATGCAGCGCGCCGATGTGCTGGTCCCTGCGGTAACTGATACGCTTGATGCGCGGCTTTTGGCGCAAGCGGGAGATCGCCTGAAGCTGATCGCAAATTACGGGGCTGGGGTTGATCATATCGACGTCCACACCGCCCGTCAGCGCGGCATTCTGGTGTCCAACACGCCCGGAGTTGTCACCGAAGATACCGCCGATATGACGCTGGCGCTGATTTTGGCTGTTACGCGGCGTATTCCTGAAGGGTTGGCGCTGATGCAGGCGGGTAACTGGGGCGGTTGGGCGCCGACCGCGATGCTGGGTGGCCGGATCGGTGGCCGTCGATTGGGAATCTTGGGCATGGGGCGCATTGGTCAGGCCGTTGCACGCCGCGCCGCCGCTTTCGGGATGCAGGTGCATTACCACAACCGTAAACGCCTACGCCCTGAAGTCGAAGACGAGCTTGAGGCGACCTATTGGGAGAGCCTTGACCAGATGGTCGCACGGATGGACGTGATTTCGATTAATTGCCCGCATACGCCCAGCACGTTCCACTTGATGAATGCACGGCGGTTAAAGTTGATGAAACCGAATGCGGTGATCGTGAATACCTCGCGCGGCGAGGTGATTGACGAAAACGCCCTGACGCGGATGTTGCGGGCGGGCGAACTGGGCGGGGCGGGCCTTGATGTGTTCGAGCATGGCTCTGAAATCAACCCGCGCCTTCGCGAACTGCCAAACGTAGTCCTGTTGCCCCATATGGGATCAGCCACCATCGAGGGCCGCACCGAGATGGGCGAGAAGGTCATTATCAACATCAAGACGTTTAACGACGGGCATCGCCCGCCAGATCTGGTCGTGCCGGGAGTCATGTGAGGTCAGCTTAGACACAGCTTTGCGCCACTTTGGGTGAAAGCGGGTCATACTACTATCCGCAGCGGAGCTACTTTTGGCGCCGCCCTCGTTTGTTTAACTACCCGTTATATAGCACGAATCTGTCCGTTTGCGGGCTGGGCCTGCGCGAGAATGTCTCGCCTGCGGCAAAAATGCCGCGCGCGTCAACTTGGGGTTGCCCCAATATTTAAGGGGCTTCGCTTAGCGATAAACCTCATCCTCGCTTGGGAAAGACCGGCTTTTGACGTCTTCGGCGTAACGTTTCACGGAGTCCTCGATCATCGGGCCAAGTGAGCCGTAAACCTTGACGAACTTCGGGGTCCACGGGTTCATGCCAAGCATGTCTTCCAGCACCAGAATCTGGCCGTCGCATTCTGCCGATGCACCAATTCCGATCGTCGGAATGTCGATCTGTTTGGTGATTTTCGCGGCCAGCGGTTCAACCATGCCTTCCAATACCACGGCAAAGGCACCGGCCTCGGCCACGGCGCGCGCGTCTTCTTCGTGCGCCGCCCATGTATCCTCATCGCGCCCTTGGGTCTTGAAACCGCCCATGACGTGAGATGATTGTGGCGTCAGGCCAGTGTGCGCCATGACGGGAATCCCGCGTTGCACAAGGAAATGGATCGTTTCAGCCATGCGCGCCCCGCCTTCAATCTTCACCGCACCACAGCCGGTTTCTTTCATGATCTTGGCCGCATTTCTAAAGGCGATCTTGGGTGATTCCTCATAGGTACCGAACGGCATATCAACCACGATCAGCGCTTTTTTGGTGCCGCGCACGACCGCCTTGCCGTGCATAATCATCAGATCAAGCGTCACGCCCACGGTGCTTTCCATCCCGTGCATGACCATCCCAAGGCTGTCACCAACCAGAATGAAATCCGCGTATTTGTCTACAATTGCAGCCGTGTGTGCGTGATACGATGTCAGTGACACAATGGGGTCGCCGTTCTTACGGCTGGCGATCTGGGGCACTGTATTGCGACGGATGGTTTCCACTTGGGTGCTCATGGGGTGATCTCTCTTTGGTCAATCAGCATAACTGGGTTGTCGTTCGGGCCGAATTCAACGGATAGCATAATTGCAATGGGTCCTTTCATCAGCCCAACAGCGGGGGCAAAGGTTGCAGGGTCAACAATATCTACGGCGCGCAGACGGGCGCGCGGTTCGGCGTTGATGGTTGTGCGTAGCGCCTGATCAATCCGGTCGATAGGGACACGGCGGCCTGCTTCGTTTTCGGCTTTATCCAAAGCGCGCGACAGGACAACGGCGGCCCTGCGATCGTTTTCAGTCAGGCGCGCGTTGCGTGATGACATGGCGAGGCCGTCGCTCTCGCGGACAGTCGGGACGCCATGCACCGCGACCGGCATTTGCAAGTCCCGCGCCATGCGTTTGATGACCTGCAGTTGCTGGTAGTCTTTTTCACCAAAATAGGCGGCGTCGGGTTGTGTGATATTGAACAGCTTGCTGACCACGGTTGTTACACCGCGATAATGACCCGGGCGCACGAGGCCGTGCAGCACATTGGCGAGCCGTGTGGTCTCGACGATGGTTTCATTGTCCCTGGGATAGATTTCGGCTGCGTCGGGGATCAGCACAGCATCTACGCCTGCATCACGCAGCATCTCCAGATCTGCGTCTTCGGTGCGCGGGTAGTTTGCAAGGTCTTCCGCGTTGCCAAACTGGGTCGGGTTTACAAAGATCGTGGCGACAACGCGGGTCTGTGCTGCCTTGGCCGCAGCGACCAGCGCCATATGCCCTGAATGCAGCGCGCCCATTGTCGTTACCAGCCCCACGGTTTCGCCCGCCGCGCGAAAAGCCGCGACAGCTGCGCGGATGTTGGAAATGGTTCTGCAAACCTGCATACGGGACCCTAAAGCAACATTCTTGCGTAAGTGATACTGTCCCGCTTGGCGCTTCACAACTGTCTGCTGTCGCATTCGCACCAAAGGTGGTCGGGACACTCTCGCCCGGCGCGCGTAAATCGGCCAAATTGCGCACAACTGAATGCGCTAGCGAAAGAGTCGCCCCATGAAAACGAATGTCAAAGCCCTTGTTGTCGGTGGTGGTGCCGTTGGCACCTCGATTGCCTATCATCTTGCCAAAGCGGGCTGGGACGATGTGATGTTGCTTGAACGCGACGAGCTGACTTCGGGGTCCACGTGGCACGCCGCTGGACTGTTGCCGTTGTTCAACATGTCATTCGCGACGACCCATATTCACAAGTATTCCGTCGATTTCTACAAGGCGCTTGAGGCTGAAACCGGCCTGAACGCGGGCTTTGCGGTAGTGGGTAATCTGCGCATGGCGCAAACGCAGGAACGCATGGATGAATTCATGCTTTATGCGTCCACGGCAGAAACCTGCGATGTGCCGTATCAATGGCTGACGCCGGACGAGATTAAGGAACGCTGGCCGCTAATCCGCACCGACGATTTGAAAGGCGCGCTTTATCACCACACGGATGGTTATATTAACCCTGCCGACATGACGCAGGCCATGGCCAAGGGTGCGCGCCAGCATGGGGCAGTGATTGAACGCAAATGGCAGGCGGATGCGTTTCATTGGAACGGCACGCATTGGGAAGTGACCTGCACCAAGATGGTGGAAAAGGGTGGCAACCTTGTACCGTCGGACGAGCAGATCGTTATTACGGCAGAGCACGTGGTTACTGCGTCGGGCAATCACGCGCAGACCACTGCGAAAAAGCTAGGGATCAAAATTCCGGCCATTCCGGTCGAGCACCAGTTTATCGTCATGGACCAAGACCCCGCGCTGGTTGAATACCGCGCTGCGGGCAACGCTGAGCATCCCGTCGTGCGTGACGCTGATGCGCAGTCTTATGTACGCGAAGAACGTGGCGGCTGGATTCTCGGAGTCTACGAAAAGAACGCGCCGGCGGTATTTGAACATGGGGTGCCTGATAGTTTCCGCGCCGACCTATTCCCACTCGATCTGGAACGGATCGAAGAGCAGTATATGGCGATGATCCACCGCGTGCCGTCCTGCGAAGACTCCGGCCTCAAGGATGATTTTAACGGCCCAATTTGTTACACACCTGACGGGAACCCGCTGGTTGGTCCGGCACCCGGCTTGCGCAACATGTGGTTGGCCGAAGGGTTCTCGTTCGGGATAACGGCTGCGGGTGGCACGGGATATTACCTTGCTCAGTTGATGGTCAATGGCGAGGCCGAGATCGACATGGCAAGCCTTGATCCAAAACGCTACGGCGACTGGATGACGACCGAATTCGCGGCGCGCAAAAACGAAGAATGCTACGACCACGTTTACGTCCTGCACCACCCCGACGAAGAACGCCCCGCCTGTCGCCCCCTGCGTACATCGCCCGCCTATGACCGTCAGGCTGCGCGCGGTGCGCAATTTGGCTGGGTCAATGGCTGGGAGCGCCCGAATTACTATGCGCCGATGGGGTTCAACGACCACGATGCGCGCTCGTTCCGCCGTGGCGGATGGTGGCAATATGCCGTTGACGAAGCAAAAGCGATCCGCGAGGGCGTTGGCTTGGTCGATGCGACTGCGTTTACGAAACACATCGTAAAGGGGCCCGGCGCGACTGCGTTTCTTGACTGGTTCACCACTAACAAATTGCCACGCGTTGGCCGGATAAATCTGACCTATGCGCTGACGGCGCACGGCACAACCCGCACCGAATACACCATCGTGCGTCTGTCCGACGAAGAATATTACCTTGTGTCTGCAGGGGGTTGGACGGACTATGACGCTGATTACTTGCGCAAGGCGATAGAAGATAAAGAGGCTGAATTTGGCCGGATTGAATGCCAAAACGTCACAACACAGTGGGGCGTGTTCGCCATCGCAGGGCCGAAATCGCGCGATGTTCTGAACGCGGTGATCAAGGACGCTGAGCCGGAAACGGCGCTGTCCAACAAGCGCTTTCCATGGCTATCGGCCAAGAAGATCGAACTGGGCATGTGCCCCGTCAATGCGATCCGCGTGGCCTATACCGGCGAGCTGGGTTGGGAATTGCACCATCCCATCGAAATGCAAAACTACTTGTTCGATTTGCTGGAAAAAGCTGGCGAACCGCATGGCATGAAACTGGTGGGGGCGCGGGCGCAGAACTGGCTGCGGATGGAAAAATCCTACCGCGCGTTCGGCACGGAACTGGGCCGCGATGCGACCCCACTTGAGGCTGATTTGCCGCGCTTTGTGGACCTGACCAAGGACTTCCACGGCAAGGCGGCGATGGAAGAGCACGGTATCCGTGCCAAATGCGTGACACTGCTTATAAATGGTCCAGCCGATGCCGACCCTTGGGGTCGCGAGGCGCTTTACGCGGCTGACGGCACGCGCACAGGCCGCCTGACGTCGGGCGGATATTCGGTGGCCTTCGAGAAGTCCATCGGCATGGGTTATGTGAAACCAGAGCATGCCGAAGTGGGCACTAAGTTGCAGGTAAAGATGCAAGACAAACTGTGGGACTGCGAAATCGTCGAGGACAGCCCCTATGATCCAGCCAACGCGACAATCCGCAAAGATGCCTAGGTAAACGGGCGGGCCAAATGGTCCGCCCTTCGCTGCTTAATTTTTGCGACAACCGAAATCATCATTTGTGATCACGCCATCACTGTTTTGGTCCATCATCTCTGACCAGCCCTCCCCGCCAGCGGTGAATTCAGCGCACGTGGCAAGGCCATCGCCGTCTGCATCAAGATCCCCGTTCTCAATGAAGTGTGTGCCGGGGGTGCCTTGGGCCATGGCGGCAGGGGTTGCTAGGGCGAGGGCAGGGTGAGGGCGCAAAACATGTGATACTCCTTATGTTTTAGATCGTATAACGGCCCAGTTAGGAGTTTCCGTCGCAGCGAAGCGACGTAGCCAAAGAATTTCGGAAGTAAGGTGCTTCTGGTGGCTGTCGCCTAAGCGCTGAACCGCGATGGGCTGACGGCTGAAACAATATCGGCCGCGACGTCGGGCGACTTCCCCGCGACAAGATCCGCCAATAGCTGACTTGCTGCTGGTGCGGTTTGAAAGCCGTATCCGCCTTGACCAGCGCACCAGATGAAATTGCTGTCAATCTTGTCGCGCCCAAGCACGAGCTGGCGATCCGGCGCGAAGGTCCGCAACCCTGCCCAGTTCGACAACAAGCGCGTGACGGGTTCAGTGACGTGTTCCTCGTAGCGGGCCAGCCCTTCGGCGAGCACCATGTCATTGGCCCATGCATCATGAGGCTCGCAGAGGTCTTCTTCGGCAGGGGACACGATCAATGCACCTGCGTCCGGCTTGCAGTACCAATCCTCGCCCGCGCCAAACACCATCGGCCATTTGGAGGTGTCGTGGTCGCCGGGTGCGGGAATCCGCGCCATGGAACGGCGTAGTGGCGTAAATCCAAGCGGGGTGATTCCAGCCAGTTGCGCAATTTGGTCGACCCACGCGCCAGTGGCGTTCACCAGCGAGGTGGATTCGTAGACCTGTTCTCCAGACGTCACCTGCCAACCTTTTGCAGTCCGCGTGATTGCATCGACGGGCGCATTTGTAATAACTTGCCCGCCATTGCTGCGGATTTCGCGGGCAAAATTCTGGATCAGCAGGTCAGTATCGATATCCCAAGCAGATGTATCAATCGCGACCCGATCTACAACGTCCGTGTTGATGATCGGCATCAGAGCTTGTGCCTCTTGTGGGGTGATTTCGTCCAGGCTCATATCGGTGATATCTTTGCGATAGGCAGTGCCGGTTGCAGCGGTTCCCACAAGCATCAGCCCGCGCGGAGATAGAACACCGCCGTTGGCTGTCGCGTGATAGTCATTTGACGCGCGGTTCAGGGCGATGACCGATGGCTTGCCATAGCTTTCTTCGAACAGCGCCGCCGAGCGACCCGAGGCGTGATATGCTAGCGCGGCTTCACGCTCCAGGACTGTCACGCGGCCCAGATGCGAAAGCCGTGCGCCTGCGGAGATGCCAGCGATGCCGCCGCCGATAATCATAAAGTCCTGCATGGCGATGTCCCGTCAAAGTCTTGTGCGTGAACGTAAATCAAGCTGACGGCAGACTTTCAAGGAAAGTCTGCATCTAAATGATGAATGGCCCGCCGTTTCGGGCGGGCCATTCATCAGTTTCTAAAGGTCGGCTTAGGACGGGATGTCGCCGTCCACACCTTCGACGTAAAAGTTCAGACCAGCCAGTGCGCCATCGTCGGCCACTTCGCCTTCAGCCAGCCAGACGGAACCGTCCTGCTTGTTGATCGGGCCTGTGAACGGGTGATAGCTGCCGTCAGCGATCGCATCGCGCATGGCTTCGGCTTCGGCTTTGATGTCAGCAGGAACCGCATCGGAAATCTCGCCGATGCCAACCATGCCAGTACCGATACCGTCCCAACGGTTCGAGGTTGTCCATGTGCCATCCATGACGGCCTGCACACGTTCAATATAGTAGGGCGCCCAGTTGTCGATGATCGAGCTGATCCGCGGCATCGGGCCGTATTCTGCCATGTCGGCAGCTTGACCGAATGTGTAAACGTTGCCGGCCTCTCTTGCTGCTGCATGGGGCGCAGTTGAATCGGTGTGCTGAAGGATCACGTCACAACCCTGTTCGATCAGCGCCTTGGCTGCGTCTGCTTCTTTGGCGGGGTTCAGCCACTCAAAGATCCAGATGATCTTGAATTCCACATCAGGGTTTACCTTGGAGGCGTGCAGGTAGGCCGAGTTGATGCCGCGCACAACTTCGGGGATCGGCACGGATGCGATGTAGCCCACTTTGTTGGTCTTGGTCATCTTGCCGGTCAGGTGGCCCTGAATGGCGCGTCCTTCGTAGAAGCGCGCGGAATAGGTCGACACGTTTTCAGCAGATTTGTAGCCGGTGGCGTGCTCGAATTTCACGTTAGGGAATTTGGCTGCAACGTTAATGGTCGGGTCCATAAAGCCGAACGACGTGGTAAAGATGATATCAGCGCCGCCAAGAGCCATTTGGGTCATCGCGCGTTCGGCGTCAGGGCCTTCGGGCACGGATTCCTGATAAACCAGCTCAACGGAATCACCAAAGTGCGTGACCATTTCGCCAGCCGAATGGTGGTGATACTGCGTCCAGCCGCCATCGTTGATCGGGCCGACATAGATAAAGCCGACTTTGGTTTTTTCCTGTGCGCGCAGCGGTGCGCCGAAGGCTGTTGAAAGTGCAGCAGCGGCACCCGATGCAAGTAGTGTTCTACGTTTCATATTGTATTCTCCCTAGTGTTGACCGGCAGCAGACCCGGCGTAAATATGCCCCGTGCGTTAGCGCGAAGCGTGGAAAGTTTTACCCAATGATCCCGGGCCACGGCTGCCCGATAGGACGACAAGGACTACGATTGTGGCAATATATGGAGACATGGAAAGGTATTCCACAGGGATAGCAAGCCCTGTTGCCTGCAAGTTTAACTGCAATGCTGTGACTCCGCCAAAAAGATAGGCACCTGCCACTAATCTGCCCGGTTTCCAGCTCGCAAAGACAACAATCGCGAGTGCAATCCAGCCCGCGCCAGCGGTGATTCCGTCAGTCCACTGCGGCACCCGCACAAGGCTGATATAAGCCCCGCCGATACCCGCACAGGCCCCGCCAAACAGGATCGCGCCAAAGCGGATCAGGCGGACGTTATAGCCCAAGGCATGGGCTGCTTCGTGGTTTTCGCCGACCGCCCGAAGGACCAGGCCGCCACGTGTATGCCGTAAGAAATATCCAACGGCAGCGACCAGCGCGATAGAGATATAGACCAGCAGATCATGCTTAAAGAAGATATGGCCGATCGCGGGGATATCGGACAACAGCGGGATAGCTAATTTTGGCACAAGCACTTGAGTATCCGTCGAATAGCCTTGACCAACCATCGCCGCCAGCCCGACCCCAAACAGGGTAAGTGCCAAACCCGTCGCGACCTGATTGGTCAGTAGAAACAAGGTCAACACGCCGAAAATCGCGGCGACACATGCGCCGCCTACGGCAGCTCCCGCAAATCCGGCAACCGCCGATGATGTCTCGTGGCCAGCGATATAACCACAGACAGCGCCCGTGATCATCATACCTTCAACGCCAAGGTTAAGGACGCCTGCGCGCTCTACTACAAGTTCGCCAATCGCGGCGAGCAGGATCGGGGTTGAGGCGACGATAACCGCGGCCAAGAGGAAAATGATGTTGATATCACCCATGACGCACCTCCATGCAGCAGGTGGCAGTTCCCGCAGATATCAGCGCGGCGCCCATGATCAACGGCATCTTTGCGTGGTTCATCTTCATGCGATGGCCCCTTTGCTGAAACGTATGCGGTAGTTAGTAAGCACATCGACGGCCAACAGCGAAAATAACAGCATTCCCTGAAAGACCTGGATCGAGGCGGAGGGCAGCTGCAGTGGCTGCAATGCAGCATCGCCACCAATATAGGTCAGCGCCATAAGCAGCCCCGCCAGCATAATCCCGATGGGATGCAACCGACCAAGGAAGGCAACGATAATCGCCGTGAAGCCATAATAGGCGGGAAACGAGCCAAGAATTTGCCCTGATGGGCCTGCGACTTCGAACATGCCCGCCAGGCCAGCCATGCCACCCGACAGCACCATGCACAGGATGATCAATCTGTTCGGATTCACACCAGAAAATGCTGCGGCGCGCGGGCTTTGGCCTGCAAGACGCACGTTAAACCCAAACCGGTGCCGCGTGAGGAAAACATAGGCGACGACGACGGCAAACAATGCCGTAATGACGCCCCAGTGAATGCCCGATCCGAATGACCCAAGGTTGGGAAACAGATCACCGTTGGCGGCAGCAGGGTATTCCTTGAGGCTGCGGCTTCCGGGGAATCCCATGCCATCGGGGTTGCGCATCAAACCGACTGAAAAGGCGTTGATCAACACTTCGGCCACATAGACCAGCATCAGTGACACAAGGATCTCGTTTGTCTTGAAATACACCCTGAGAAGCGCAGGGATCATCGCCCATGCCGCCCCGCCCGCGATGCCTGCAACGATCATCAACGGAAAGATCATCCAGCGCGCCTCGAGCGGATAAAACGCCAGCGCGACACCTGCCGCGCAGATTGCGCCAATGATGTATTGCCCTTCGGCACCGATATTCCAGATACCCGCCTGAAAGCCGAACGAAAGACCGATCGCAATCAAGATAAGTGGTGCGGCCTTGATCAGAAGTTCGGGAAGATAGAAGGCTGCGAAGTCACCAAAGAGCGGATCCCAGAAGATCATACGCGTGGCAGCGATCGGGTCTTTACCCAAAAGCCAGAACAACACGCCACCCAATAGAATTGTGATGACAACAGCCAAAAGCGGTGCTGCGTATGTCCATGCCTTTGAAGGCTGGGGCCGTTTTTCAAGCCTCAACATGGGCTACCTCCATGTCATGTGCGCCGCCAAGCATCAGGCCGATTTCATCGACCGTAAGACCCTGTGCGGGGCGTGGTTCGGACAGGGCACCACCATTCAGCGCTGCAAAGCGGTCCGAGATTTCCATCAATTCGTCCAGATCCTGCGAGATGCAGATGACTGCTGAGCCATTTGCCGCCAAATCAAGCAATGCCTGCCGGATTGACGCCGCTGCGGCTGCATCGACGCCCCATGTGGGCTGGTTGACGATCAGCACCTCGGGATCTTGCAAAATCTCGCGACCGATCACGAATTTTTGCAAGTTGCCGCCTGACAGTGATCGCGCGGCGTTGTCGGGGCTGGGCGTGCGTACGTCAAATGTCTGAATGACTTTCTCGGCGTAGGCGCGTGCTTTGCCCCACTGCAAGAAGCCATTCTTCGAAAGCCCCATTCGGGTTTCCGCCGTCAAGAAACCGTTCTCAATTAAGGTCATGTCAGGCGCTGCCGCATGTCCCATGCGTTCTTCAGGGGCCGACAGCAAGCCAAGCGCGCGCCGTCCGTTGGGGCGCATTTGGCTAATGTCTTTGTCTTGGAAACTGACCATTCCAGCAGGCGTCGGCATTTCGCCCGATAGGGCCAGCAGCAATTCGTCTTGCCCGTTCCCTGCAACGCCGCCGATGCCTAAAATCTCGCCGCGCCGCACCTCAACGTTGATATTGCGCAACGGGGTGCCAAATTCGGTCGGCGCGGGTGCGCTTAGTCCCTTGAGGGACAAAATAACATCCCCCGCCTCGGTTGGTGCGCGCTCGGGCACATGTAGGGTGCCGCCGACCATCAGTTCTGCCATATCACGGGCAAGAGTTTCGGCAGGCACACAGGTGCCGACGACTTCACCCAGCCGCAGAATCGTCGCGTGATCGCAAAGCGTGCGAATTTCCTTGAGCTTGTGGGAAATATAAAGGATCGCGGTGCCTTCGTTGCGCAGCTTATTAAGTGTTTCAAACAGAATATCGACTTCTTGCGGGGTCAGGACGCTGGTGGGTTCGTCCATGATCAACAGCTTGGGGTCTTGCAAAAGGCAGCGAATTATCTCGACCCGCTGGCGTTCGCCTGCGCTTAGGTCGCCGACGATACGGGAAGGATCAAGGGGCAGGCCATAGAGCTCGGACACCTCGGTAATTTTGGCGGCCAGATCGCGCTGCGAGGGCGGATTTTCCATCCCCAAGGCGATATTTTCGGCCACATTCAACGCGTCAAACAGCGAGAAATGCTGGAACACCATCGCCACGCCGGAATTGCGCGCAGCGCGCGGGTCCGCAGGGCGGTAAGGGGCGTCTTCAAGGGTCATCGACCCGGAGTCAGGATGAACAAGTCCGTAGATCGTTTTCACCAACGTTGATTTGCCCGCACCGTTTTCACCCAGCAGGGCGTGGACCTCGCCCTTGCGAATATCAAATGTGACATCCTTATTGGCGACAACGCCCGGATAGCCCTTTGTCAGCCCCTTAAGTTGCAATAATAGATTGCTCATCCCGCCGTTTCCCCCTGTCGGATTGCTACATCCGCTTGTCCCAAAAGCGCAGCCGCGACACCCACCGCGATTGCATGTGGATGTTTGCCCAATTCGGGCTGCCCGATCGGGCAGGCAATGCGCGAAATCTGTTCGTGTGTATGGCCCAGCTTGCTCAAACGTCCACGAAACCGCGCCCATTTTGTCGCCGACCCGATTAGCCCGGCACTTGCAAAACCACGGCGCAGCAACGCGTCACACAACGCAAGATCGATCTCGTGGCTATAGGTCAAAATCAAGTGGTTGGCCGCGTCTGGCGCATGCTGCGCAAGACGCGCCATTTCGCTGGCGGGCACTGATGTGACACCCTCGGGGATCACCTCTGGAAAGCGGGCCTGCGTCGTGTCGACCCATGTGATTTCATAGTCGGGCAACGGGGCCATGACCGCCACGATTGCGCGGCCAACGTGGCCCGCACCCCACACCCACAGTGGTGCAGCGACTGGCGTGACTTCGGCTGCGTTCAACGCCCAATCAAGTGTGACAGACCCACCGCAGCACTGCCCCAATCCCGGCCCCAGCAGCATCGTGCGCGACAGGGTATATTGCTCTGATTTCAACATGCGCCGCGCTGTATGTGTGGCTTCCCATTCCAATGCGCCACCACCGATCGTGCCCGTTTGCCCGTCTTCCCAGACAGTCATCGTGGCACCCGCGTCGCGTGGGGCGGACCCCGCGGTGCTGGTGATCGTAATCTGGATGAAATCGCTCATCCTCGGGTGCGCCCGATTGCAGCAAGAACTTCTTGTGCAGTCGCAGGGGCGTGTAGGTCACCATAAGCAGGGCCACAGGCTGCAACCGCATCCGATAGCGCAAGGAATGCCGAAATCCCCAACATAAACGGCGGCTCGCCCACAGCTTTGGATCGATAGATCGTCTTGGCTGGGTTCGCGCCGTCCCAAAGGGCGACATTGAACACATCAGGGCGATCAGAACAGGCGGGGATTTTGTAGGTCGAAGGCGCATGGGTGCGCAGGCGGCCACTGTCGTCCCAAACCAGCTCTTCCGTTGTGAGCCAGCCGGCACCTTGGACATAACCGCCCTCAATCTGGCCGATGTCCAGAGCGGGGTTCAGGGATGTACCTGCGTCATGCAAGATATCCGTACGTAGAATGCGATTTTCGCCCGTCAGGGTATCAATCACGACCTCGCTAAGAGAGGCACCATAAGCAAAGTAAAAGAACGGGCGACCCTTGCCGGCGATCCGGTCCCAAGCCAAATCGGGCGTCTTGTAGAACCCGGTCGCACTTAGGCTGACGCGGTTCACATAAGCCAGTTGCGCAGCCTCGGCAAAGGTCATGGAAACCTCGCCTGCCTGCACCTGCCCGTCGGCAAACACAACGTCGTCGACCGCAACGCCATGCGCTTCTGCCAAGAAGCCCGCAATCCGATCGCAGATCGTGTCGCAAGCGGCTTGCACGGCCATTCCGTTCAAATCCGTCCCCGAACTGGCAGCCGTGGCCGAGGTATTGGGCACCTTGGCGGTATCAGTCGCCGTGATCTTAATTGCGCTCATATCAACGCCAAACCGGCTTGCAGCAACTTGCGCGACTTTCTGGAACAATCCCTGTCCCATCTCGGTGCCACCGTGGTTCAGGTGGATCGATCCGTCTTGATAGACATGCACCAATGCACCGGCCTGATTAAGGTGGGTCAGAGTAAAGGAAATACCAAACTTAACGGGGCTAAAAGCCAACCCCTTTTTCAACACAGTATTGGCGCCATTCCAGTCAGTGACAGCCTTGCGCCGCGCGTCGTAGTCAGCACTTTCCAGCAAGGTGTCCGTCATCTCGTGCAGGATGAAGTCGGTCACTTCCATGTGGTAAGGCGTGGTGTTTTCGTGCTTGCCTGCCTTTGGCGAAAAGCTTGCGCCAAAGGGTTTTCCGGTGCCAGCATTTTCTTTTCTGGAATGACTTGCGCCCGAGGCATCCGCACTCACAACCATTGGATCGTAATAATTGATACGACGCACCGCGACGGGGTCTTTGCCCAGCACCTGCGCTACGTGATCCATCACGCGTTCGATCCCCAGCATCCCTTGTGGGCCGCCAAATCCGCGATAGGCGGTGGCGCTTTGGGTGTTGGTTTTCAGCCGGTGCGAAGTGATCCGCGCGGCGGGCAAAAGATAAGCGTTATCTGCGTGCAACATTGCACGGTCGGCCACGGGCAAAGACAGGTCCATTGCCCAGCCACAGCGCGTGTAGTGGGTAAAGTCCACACCCGTCAGTCGCCCGCCGTCGTCATAGCCCACGTCATAGTCGATGCGAAAATCGTGGCGTTTTCCGGTGATCATCATATCGTCGTCGCGGTCATAGCGCATTTTGCAGGGCTTGCCCGTCAGGCGCGCGGCCACAGCGCAGCCCACGGCCAGCGCATTTCCCTGGCTTTCTTTACCGCCAAAGCCGCCGCCCATCCGGCGGATTTCAACCCGCACGCCGTGCATTGGCACGCCGATTGCCTCAGCCACTTTGTGCTGAATTTCGGTCGGATGCTGGGTGCTCGAATGCACCAACATATCACCGCCTTCTTGTGGCAGGGCCAATGCGGCCTGTCCCTCAAGATAGAAATGCTCTTGTCCGCCCATTTCAAAGCGCCCTTGCAGGCGGTTGGGGGCAGATGCCAATGCGGCGTCGATATCGCCTTTTCGATAGACACGTGGCCCGTCTTCAAACCGTGTATTGGCCGCAAGTGCTGCCTCGATTGTCAGGATCGGGGTGACTGCGTCAATCGTCACATTGGCACGTTTTGCAGCATGGCGTGCGGCCAGATGTGATGTTGCGATCACCAGAAACAGCGGTTGGCCAATGTAATGCACGGTTCCGTCGCTTAGCAGCGGTTCGTCATGGGCGCTGGGCGACACATCGTTGTCAAAGGGCAGATCATCTGCCGTCAGCACTGCAACGACACCATCGGCGGCGCGCACAGCCGCAAGGTCCATTGCCGTGATTGTGCCACAGGCCACTTCCGACGTGCCAAATGCCAGATGCAGGGTGCCGCTGGGCGTTGGGATATCATCCACGTAACGCGCTTGTCCGGTCACATGCAGATGCGCAGTGTCATGCGGGAGGGATTTTGCAACGCTCATGCCGACACCTCTAATACGCTTGTGTCTTGTCCGCTAAGGTCGTGGAAATAACGCTGCAATAGGTTCGCTGCCGTGGTCAGACGATAGTCAGCACTCGCGCGCATATCGCTAAGCGGTGTGAAGTCTTCACCCATCTTTGCCATGGCCGCTTGCGCGTTTTCGATCGTCCATGCATTTCCGACCAAGGCAGCCTCGACCGCAGCGGCCCGTTTCGGGGTGCCAGCCATGCCACCAAAGGCGATGCAGGCGTCCGTCACGATGCCTTTTGTCACTGTCAAATTGAAGCAGCCGCAGATCGCGGAAATATCCTGATCGAAGCGTTTCGAGATTTTGTAGCAGCGCAGGGTAGGGGCACTTGCGGGCAGGGTCACGGCCTCGACGAATTCGCCGCGCTGCCGGTCCTGTTTACCGTAGTCGATAAAGAAGTCTTCAATTGCCATCTCGCGCCGTTGATCGCCGCAGCGTAGGTGTAGGGTCGCGCCCAATGCGATCAGCGCAGGCGGGTTGTCACCAATCGGCGAGCCGTTGGCGATATTGCCGCCGATGGTCGCCGCATTGCGGACCTGCTGGCTGCCATAGCGGCGGATCATTTCGGCATAACTCGGATGGGCATCCCGCATCGCGGCCAAAACATCGGTCATCGTCGTCATGGCGCCAATGCGGATTGTGTCGCCGCTTTGCGTGATCCCGCGCAGGTCGGTGCAGCGATTAAGAAACGCGACATCGCCCAACTCGCGGAATTGTTTCGTCACCCAAAGTCCAACGTCGGTCGCGCCTGCAACAAGCGTTCCATCGGGGTGTGCCAAATACCATGCGGCAAGGTCATCGGATGTTTCGGGCGCGAAAGGTGCTGCTTCAACGGTGGGCGCTTTGTCCTTTACCCAAACCGGAACGGCTGCATTTTCGGCGGCCTTGGCGGCGCGGATAATCGGCGCATATCCTGTGCAACGGCACAGGTTGCCTGCCAGCATGTTGTCGTGATCAGTTTGCCCGTTCGCGTGGCCCACGGCCATCGACACGACAAAACCGGGGGTGCAGAACCCGCATTGGCTGCCATGGTTTTCAACCATCGCGGTTTGAACAGGATGCAGCGTGCCATCGGGGCCTGATACCCCTTCGACGGTGCGCACAGCCTTGCCGTGAAGCTGGGGCATAAACAGGATGCAGGCGTTCAGCGCCTTTGCTCCATCGCCATCCGTGACCATCACGGTGCAAGCGCCGCAATCGCCTTCGTTACAGCCTTCTTTGGTTCCGGTAAGGCCGCGCTCGTCGCGTAGCCAGTCTAACAAAGTCCGCGTTGGATCGGTGTCAACGCGCACAGTCTCTCCGTTGAGAAGAAACGTGGTCTTCATGTGATTTCCAGCCGCGGTACCGAATTTGTTTTTATTGGGACTATTGCGTCATCGATGCGGCGTAGACTACGCGCCCCCTGTTGTCGGCTAATCAGAACGACTGAAACGCAATCTGGCAAGCTTTTTTATTCTTGCCCCAAATTTTCCGCGATGGCTGGGCCAGTTGTCCGGTAGTCGTGCCCCAGCCATCGCGGAACCCCATTTTTTTATGTGCTGCAACGGTTTGCGCGGTCCCGTGCAGGGCGTGTGTAGTGTGGAAACAGCCGCCATCGCGGGCTTCATGACGCAATTCGACGGTCAAGTAAAAATCGTCCGGATTGGTGTGCGGCGGGTTGGGAACAAAGGTCGGCCCCAGCGCCGCGGCCCATACAAACCGCTTGTCCGATTCGGCCAGAAGAACACACCCGGACGGTCCGCGCATTTCGCCGTGTTCCGGCACTTTCATGACGATATTAAAGATCCCGCTGGGGGCAAGATCAACCTCGGTTTCGGTAATTTCGACAGGCTTAGGCGCGAACCATTGGGTGAGTGGTTCCGGCTCGGTGATGCCGCGCTGGACGGTTACAGGGCTTGCGTTGATTTGGCGCGTGACGCTGAGAGCGAGGTCGCTCACGAAGTTTTCTGCTACCGGCATTTGGTGGATGAAGTCATCATTTCGCGCACGCCGCAGCAAGGTCAAGAAATCCGTGCTTCACCCCACCCATGTCCCTGCCTATGGTGGCGCTATGTCAAATGCCCCCCGATTCATTCACCTGCGTACGCATACGGAATACTCCCTTCTGGAGGGGGCTGTTCCAGTCAAGAAAATCGCCGGACTGGCGCGTGCCGCCGGTATGCCCGCCGCGGCTGTTACCGATACGAACAACATGTTTTGTGCACTGGAATTTTCGGAAACTGCGGCACGGGAAGGTGTGCAGCCAATCGTTGGTTGTCAGATTGATCTGACCTATACCAAAACCGAGGCTGGCAAGCGTCCCGAGGCGCCCGCCCCCGTGGTCCTGCTGGCCAAAAACGAAGCGGGCTACTTGAATCTTATGAAGCTGAACTCGGCGGCCTACATCGACAAGGGCGGGGAATTGCCACAGATCACGCTGGATGATCTGGCGCTGCGTCACGACGGGCTGATCTGTTTAACCGGCGGGCCAGATGGCCCCATCGGGCGGCTTTTGCGTAACGGGCAGCGCCCTGCCGCTGAGGCGTTGATGACGCGCCTGAAACAGATTTTTGGTGACCGACTTTATGTCGAATTACAACGTCATCCCGAAGATGGCGGGCTGCCTGAAGCTGAGAGATTGTCAGAGCAGGGTCACGTCGAAATGGCCTATGGCATGGAAATCCCGCTGGTTGCGACGAACGATGTCTATTTCCCCAAGTCGAAAATCTACGAGGCCCATGATGCGCTATTGTGTATCGCCGACGGTGCCTATGTGGATCAGCAAGAACCGCGCCGCCGTTTGACGCCGCAGCACTATTTCAAAAACCAGCAGGAAATGGCGACCCTATTTGCTGACTTGCCCGAAGCGTTGGAAAACACAGTGGAAATCGCGCGCCGTTGTGCCTTTCGCACCAAAACGCGCGATCCGATCCTGCCGAAATTTGCCGATGACGAAGTCGAAGAACTGAGCCGCCAGGCCAACGCCGGCTTGCAACGCCGCTTGGCTGTGATCCCCCACGCCGTCAGTGTCGAAGACTACCAAAAGCGTCTTGATTTCGAGCTTGAGATTATCAAGGGCATGGGTTTTCCCGGCTATTTTCTGATCGTTGCGGATTTTATCAAGTGGTCCAAGGACAATCACATTCCCGTCGGGCCGGGCCGTGGGTCGGGTGCGGGGTCACTGGTCGCTTATGCGCTGACCATTACCGACCTTGATCCGCTGCGTTACAGCCTGCTGTTTGAACGGTTCTTGAACCCTGAACGTGTGTCGATGCCCGACTTTGACATCGATTTTTGCATGGATCGCCGTGAAGAGGTGATCCGCTATGTGCAGGGCAAATACGGGCGCGATAAAGTCGGGCAGATCATCACATTTGGCGCGTTGCTGTCCAAGGCCGCTGTGCGCGATGTGGGCCGCGTTTTACAGATGCCGTACGGGCAGGTTGACCGGCTGAGCAAAATGATCCCCGTCGAGGGCGTTAAACCTGTCAGCATCGAAAAGGCGCTGGCCGATGAACCGCGCCTGCGCGAAGAAGCCAAGAACGAAGAAGTCGTCGCGCGCCTGTTAGACTACGGTCAGCAGCTTGAGGGGCTGTTGCGCAATGCATCAACCCACGCAGCGGGTGTGGTGATTGGTGATCGTCCATTGGATGAACTGGTCCCGCTTTATCAAGACCCGCGATCGGATATGCCCGCGACCCAGTTCAACATGAAATGGGTGGAACAGGCGGGGTTGGTCAAGTTTGATTTTCTGGGTCTGAAAACTCTGACCGTCATTCAAAACGCCGTTGATCTGATCTTGAAATCGGGCCGCCCCCTGCATGTGGCTGCTGACGGCACGCGGCTTTATGAACCCGCCGCAGGAACCGAGAACGATATCAACGCGATCCCGCTTGATGACGAGGCGTCGTACAAGCTTTACGCCAGCGCCAAAACCGTTGCCGTGTTCCAAGTGGAATCCAGCGGCATGATGGATGCGCTGCGCCGGATGAAGCCGGACTGCATCGAGGATATCATCGCGCTTGTTGCCCTTTATCGCCCCGGCCCGATAGAGAACATTCCGAAGTTCTGCGAGGTCAAGAACGGACTGTCGGAACGCGATATGCTGCACCCGACGATTGATCACATTCTGGATGAAACCCAAGGTATCATCGTTTACCAAGAACAGGTGATGCAGATCGCGCAAGAGATGGCGGGTTATAGCCTTGGCGGTGCTGATCTGCTGCGCCGGGCAATGGGTAAGAAGATTCAGGCAGCGATGGACGCTGAGCGTCCGAAATTCCTTGAAGGGTCCGCCAAGAACGGTGTCGACAAGCCCAAGGCGACCGAGGTTTGGAACCTTCTGGATAAGTTTGCCAACTATGGTTTCAACAAATCGCACGCGGCGGCCTATGCGGTGGTTTCCTACCAAACTGCGTGGCTCAAGGCGAACCATCCTGTCGAGTTTATGGCCGGTGTGATGAATTGCGATATTCACCTTACGGACAAACTGGCGGTTTATTTTCAAGAGGTTCGCAAGGGGCTGATGCTGCCGTGGGTGCCGCCCTGCGTGAACCGCAGCCAAGCCACGTTTGATGTGATCGATGGCAAGTTGGTCTATGGTCTTGGCGGGTTAAAGAACGTCGGTGTCGATGCGATGCGCCTGATCGTAGAAGGCCGTGACGGGCGCGATTTTGCAACGCTGTTTGATCTGGCCCGACGTGTTGAATTAAAACGCGTTGGTAAACGCCCGATGGAAATGCTGGCGCGGGCAGGGGCGTTTGATATTTTGGACCCCAACCGTCGCCGTGTCTTTGATAGTCTGGATGCGCTGGTCGGTTATTCGGCTGCGATCCATGATCAGAAGAACTCGAGCCAGGTCAGCCTGTTTGGCGAAGCAGGCGATGACTTGCCAGAACCACGCCTGTCTGGCGCCGAAGACTGGCTACCCAATGATCGCCTGTCCGAAGAATACAAAGCCATTGGGTTTTATTTGTCGGGCCACCCGCTGGATGACTACCGTGCCGTATTGAAGCGCGCCAAGGCTGTCACATTCGAGGAATTGGCTGCTGAAGTCGAAGCCAAGGGCGCGGTAATCAGAAAAGTTGGTGCCAAAGTCGAGGGCCGATCAGAGCGCAAGAATGCCAAGGGCACGCGCTATGCATTTGTGCAATTTTCCGATCCAAGCGGCCCGTTTGAGGCTGTCATGTTTTCTGACACGCTTGATGCGAGCCGTGACCATCTTGAGGGCGGCGCGCTTGTAACCGTCCAGATTGAGGCCACAATGGAGGAAGGCCAGCTAAAGCTGCTGTGCCGCGGTGTCGCCCCGATTGATGTGAGCGTGGCAGCTGCTGGGGCAACTGGGTTGCGGGTGTTCCTAGATGATGTCAGCGCGATCACATCGGTTGCTGATGTGTTGCAAAATGCTGTGCGTGACGGTGTGCGTGGTGGGCGCGGTCCGATCACATTCTGCGTGCTTGACCCCAGTGAATTGGGCGAAGTTGACGTCACGCTTGAGGACGAGTTTCCCGTAAACCCACAGATCAAGGGCGCTTTGCGCTCGCTTGGTGGGGTGCTGGACGTCCAAGAGCTTTGACGCGCCCGTCATCGCTATCGACGCGCAGACGTGCGTGCGGCCTTTGATAGGCGTGGGCTGGATAAAGGGCTAAATACGCGCATGCAGGGATCGGACGGAAAGTCGCTATGAGAAATAATGGGCTACTTTTGGTTGCATGTGTCGCTTTAACGGCCTGCGGCGACCCTTTGCATAATGTTGAACGTCTCAGCGATGTCGAAGCCGCCGATGCATACGCTGCTGCTGCAATGGAATCCCCTAACGCCGTAACCGAGGTTGCGCGGGCACCTGGATTGTTCGCGGCTTGAACAGTTGGGGCGTGATGCGCTGTTCGTTACTGTGTACGGGCGCTTTGGAAATAGCCCGAACTGGGCCGATATTCTGATTTATGACGGCGAAGTTATCGCTGTGGATCGCACTTCAATGGAACAGATCGAGGATTGATCCCTACCAGTGTGGTGGGCGATCATCGGCCAGTGGAATAGTGCCGCCGGATTCCACTTCGCGCGAGGCTTCGCGCTCCATCACCATATGCATCCGGCGGTTCAAAACGGCCAGTTGGTTTTCCTGACGCGCGACGATTTCCGACAGGTCATCGACGGTGCGGGTCAGGTGGGCGATTTGTTCTTCAAGGTGTGTCGTATCTGTCATGAGACGCGCCTAGCACGGCCTAGGGGCCTGCCGCAATTCATCACATGCGTTACGTCGGCCAATGGCGTGCAATAACTTGCCCCAGCATCGCGCGGCTTCCGACGCCCCATTCGTGCGGTGTCCCATATATATAGCCCAGGAAATGTAGCCCGTTGCGTCCGCGCAACGCTTCTGCTGCCATTTCATCAGGAAGCAGGGACGGGCGGCCATAGATTTCGCGCACTGGCCACTGCAATTCTGGCATCGCCACATAAAGCAGTTCGGCGCAGTAAATGCTGTCGGCATCGCTTACGTCAAAATGGTAGTCAAAGGGCGTGCCCACTGTATCAAAAAGGGTCGCGACTATCTCGTGTTGACGCGTGGCGGTCATGTGCGGCGGACGGAATAGTGCAATTGCGTCAATCTCGAATAGGGTGGACTGATCGACAAGCCGGACATCTACCCCGTTCGCTTCGATAACTGTCTGTCCAGCGCGGATTTGGTCATGATAGGGTCGCACGCTCGGATCATCCCACATATCGATTGCGCGCAGTTGTGTTTCGGTGCCCAAATAGATCGCGGTGTGGTTTAGATAGTAGCCCGCGATTTGACCGGATAAGAGGGATTTGATGCTGATAAAGATTAGATCAAGCGGTTCAAGCGTCTCGTAGATCCGATCCTGAGCGGCGATGTTGTTTTGCAAATAACCCTGACGGAGCTTTATGGCGCGGGTTGTATGCACAACAGTAGACGCGCTGCCTTCAAAGAACGCAGAGATTTCGCGTGGCAATGGCTCGGCGCCCTCGCAGCACCCTGCAAGCGCAAGGTCATAGTCAATTGTTTCATGCGGATCCGTCGTTGAATCAACACGCTTTGCACAGCTTGCTGCGAACAGGCCGATGAACAGTGCCAAAGTGATTTTGCGCAGTCGCGTTCTGCGGTTTGTGGCATCATGTTTCATACGGTTCCCCCCAGCAATTTCCCCAATCACAATAATAAACCCAAAGCGACTGGCCACAAGCGAACCTGACAAAATGCTGTGCGGCATAGTGTCGTTGGTCGCATGCGCACACGACCGCGTTGCCCTTGCCCGCGTGGCGCGCTAAAGCCAGCGCTAACATCTGCAAACCCGAGGACAGTATGGCCAAGGATAAGAAACAGCCCCGCCCCAAGGCGATCACGCCCAAAGGCTTTCGTGACTATTTCGGGAGCGAAGTCGCGGCGCGCAACGCGATGCTGGAAAAGATCGCGGCTGTCTATCACCGCTACGGGTTTGATGCTTTAGAGACATCCGCCGTTGAGACGGTCGAGGCTTTGGGCAAATTTCTTCCTGATGTGGATCGCCCCAACGAAGGCGTGTTTGCATGGGAAGAAGACAGTGATTGGCTCGCTCTGCGCTATGATCTGACCGCCCCCTTGGCGCGCGTTTTTGCCCAGCACCGCAACGATCTACCGACCCCTTATCGCCGATATGCGATGGGTCCGGTTTGGCGCAATGAAAAGCCCGGACCAGGGCGGTTTCGCCAGTTCTATCAGTGCGATGCCGATACGGTAGGGTCCGGCAATGTGGCCGCCGACGCCGAGATTTGCGCGATGCTGGCCGATACGTTGGAAGCGGTTGGGATTGAACGCGGCGATTACGTGGTGCGGGTGAATAACCGTAAGGTGCTGAACGGCGTGCTTGAGGTCGCGGGTCTGTCCGGTGACGACAAAGAAACCGAACGCGGCATCGTGCTGCGTGCGATCGATAAGCTGGATCGGTTGGGCGTTGAAGGTGTGCGAGCACTGCTGGGCGAAGGACGCAAAGATGAGAGTGGCGACGTGACTAAAGGTGCTGGGCTGAGTGATGCTTCAATTCAGAGAATCATGCAGTTCGTTTCTGCTAACGAGATAATTCGACAACAGCTGGCCACGGAAGTCGCTGACAATTTGAAGAGCGATCCAACTCGTGCACTCACTGCCCAAATGATACGCAAATCGCGTGACACTGAGCTGGATGAATGGGGCTTCACAGAAAACGATCGTAAAGGTCTAAACCGAGTCACATTGGAGTATCTTCAAACAGTAGTAGAAGAGTCTGAGATCGGTCTGCAGGGCGTCCAGGAACTAGAAACTATTGCTAAGTTACTTTATGCTCAGGGTTATGGTGCCGACCGTATCGTCATCGACCCTTCGGTCGTGCGTGGTCTCGGCTACTACACTGGTCCCGTTTACGAGGCGGAACTTACCTTTGAAATCAAAGACGAAAAGGGCCGTCCGCGCCAGTTTGGGTCTGTTGCAGGTGGTGGCCGTTATGATGATCTGGTGAAACGCTTCACCGGCCAAGAAGTGCCTGCAACGGGTGTCAGCATCGGTGTGGATCGCTTGCTTGCCGCGCTAACCGCCAAAGGGCGCGTTGATGCGGCGCAGGCTGGTCCTGTTGTTGTTACGGTTATGGATAAGGACCGCATGGCCGACTATCAGGCGATGGTCGCCGAACTGCGCAATGCGGGCATTCGCGCCGAGGTCTATCTGGGCAACCCCAAGAATTTCGGCAACCAGATGAAATATGCCGACAAGCGCAACAGCCCGATTGCCGTGATCGAAGGTGGCGATGAAAAAGAGCGTGGCGTGGTGCAGCTGAAGGACCTGATCCTTGGCGCACAGATCGCGGAAAACGCGACCCTTGAGGAATGGCAAGAACGCACGAACCAATACGAGATCTTGCGCGATGATTTGGTCGAAAAGGTCCGCGAAATCCTCGAAAGCCAAGCCAAGTGAGGGGCGCTGTCGCCAAATCCGCAGCACGGGCCGAAGCCGCGCGCCTGATGGCGCATTTCGCGGATGCGGGCGCGGTGCCTGTGGAAACGGCGTTGCTTCAACCTGCCGAAACCTTGCTGGATTTGTATGGCGAAGACATCCGCGCGCGGGCTTATGTGACGGCTGACCCATTGCGCGGTGAACAGATGTTGCGGCCCGATTTCACGGTGCCTGTCGTGCAAATGCACATGCAATCCATGGCCGAGCCTGCGCGCTATTCCTATGCAGGCGAGGTGTTTCGCAAGCAGGAAATGGACGAAACACGGCCCACTGAATACCTACAAGCGGGCTTTGAGGTATTCGCAGCCGATGATCCAGCCGATCGCGACGCCGAGGTGTTTTCAGTCATTACAAACGCCCTCGCGCCGCTGAAATTGCGTGCCGTAACGGGGGATATCGGCGTGCTTTTGGCCGCGGTGCAGGGTCTTGCCACAACGCAGGCACGCCGCGCAGCGCTCACGCGCCATTTGTGGCGGCCAGCACGGTTTCGCGCTTTGCTGGATCGTTTTGGGGGCCGCACCGAAGCGCCCGCCAGCCGCGCCGCCCTTCTTGCCGCAAGCGATCCCTTTGCCAAAGCGGGCGTTGAGGTCGGCTTGCGTAGCCATGCCGAGGTTGCCGCACGGATTCATACCCTGCGCACCGATGCAGCGACTCCGCCGATTTCGGATGAACAGCGTGCCCTTATTGATGCCATCTTATCGCTGCGTGAAACTGCGCCCAATGTCCTGATCGCCCTGCGCGATATTTCGGTCGATCTGCCCCATGTCGGGCCTGCGGTTGATCGGCTGTCTGCACGGCTTGATGCGCTGGACGCGCGCGGTGTCGATGTGGAAACCTTGGCATTCGAGGGCAGCTATGGCCGCACTTCGATGGAATACTATGATGGGTTCGTTTTTGGACTTTATGCTGATGATCGACCTGAACTGCCGCCCGTTGCCACGGGTGGGCGCTATGACGCGCTGACCCGCGTGTTGGGGCAAGGGCGCGGCGTGCCGGCGGTGGGCGGTGTGATCCGCCCCGAACTGGTCGTGCAATTGCGAGGTGGATCATGACAATAAAACTTGGCGTGCCCTCCAAGGGGCGATTGATGGACAAGACGTTCGCCTGGTTTGGCGCGCGCGGTGTGATCTTGCGCAAATCCGGAACCGAGCGTGAATATGCGGGCGTTGTCGATGGGGTCGACTGTGTTGAACTGGTGTTGTTGTCAGCGGGTGAAATCCCGCGCGAATTGGCGGCGGGGCGGATTCATCTGGGCGTTACAGGGTCCGATCTTGTGCGCGAAAAGCTTGCCAATTGGGACCAGCGGGTGCGTGAACTCGCGCTGATGGGTTTTGGCGGGGCCGATCTGATTATCGCCGTGCCGCAGGCTTGGGTCGATGTGGATACGCTGGATGATCTGGATGCGGCCGCGGCGGCATTCCGGCGCACGCATGGCTTTCGGATGCGGATCGCCACGAAGTACCACCGGCTTGTGCAGGAATTTTTGCGCGAAAATGGCGTTGCTGATTATCAGCTAGTCGACAGCCAGGGCGCGACCGAGGGCACAGTGAAAAACGAAACCGCCGAGGCTGTGGCCGATATCACCTCGACGGGCGAAACCCTGCGCGCGAATTTCCTTAAGGTGCTGTCGGACGGGATGATTCATGCCAGTCAGGCGACCCTTTTCAAGTCGTTGACGGCAGAGTGGAGCGATGAGGATCGCACGACTTTGGCGCGCCTCAAGGTGATGCTCGACCTCTAGAAAACCCCGATTTCAGCCAAAGCTGCGGACAGTTCGGACGGAAGCGTTTCCTCGCCCTTGCGCGCCTTCGTAAGGTCGCTGGGCGCATCCGTGTCTTTCAAATATCGCCACCCTTGAAAAGGGCGTTTGATCGTCGGCGTAACGGGCACCAATTCAGGGTTCAGCACGATTGCACAGCGCCGAATCCCATCGCCGCCGATCACTTCGTCAAAGCGCAGGATATGCTGGCGGCAAAGAATCTCGCCCTTGACCACCCAGTAGATACTGCCGCCGCCAATAATTTCGTCAGCGCGTTTGGGCCACATGCGGGTGATGTGGCGGGGAAGACCATCTGCGGTTTGCGCGCGCGGGGTCGCTTGCCATGCGGCAAGATCGGCGATCCCTTCGGTGCCGACGGATAATTTTTGCATATGTAGTGTGTTTTTCAAATGCTCCCCCTAGATGTGGTATGCTAATCGTTCGATAATGATTCTTCTATGCCGTGTTTCAGTTCGCTTGCGCCCCGTTTCAAATTGACCGGACCTGTGGCGCACCCTAGAACGCTATGTCTGCACCTGCCGCCAAAGGATACCGCCATGACCCGTTTCACCGCGCCCATCGCTGAACAAATCTGGGATATGAAGTATCGCTTTAAGGCGGCTGATGGCACCCCGATTGATGCAACGGTCGAGGATTCGTGGCGCCGGATTGCGCGCGCACTGGCATCCGTTGAAAAAAGCCCAGCCAAGTGGGAAGACAAGTTCTACGCCGCGTTGGAAGATTTTAAATACCTACCTGCAGGTCGCATTACTGCGGGCGCTGGCACGCAGCGCTCTGTAACCCTGTTCAACTGCTTTGTCATGGGCACGATCCCCGACAGCATGGGCGGCATTTTCGATATGCTGCGCGAGGCGGCTTTGACGATGCAGCAAGGTGGCGGTATCGGTTATGACTTCAGCACGATCCGCCCCAAAGGTGCGGCGGTGCATGGCGTCGCCGCTGATGCGTCTGGACCGTTGTCGTTCATGGATGTTTGGGACGCGATGTGTCGCACGATCATGTCTGCGGGATCGCGCCGTGGTGCGATGATGGCAACAATGCGCTGCGACCATCCTGACATCGAGGATTTCATCACCGCCAAGGCCGACCCTGCGCGCCTGCGCATGTTCAATATGTCCGTTCTGATTACCGATCCGTTCATGGACGCCGTCAAATCTGATGGGCCGTGGGAATTGGTGCACGATGGTCGCGTGATGAAGACGTTGAACGCGCGTGATCTGTGGAACCAGATCATGAAGTCGACCTATGATTTTGCCGAGCCCGGGGTGATTTTCATCGACCGGATCAATGCGATGAATAACCTGAATTACTGCGAAACGATTGCGGCGACGAACCCCTGCGGTGAGCAGCCTTTGCCGCCTTATGGTGCGTGTTTGCTGGGGTCGATTAACATGGCGCGGCTGGTCACGGGTGCGTTCGAGGACGGCGCAGTGCTGGATGTTGCTGCGCTGTCGGACCTTGTCGCGACTGCCGTGCGGATGATGGATAACGTCGTTGATGCATCGGGTTTCCCGCTCGAGGCGCAGGCGCAAGAGGCCGCAGCGAAACGCCGGATTGGTTTGGGTGTTACGGGGCTGGCTGATGCATTGTTGATGGTCGGCCTGCGCTATGGATCGGAAGATGCGGCGCGTCAGACCGAAGATTGGATGCACGCGATCGCGCGCGCCGCATATCTAGCGTCGGTGGATTTGGCCAAAGAGAAGGGCGCGTTCCCGCTGTTTGATGCCGACAAGTATCTAGCGACCGGCCATATGCAGCAGATGGACGATGATGTGCGTGATGCCATCCGTGAACATGGCATCCGAAACGCCCTGCTGACCAGTATCGCACCCACGGGCACGATCAGCCTTTATGCGGGGAATGTTTCCAGCGGGATCGAACCAGTTTTTGCCTATGCTTATAGCCGCAAAGTGCTGCAAAAGGACGGGTCGCGCACCGAGGAAGAAGTGGTGGATTATGCCGTGCAGATGTGGCGTGACCTAAAGGGTGATGCCGACCTGCCCGACTATTTCGTCAACGCCCAGACCTTAGCGCCACTGGATCACGTCCGTATGCAGGCGGCTGCTCAGAAATGGATTGATTCCAGTATTTCCAAGACGATTAACTGCCCCGAAGACATTGATTTCGAGGATTTCAAAGAGGTCTATATGGCCGCATGGGATCAGGGCTGTAAGGGCTGCACGACCTACCGGCCCAACGATGTCACAGGGTCGGTGTTGAGTGTGAGTGAGGGCAAGGCCGAGCCCGAAGTCATCACCGACACCAACGCCGGTGACGTCATTTACATGTCTGAACCGCTGGACCGCCCGACCGAATTGGAAGGCGCGACTTATAAACTCAGGTGGCCTGACAGCGAACATGCGATCTATATCACGATCAACGATCTTGTTGTCGCGGGCCATCGCCGCCCGTTCGAAGTTTTCATCAACTCCAAGAATATGGAGCATTTCGCCTGGACCGTGGCGCTGACGCGGATGATTTCGGCGGTATTCCGGCGCGGTGGTGACGTGTCGTTCGTGGTCGAAGAACTGAAGGCTGTGTTCGATCCGCGCGGCGGTGCTTGGATGAAAGGGAAATACGTGCCCAGCATCCTCGCGGCCATCGGTGGTGTGATCGAAAAGCACATGGTTGCGACGGGTTTCCTTGCAGGCGAAGGCATGGGCCTTAAGGCTGATCCGCACGCCGATGTGGTTTCGTTGGGTGCGCGGCCCAAGGGCAAAACGTGCAGCAGTTGTGGATCATATGAACTGCGCATGGTCGAGGGCTGCATGACCTGCGGTGATTGCGGCTATTCCAAATGCGGCTAGGCGCGCCGCCGCTGTGCCAACCACATACCGGCAATTATCATTGCGACACCCGCGCCGCGCATCCAAGTAGTGCCGGCAATGCCGTTTGCGGCGTCAAGGACAACGCCTGACACCATCTGCCCGGCGATGATCATAAGCGCGGTGTTCACAGCGCCGATCCGCGTGATCAACCAACTGCTTGCCGCGATAAAAATCACACCGATTGTGCCGCTGATATAGGCGAGCAATGGCGGGTCGGGCGGGCCGTCGGCTGGCCACAGCCCGCCAAAGATCAGCGCTATGACGGTGAGAATACCAAAGCCGACGATGTGATTCCAAAACGACGAGGCCATAGGCGACGTGGCGAGCGACAAACGCCCGTTGATTTGGCGGCTTAGGCTGACAAGCACGCCAGCAAGCAGGGCGAGGGCGATCATGCTCATGCGACTGACCCCGAATAGATGACCAGCAGGCTGCCGCTGCAGATCAGGCCAAGGGCTGCAATGTCATGCAGCGTCGGTCGGCGGCGCTGCAAGCCGAACAGGCCGAACCGGTCAGCCACAAGTCCGAACCCGATTTGCCCGAGCAACCCAAGCGCCAAGGTGCCTGAAAGTGCCAAAGCCGTGTTCACGGTCACTGATGTCAGGATCACCGTCAGCGCCCCCGATGCGCCGCCTAGAAAAGACCATGCAGGCGCCGCTCCGATGAGTGGCGTGCGTTTGCGCCGCCCGAGGATCAGCAGGAACACCAACGCCGCAATCGTGCCGGTGCCATGCGCCGCCCATGATGCGAACATCGCCGTGCCATGCGCTGCCAACTGACCGTTGAACAAGACCATCAAGGTCAGCAGGCCACCCGTGCCAAAGGCGATTAGAAAAGTGAAAATGGAAGGCTGTGTGGGTGTCATTGTGCTTCAATGGCGTAAAAACGGCGGCGGGAAAACGTTGATCTGTGTCTTTGGCGCAATAGCTTGGCCGAATTTGCCAAAAGTCTTAGCCACATCAGCCACTTTGATCCTATAAGCGTCGTGCTGGGGGGCACAAATTCGGGAATAACCATGCGCAACCTTTCAGTTTCTCTTTTGATGTTTGCCGTCACGGCGACTGTTCCTGCTTACGGCGAAGGGCGCGAAGTCCTGGGCTATGGCCGTCTTTTCAACAACGACCACTTTGGTGACAACGAAGATCGCTGGCGGACCGGTGGCTATGTGATTAGCCAAGTGCGCGGTGCTGGCTGGGATGGTTCGCGCCCTGCAAGCGCAGGTGCATTGATGGAATATCGCCTCCGCACGGAAATCATCGCGCCATCACCGGGCATGGCAGACCGGCCCTATTCCGGCGTTTTGTCGTTTGGGGCGCATTCGCACTATACCGCCAGCAGTGTTGATGTATCGGTCGGTGCCGATATCGTTGCGATTGGGCCGGGCACGGGTGTGTCTGATTTTCAGGAATGGTTCCACGGTGCCGCTAGTCTCCCGAGCCCCACAGGCATCGACACGCAGCTTGGCGATTCGGTTCATTTTGGCGCCACCGTCGAGATGTCGCGCAGTTACCAGATGTCTGAGGCCGTGATATTCCGGCCCTTCATAGAGGCCCAGGCGGGTGTCGAAGGGATTATCCGCGTTGGTGCCGATGTGATGATCGGGCGCGCGGGGCAACGCGATATGTTGCTGCGCGATGTGGTCACTGGTCAGCTTTATCGTGGTATTGAAGGCGACGATTCAGGCCTGAACTTTTTGATTGGTGCGGACTATGCACTGGTTGGTGATAGCGCCTATCTGCCCGCCGATATGGGATATGCGGCCACGGATGATCGCACCCGTCTACGTGCCGGTGTTCATTGGCAGATGTTTGAGGGTACATCGTTCTTTTATGGCATGACCTATCTGAGCGAAGAATTCGTCGGACAAACCGAGGGCCAGTTGCTTGGCTCACTGAAGCTAAATTTCAACTTTTGATTAAATAGTTAGCGGACGTTCCTAAAGTGACTTGATCCGTTCGAATCACCCCTGTTATGAGTGCCTCATAAGTCGCGCAAAGACGCGGCATGACGATATGAGGCAAGGGCAGGCATGAAAACGGGCTTTCGAGGCACGTTCGTCATCTCCTGGTCGCAAACGGAACTGGACGGGCTTTGGTCCGCCCCACTGGATGCGTTTTGCGTGGGCACCGCATGGTCTTGGACCGGCGAGGCGGTGCGCGTGGACGGACCAAGTGAGATTCTTCCGCTCGGCGATGCAGTTGGAGAGGCGAACCTACGTAAACGCGCGGCGCATTCGGTACGCCGACTGCTACGGGCGGTCGAAGCGGATACAACGCGACTGGATCAAATAGCGGTTCCTGAAGGGATGCACGAGACAGGTTTTACCGTCACGGACGGGCGCGATACTTGGACCGTGACGATCATTGAGGGGCGAAGCGGTTCAGCACGGTTGCTTATGTTCGTTGGGGAAATCCCGCCGCGCCACACAGATCTTTGGGTTGTCAGTCACAATGTTGATCTGGACATGCGTGATCAGACCGCAGACCGGTCCGGTGGCGTCATCTGTTTTACACCGGGCACAATGATCCGCACTGCGGATGGGGCAACGCGCGTCGAGGAAATCGGTGAGGGCGACCTTGTTCAGACCAAGGATAACGGCTGCCAAGAAGTGCTTTGGATCGGAAGCCGACGCGTGACTGGCGCGCGCCTTCATGCAATGCCGCATTTGACGCCAGTGCGTCTGCGCGCAGGATCGCTTGACCAAGACGTTCCCGACGAGGGCCTTCTGGTATCGCCCGATCACCGGATTATATTGCGCGGCGCGCGCGCGCGCGACCTGTTCAACGCCGACGAAGTTCTGGTGACTGCGCGTGACCTGATCAACGATCATAATATCCTTGTTGATCACGCGGTACGCGAAGTCACCTATATCCATATGCTATTGCCGAGCCATCAGGTGGTTTTCGCTAATAGTGTCGAAACCGAGAGCTTTCACCCTGCAAGTGCTAGTCTGGAAACGATGGACCCTGATCAGCGCGCACGGTTGTTCGCGCAAGTTTCTACGATCGAAGCCGACCCGCATGCCTACGGCGCCTACGCCCGTCGTGTTTTGTCGGGCAGCGAAGCGGCGATCCTGCGCCACGGAACGGCCTGAGCTTGGTGCAGCTTGGTGGCTTTCTAAAGGGCCATTGGCAACTGATTGTGTTGACTGGGTTGATTTACGCTTTGTGGAATACAGACGTTATCTGGCCATTGCGCGTGCTTGTCGTTCTGTTTCACGAGCTTTCCCATGCGGGAATGGCGCTTTTGACAGGTGGCGAGGTGGTCGAGATTACCTTTCACAAGAATGAAGGTGGCACGGCTTGGACCCGCGGGGGCAACGGGTTCTGGATTTCAACCGCCGGTTATCTGGGGTCGCTAGTCATCGGCGCAGCGCTGTTGCTTGCAGCGGTATTGACGACAGCAGATCGGGTTGTTGCCGCGTTGATTGGCATAGTGATGATCCTTGCTGGTGTGTTCTATATCCGCGACATGTTTGCGCTGGTTTTCACGGCAATCGTGGGTGGCGGGCTTGTCGCGGTTGCCTGGTGGTTACAGGCTCAGGCATCTGATTTGATCCTGCGGGTGATCGGGCTTGCCAGCATGCTGTATGTGCCGTGGGATATTGTCGTTGATACCATCATACCGCGCCAACGCATGGGGAGTTTCAGCAGCGATGCCGCCGCGATTGCAGGGCGGATTGGGGCCACCGAAGGTATCGTTGGGACGGTCTGGTTCGTTATCAGTTTGATAGTGGTATTTGCGACCTTACGGGTTGCGCTACGACGCCCTAGCAACATCAGTTTTCGGACCCCAACAGATAGCCGTTGACTCCGAAGCCGACGCTAATATAAGCGCGACTTCTATTGGTGTTGGTGGCCCCTGCAAGGGGATGCCTGTCGAAGCTTCTGCTTAGAGGACAACGCCCTTCACGCCCGCAAGGGCCCAAACGAAGGAGATCAGCCGTGACCAAACGCACGTCTGCCAAATACAAAATTGACCGCCGGATGGGTGAAAACATCTGGGGCCGTCCGAAATCCCCTGTAAATCGTCGTGAATATGGCCCCGGCCAGCACGGTCAGCGCCGCAAGGGCAAACTGTCTGACTTCGGTATTCAGTTGCGCGCCAAGCAGAAGCTCAAGGGCTACTATGGCGATCTGACCGAAAAGCAGTTCCGTCGCATTTACGGTGAAGCCGAGCGTGTTAAAGGCGATACAGGTGAAAACCTTGTTGGTCTGCTGGAACGCCGTCTGGACGCCGTTGTTTACCGCGCCAAGTTTGTTGCGACTGTTTTTGCTGCGCGTCAGTTTGTGAACCATGGCCACGTCACCGTGAACGGCCAGCGTGTGAACATCCCGTCGTACCGCGTCAAAGAAGGCGATGTGATCGAAGTGCGTCAGAAGTCCAAGCAGATTGCTGTTGTTCTGGAAGCCACCCAGCTGCCCGAGCGTGATGTGCCTGACTATATCGATGCTGATCACTCGAAGATGACCGCAACGTTCGTGCGCACACCTGGTTTGGGCGATGTGCCTTATCCGGTTATGATGGAACCGAACCTCGTCGTGGAATTCTACGCCAAGAACTAATCGGTTCTGGCATCACGAATATCAGGGTCGCGGCGCAAGCTGCGGCCCTTTTACGTTTCTGTACCTTCCGGCTGGATTTGCCACCATCGTGCCGCTAGAAGTTGCGGTGAATTTAAGAAAGGCCTTTGCCATGGGCGCGACGATCAAACCTCAACCGGGAATTCTGGATATCGCCTTGTACGAGGGTGGTGAATCCACTGTCGACGGCCAAAGCAATATCGTCAAGCTGTCGTCCAACGAGAACCCGCTTGGCCCCAGCCCTGCGGCCAAAGAAGCATTCTCGCGCGCCGTGCATGACTTGCACCGGTATCCATCAACCGATCACGGGTTGTTGCGGCTTGCGATTGCCGAGGTGTTTTCCGTCGCCGCCGAGCGGGTCATTTGTGGCGTGGGCAGCGGTGATATCCTGCATCTACTGAGCGAAGCCTATGCCAGCCCTGAGGACGAGGTCATATTTACCGAACATGGGTTCTCTATGTATCCGATCTATACCTTGGCGGTGGGTGCGAAACCTGTGAATGTGGCCGAGCGTGATCGCGTTGTCGATGTTGATGCAATCCTAGCAGCCTGCACCAAGCGCACAAAACTGGTGTACATTGCAAATCCGGCGAACCCGACCGGCACGATGTTGGGCATGGCCGAGGTGGAGCGGTTGGCGGATGGCCTGCCGCCGCAAGCGCTATTGGTGCTTGACGGTGCCTATGCCGATTTTGTCGATGGCTATGATGGCGGTTTGTCACTTGTGGAGTCGCGCGAGAATGTATTTGTGACCCGCACATTCTCTAAGATCTATGGTCTTGGCGGTTTGCGTATCGGTTGGGGCTATGGGCCACGCGCGGTCATTGATGTATTGAACCGCATTCGTGGTCCGTTCAATTTGTCGGCTGCGGCCCTTGCTACGGCCGAGGCCGCGGTGCGCGACACGGCCTACCTAGAGAAATGCCGAACCGAAAACGCGCGCTGGCGGGACTGGTTGGCAAATGGGCTTGCCGCAGTTGGTGTGCCCTCTGACACGTCCATGGCGAATTTCGTGCTGGCCCGTTTCAAGGACGAGGCCGAGGCGGTGGCCTGCGATCAACACCTGCGCGCCGAGGGCATTCTGGTGCGTCGCGTGGCAGGTTATGGTTTGCCCAATTGCCTGCGTATCACTGTGGGCGACGAGGCATCCTGCCGTCGTGTTGTCCATGCTATCGGGCAATTCAAAGAGGTGGGAAAATGAGCGTCGTTTATGATCGCGTCGCCCTGATAGGCCTTGGTCTGATTGCATCATCCATGGTTCATGCCATGCGCCGTGCTGGTCTGGCAGGCGAGATTATCGGCACGGCACGTTCCGCCGAAACTCGCGATATTGCACGCGAAATTGGCTTGTGTGATCGGGTGGTCGATACGGCAGCCGAGGCTGTTGAAGGCGCAGATCTGGTCGTGCTTTGCGTACCCGTGGGGGCAATGGGCGGGGTTGCTGCAGAGATTGGACCGGCCTTGAAGGCTGGCGCGACGGTCAGCGATGTCGGCTCAGTTAAGCAGGCGGTGATAGATAACGTTGCGCCGCATTTGCCGTCGGGCGTGCATTTCATTCCGGCCCACCCGCTGGCTGGCACCGAGCAATCAGGGCCGCGATCTGGCTTTGCCGAACTGTTCGACAATCGCTGGTGTATCATTGTGCCTACCGGCGATGCGGATGCTGACGCGGTTGCACGTCTGCGCGCCCTTTGGGAAGGCATGGGCAGCTTTGTCGACACGATGGAGCCAGAGCATCATGACCTTGTTCTTGCGGTCACCAGCCACACGCCGCACCTCATTGCCTATACGATGGTTGGTGTCGCCGATGACCTAAGCCGCGTAACCGATAGTGAAGTTATAAAGTATTCTGCCGCTGGTTTCCGTGATTTCACGCGGATCGCCGCGAGTGATCCAACGATGTGGCGCGATGTGTTCCTGAACAACAAAGAGGCGACGCTGGAAATCCTTGGACGGTTCACCGAGGAATTGTTCGCGCTTCAGCGTGCGATACGCCAAGGTGACGGCGAAATGCTGCACGACTATTTCACGCACACCCGTGCGATCCGCCGCGGCATTATCGAAGCCGGTCAGGATACCGATGCGCCGAACTTTGGCCGCTCGCCGACAAAATAATGATCCGATCGGCGCTGATCATCGCGTGAGCGATCTGCGCCACATTTGCGATTGCCGACGCGCCTGCTGGAAATTGTTGCAATGGCGCGCGCCTGTCGGAATATACGTATGGACGCGCAGTAGATATCGCAGGAATTCAATTGCGCGAAGGGTCGGAAATTAGCGTGCTGCGTCACTGGGGATCAGGGGGCAGGGCGCGCGTTCCGCGAGATGCATAGCGCGGCCTGTGGCACATTCGGAACAGTTCTTGGGCCCACTGCAAATGCCGCGCATCGTGACCATCGCCACTTTGACACGGCGCGCTATCGTTGGGGCAGCTACTGCCGCTAGCGCAGGCGCGGGGCCTCACCGATGGGGAAACCGCCGACGATCATTCGCCCGTTTTGCAAAGTGACTTCAAGCGTCAGCAGGTCTGAGTTGTCGGGCGTTGCGTCCATGTTTTCAGCCACGGCTGCAACGGTGAAAACCATGCCTTCGTCCACCACTCCAGCCCGCACGAGCATTGCAAGAATATCATCCCAATTGCGCAGGGAAAGCTGGACGTCACCGCTGGCAAAGCCGTTTGCATCCACGGCGATGTTGCCCGATGCGTTAAACTCCAAGTCGCCCCAGCCAAGGGCAAGTTCCCGCAGCGACACGCCAGTTAGTTCAACGACCTGATCTGCGGAGAAACGATCAATTGGAAGGGAAAGCGCGACATTCCCGTCGATTTTGGCAAGCCGGATCAAGGGTGGCAATGTGTCATCGGGGTCAAGAAAACGGCGGGTCTGTGCGGGCAGAACAAGGGCCTCGGCCTGCGCGAAAAAATCGTAGGTATTGGTATGTGCGCGGGTGTCGCGGGCTGCCAACAGGATGCGACCGGCGGTGATTTGCCATGCATCATCGGGACCAGTCAGGCGCGGCGCCTCGATGTCGATTGTCGCGCGATCAAACGGCAAGCTTGGCGTGGCCCGCACGGCGGCGCTGGCCCGCATGTCGTTTGTCTCAAGGCGAAAGCTCTCGCCGCCCACTGTGATCGACTGTTGAGGGGGAAGCAGCGCGATAACTTCGGTCGGGCGATAGGACAGTGCGAACACCTGCAACCATGGCCCCGCCCAGCCTATGGCATTGATCGGGTCTGACAGCGCGAAATTGCTAAGTGTCGTATCAAAGCGTGATGGAAACCCAGAGGTCGAAAGCTCGTCATAACTGACCACCCAGCCGTCGTCGGCCAATTGGGTCAAGACCTGCGTCGCGCCTCCTTGCACGCCGCTGCGCCCAACAAACCAGTATCCGCCATAGAGGACTGACAAAATTCCGGCGATCCAGATCAAGCGCGTCATCATGTGGCCCTTTCGCCCAAGTCCAAGCTGGTGTTTACAGGGGCAACTTTGCAAGGACCAGCACAATGCCGCTTTGGATTTTCGGATACGGGTCACTTTTGTGGAACCCCGGCTTTACGCCTGCGCAAACCGTCACGGCGCGGCTGGATGGCTATCACCGCAGCTTTTGTATGTTATCGATCCATCATCGCGGGACGGATGATGACCCCGGTTTGGTGCTGGCGTTGGACGAGGCCGAACAGGGCCGTTGCACCGGCGTCGCCTTTCGCGTGGCGGATGGCGATGAAAATGCGGTGCATACCTACCTGCGGGAACGCGAATTGATCTCGTCTGCCTATCTTGAGGCGAATGTGCCGCTGACCCTTGAAAGTGGTGAGGTTATCAAAGCACTTGCCTATGTCATTAACCGCGATCACGTGCAGTATTGCCAGTTTCCGTTGGAAAAACAGGCGCAGATGATTGCCCGCGCGGTGGGCGGGCGCGGCCCCAATACGGAGTACCTTTTCAATACTGCGGACCACCTTGTGAAAATGGGAATCAAGGATGATGAAATGGCATGGCTTGTTGAACGGGTGCGTGATTTGACAACTCGCTAATTACTTATATTTCATTTGGGTTTTTGCTCGTCTGCCCCTATGTTTACCCAGTAATCAGATGAGAGGACCTATTGCCCAAATGGACATAAGGGACCCAGAGGCCGAGCCGCAGTTTTCACAACCCGTCCGCCAGATCACGTCGATGCTGGTCGTGCTGGCGCTTGTTGCGGGGGGCGCATATCTGGCCGCGCCGCGTGTGGGGCCTGTATTCCTCGCTAATCCATATTTAAACGGATTTATTCTGGTGGTGTTTTTCATCGGTGTCATCGCCTGTTTCGGGCAGGTGGCACAGTTAATCCGCGCCGTGCGCTGGATCGAGGGGTTCGCCAGCAACCGGATCGGCCACGAAATTACAATCGCGCCGCAAATGCTGGCGTCCTTGGCGACCTTGCTTCGTTCGCGCGGTGTGCGGATGCAAATTTCGTCATCATCCAGCCGCTCGATCCTTGATAGTGTTGCACAACGGATTGATGAAGTTCGCGAAATTACGCGGTACATCGTTAACACACTGATTTTTCTTGGTCTTTTAGGCACATTTTACGGCCTTGCGACGACGGTACCGGCGCTTGTTGAAACGATCCAATCGCTTACGCCGGACGAAGGTGAAACCGGCGTTGATATCTTCAACCGGCTTCAGGTGGGGCTGGAAAGCCAACTTGGCGGGATGGGGATCGCCTTTGCATCGTCCTTGTTAGGTCTTGCAGGGTCGCTGGTTGTCGGTCTTCTGGAACTATTTGCGGGGCATGGCCAGAATCGGTTTTATCGCGAACTTGAAGAATGGATGTCCACGATCACCCGCGTCGGTTTCGCGAGCGGTGATGATGGCGGTAGCGGCGAAACAGCCGCGATGGCCAGCGTGATTGATTACATGGCCGAGCAGATGGAATCGCTGCAATTGATGTTCACCCAGTCGGATGTAAGCCGCAGTCAAGTTGATGATCGGATGAGCGACCTTGTTGGCGCAGTCGATCGATTGACGATCAAACTGGATCAAAATGATACCAATTCGGTGTTACTACGCGTCGCCGAAGGGCAGGAGGCATTGATCGCAAAACTGCGTGATAGTGGCGTTGACGGGATTGATGCTGAAAGCCGAATGCGCCTGCGGTCGATTGATGTGCAACTGCTGCGCATTCTCGAAGAGATGGGCGCGGGACGCCAAGAGGTCGTGGCCGATCTACGAAGTGACATCACATCGCTGACACGCGCGCTGCGCCAAACGTTAAACCACGCCCGCAAGGGCGACGGCAAAAAAGGCTAGTCATGGCCCTGAGTCGGCGCACAGGTTCACGGTTTCAAGCCTCGATATGGCCCGGATTTGTCGATGCGATGACAGGGCTTTTGCTGGTCCTGATGTTTGTTTTGACGATCTTTATGGTGATCCAGTTCGCTCTGCGCGAAACGATTACTGGACAGGAATCGCGTCTCTCGCAACTGACTGCCGAAGTCGCATCGCTGGCGCAGGCATTGGGTCTTGAACAGGACCGCTCAACGCAACTGGCGGCCACCGTCGGTTCATTGACTACATCCTTAGCAGCGACGTCGGACGAAGCTGAACGTCAAGCCACGCTGGTTGCCAGTTTGACGCAAGAACGTGACGCGCAGACGCTGGTATTGGTCGAGGCGCAAAATCGGATCACGGGCTTTGAGGCGCAGGTTGCAGGGTTGCTGGCGCAGCGCAGTGATCTGCGCGCGACCGTGGCGGGGCTGGAAGGCACGCGCGACGAATTGCTGAGCGAACAAGAGGCGTTAAATCTTGCCCTTGCAACAGCGCGCGACGAGATTGATGCCGGTGCCCAAGCTGCGCGTCTTGCCGCGGCACGCCGCGAGGCACTTGAGGCGTTGATGGCTGATCTGCGTGCCGAAGCCACATCTGATATGACCCGCATTTCCGAACTTGAAGCCGCGCAATTGGTCGATGCTGCCGCCGCGCAGGCCTTGCGCGACCGACTTGCAAATGCAGATGCGGAATTGACGGTGATGACCCTCGCGCTTGAAGAGCAGCGCCGCGCCGCCGAGGAAACGCTTACGTTGCTGGCTGCCGCCCAAAGTGCCGGAGATAATCTTGATTTGCGCCTTGCTGCTGCCCTTTTGGCGCAGTCCGAGGCCCAGGCCGCACTTGTTGCGGAAACCGAAATCAAAGCTGATCTGAACGTGCGCCTGCTAGCAGCCCTTGCAGGGCAAGATAGCAGTCAATCGGCGTTGGCGGCGGCGCAGGCGGCCCTAGCGGCGGCCATCGCCGAGGGCGAAGTGGGGCAGGCTGACTTGCAGGATCGTCTGGCCGAAGCATTATTGGCAGGCGATGACTTGCAGGCGCAGATTGCGGCGTTGCATGAAAGCGTAAGTGCTGATCGGGCTAGCCTTGAAGAACGCCTCGCCGAAGCGCTAGCCGCCGCGACTGCCGCTGAAGCCGCGACGGGCGCGCAAATGACCCAAGCCGAGCGGCAGGCAGCACTACTTGCGACTGCAAATCAAGCCTTGGCCGAGCAAGAGGCGTTATCCGCCCAAAGCCAGCGCGAGGCGGCCTTACTGAACGAACAGGTGCGCGCCCTGCGCGATCAGATTGGCACTTTGCAAACGCTGCTTAATCTTGCCGAGGACGAAGATGTCGCGACACAGGTGCAGATTGAAAGCCTCGGGGCGCAGTTGAATACTGCACTGGCGCGAGTTGCTGCCGAAGAACGCCGTGCATTGGCCCTTGAGCGCGCGGAACGTGAACGCCTTGAGGCAGAAGCGGTGCGCCTGATCGCCGAGGCACAAGATCTTGAGCGCTATCGATCTGATTTCTTTGGGAAATTACGTGATGTGCTGGATGGTCAAGACGGTGTGCGTATCGAAGGAGACCGCTTTGTCTTTTCCTCCGAGGTGCTGTTTGAGCCGGGGCGCGCGAGCCTATCGGACGAAGGGCGCGCTGAAATTGCCAAGGTTGCGGGCATCCTCCGGGCGATTTCCGACGACATTCCGGCCGGCATTGATTGGGTGATCCGCGTCGATGGTCATACTGATAACGTGCCGCTTTCGGGCTTGGGTGAATTTGCTAACAACTGGGAACTGAGCCAAGCGCGCGCCTTGTCGGTTGTGCTTTATATGGCGGATTTCCTTGATATCCCGCCCGAGCGTCTAGCGGCCAATGGGTTTGGGCAATACCAACCGGTTGACCCTGCGGACACGGACGAAGCGCGCGCGCAGAACCGCCGGATCGAGCTGAAGCTGACAGAACGCTAGCGGAAAGTAATCATCGTCGTCATAACGTCAAATGACGCGCCATTCCGCTCTATCGTGACGGCACCTGTATAAGTGCCAACCGGCCAGCCTGTCGATGGTGCATGCCGCCCGCCCGTGCGAAAATACTGTGCTATTGGACGATCAAGCGGGTCAGCGCGGGTTTCGATTTTGGTGCCGTCCGGGCGGGTGATTGTCGTGATCATCACATCGCCAGTCTGACCGCCAAATGCGTAGCCCCAAAGCACCAGATTGTTATTGGGCGCAAGGCTCTCAGCCGCTGCATTCCCTGCCTTGATCTCATCGTAATCGGGAACGTCTGGGGCAAATCCGGCGCTTATCAACCCGCCCGCTGGCGTCGCGACTGGGGTCGCCCAAAGGGTGTCGGCGATGACGCCACATGTAATCGCGCCGTCCGGATCAAAGGGATCCACGACCTCGCCACGGTGGCGTAGCGACAGGTGCAGGTGGGGAAATTCGGTTTGTCCGCTCATCCCAACTTGGCCGAGAATATCGCCCATGGCCACGCGGTCGCCCGATTGAACAGTGATCGTGCCGCGTTTTAGGTGGCAATATTGCGTTTCCCAACCGTTCCCGTGGCTGATCACCATGCCATTGCCACATTCACGTCGGTTTGTATCGGGCGCGCCTGTTTGTCCCTGCAGGATATCGGGCATTTCATCGCGCACCCCGCCCACGGTGCCCGGCGCGGTGGCGATCACATCGACACCCGCGGCAAACATCGCGCGGCTAAGCAGGGCGAAATCGGTGCCCTTGTGGCCGTCATACGTCAGCGAGCCGCAGGCGAAATCGCTGGCGGCATCGCTCGGGTCATGATCGACAAATTGCTGGATGTAGCAGGTTTCGCCCAGATCGCAGGCGATAGGCAGGCCCAAAACAATGTCCCTCGCCACGGCCGGCGCGGCGAGGGACATCAGCATGATCGTGACGGCGAACCGCATGGATTATTTCGCGGTTAGCAGCGGCGGTTTTTTGTTGGAGCTGGCAATGCGCGCGGTTTCGGGCGGATCGATCTGCAAATCCAGTTTTCCGTCCTTGATACCGACCTTGACCAGCCCACCCTTGGCCAGCTTGCCGAACAATAGCTCCTCGGCCAACTGCTTCTTGATGTGTTCTTGGATCACCCGGCCCAGTGGACGCGCCCCCATTTTGTCATCATAGCCCTTGTCGGCCAGCCATTCGGCGGCAGGTTTGGTCAGTTCAATTGAAACATTGCGATCCATAAGTTGTGCTTCGAGTTGCAACACGAATTTTTCGACCACTTGCAAGATGACCTCCTTGGGTAGCGCGCCAAAGGAAATTACCGCGTCCAGTCGGTTGCGGAATTCCGGCGTAAAGGCACGCTCAATAGCTGCAGTATCTTCGCCTGTGCGCCGATCACGGCCAAAACCAATCGCCTCTTTGGCTTGTTCCATCGCGCCCGCGTTGGACGTCATGATCAGGATCACGTTGCGGAAGTCGACGGTGCGACCATTGTGATCCGTCAGCTTGCCGTGGTCCATGACCTGCAACAGGATGTTGTAGACATCCGGATGCGCTTTTTCCATTTCGTCAAGCAGCAGCACACAATGCGGGTGCTGATCCACGCCGTCCGTCAGCATGCCGCCCTGATCAAACCCGACATAGCCGGGAGGTGCGCCAATTAGGCGCGAAACTGCGTGTTTTTCCATGTATTCGGACATATCAAAACGCAGCAGTTCGACGCCAAGTGTGTCGGCCAACTGCTTGGCGACTTCGGTTTTGCCTACGCCAGTTGGGCCCGCGAACAGGTAGTTTCCGATTGGTTTTTCGGGTTCGCGTAGCCCCGCACGGGCCAGTTTGATCGCAGATGACAGTGCTTCGATAGCCTTGTCCTGGCCAAAGACCACTCGCTTAAGTGCGGTATCCAGATCGCGCAGCACTTCGGCATCGTTTTTTGAGACGTTTTTCGGTGGGATGCGGGCGATTTTGGCAACAACAGCCTCGATCTCCTTGGTGCCGATGGTTTTGCGACGTTTGGATTCGGCGACCAGATGCTGCGCGGCACCAGCTTCATCGATAACGTCGATGGCTTTGTCAGGCAATTTGCGGTCGTTGATATAGCGCGATGATAGTTCGACTGCGGTTCTAATCGCATCGGCGGTGTATTTGATTCCGTGATGCTCCTCGAAATAGGGTTTTAGCCCCTTCAAGATTTTTACCGCATCCTCGACTGATGGTTCGGCCACGTCGATTTTCTGGAACCGACGCGCAAGCGCGCGGTCCTTTTCGAAATGCTGGCGGAATTCCTTGTAGGTGGTGGATCCCATGCAGCGCAGCTTGCCACCCTGCAACGCAGGTTTCAGTAGGTTGGACGCATCCATCGCGCCACCAGACGTGGCGCCGGCACCAATTACTGTGTGGATTTCGTCGATGAATAGGATTGCATCGTCATGTTCTTCCATTTCGGTCATGACCGCCTTGAGGCGTTCTTCGAAATCACCACGATAGCGTGTACCAGCCAGCAGCGCGCCCATATCCAGACTGTAGATCGTTGCATTCGCCAAAATCTCGGGCGTGTCACCGGCAACGATTTTACGCGCCAGACCTTCGGCGATGGCGGTCTTGCCGACACCAGGGTCGCCGACCAGCAGCGGGTTATTCTTGCGGCGGCGGCAAAGGACCTGAATGCAGCGCTCAACTTCGTGATCGCGCCCGATCAGGGGATCGATCTCGTTCTTGCGGGCCTTGGCGTTCAGATCGACGCAGTATTTCGCCAGCGCAGATTCTTTTTTCTCACTCTCGACGGAGCCATCGGACAGGTCGTCAGCCATGTCAGACGCGCCGGAAATCGGGCGGCTCTCGCCAAATGCCGGATCTTTGGCGACACCGTGGGCGATGAAATTGACCGCGTCATAGCGGGTCATGTCCTGATCTTGCAGAAAATAGGCCGCGTTGCTTTCACGTTCGGCAAAGATTGCGACCAGCACGTTGGCGCCGGTTACTTCGCTGCGGCCAGATGACTGCACATGAATCGCTGCGCGTTGGATTACGCGCTGGAATGCAGCCGTTGGCACGGCTTCGGACCCTTCGATATCGGTGACCAAGGTCGAGAGGTCGTCTTCGATGAAATCGTCCAGCGTTTTGCGTAATGTGTCCAGATCTACCGAACATGCCTTCATGACCTGCGCGGCGTCAGGTTCATCAATCAGGGCCAGCAGAAGGTGTTCCAGCGTGGCGAGTTCGTGGCGACGCGCATTGGCAAGCGCCAGCGCGGCATGAATGGACTGCTCAAGTGTATTTGAGAAAGACGGCACGTTTCGTGCTCCTCTGATCGGGGTCGGGATCGGATCTAGCCGCATCCTGACCGTGGCCTCTTATAGTCAAGGTTCGGTTTTATTCGCCAACCTTCAAGTTGTTTTTTGAACTTTTCCGTTCACATTGCCGAAAAGACTCACACGGACGCCTGTTTTATTGGGCGATTGCGCGGTCCTAAAAGTTATCTTTGCGGTTGCGTACTTCGGCAAATACCTCCGTCGGGCTGTCATTTAGCATGCCAAGTGCGGACATCAACACGGGGTCGTCCGCGCGCAAATAGGGGTTGGTGCGTTTTTCATCCGCCAAACGAGAGGGTACCGTTGCCTCGCCCTTGGCCCGCGCCGCAATGGTTGCGCGTACACGAGAGATAATGTCGGGATTGTCGGGTTCAATGCTTAGCGCAAATTTAGCATTATTTTCGGTGTATTCGTGGCCGGAGTAAACCATCGTGTCGTCAGGCAGTTCGCGCAGTTTTTGCAAGCTGCGCCACATTTGCGCGGGCGTTCCCTCAAACAGCCGTCCGCAGCCAAGCGCCATAAGGCTATCGGCAGTAAAGACGGCTTTTGCGGCAGGGACAAAGACGGCGATGTGGTTGATTGTGTGGCCGGAAACATCGAACACTTGGGCTTTTTCACCACATAGATCGAACCTGTCGCCGTCATTCACGGCCAGATCAAGTGCGGGAAGGCGGTGGGCGTCTGCTGCTGCGCCAATCACGCGCACGCCGTCATTGCGCAGTGGTTCCAAGCCGTCAATGTGATCCCAGTGGTGGTGGGTCAAGATAATATCGGACAGCGTCCAGCCACGCGCGTCCAGTTCTGCTTGAACGGGTCCGGCCTCGGGGGCGTCAACAAGTGCAGTTTGCCCCGTGGCGCTATTGTGCAGCACAAATGCGTAATTATCTGCGAGGCAGCGCACGGTAACGATTTCCAGATTTATGGAATCGGGGGGCATGGCATTGTCACCTTCTGTTGGTATGCTGCCTATAGGTTCGCGCAAAGGAGTGTCGGCTGCAATGCATCTTGATGTGCTTGATCTGCGCAATTTCTATTATCGCAGCCCGCTGGGGCGTGCGGCGCAAAAGGTGATCCGTGATCAACTGGTGTGCATGTGGCCTGACACCAAAGGACATACCATCGCCGGATTCGGGTTTGCTGTGCCACTGTTGCGCCCGTTTCTCAAGGATGCGCGCCGGGTGATGGGCCTGATGCCGGGGCCACAAGGTGTCATGCCGTGGCCTGCCGGTCAGCCCAATGTGTCGGTGTTGTGCGAAGATGCGATGTGGCCGGTCCAGACAGGGCAGGTAGACCGGCTAGTAGTGTTGCACGGGCTGGAAACATCTGACGATCCAAATGCGCTACTGGAAGAATGCTGGCGTGTGCTGGGGCCCGGCGGACGGGTGGTGTTTGTTGTTCCCAATCGGGCTGGGCTTTGGTCGCGACGCGACAAGACGCCGTTCGGATATGGCCGTCCCTATAGTATTAGCCAGCTTGAGGCGCAGCTGCGCGCGCATCGCTTTGTCGTCGAATCTTCGCTGTCGGCGCTGTATCAACCGCCGTCGCATCGCAAGATTTGGCGGCGGATGGCGGGCTTTATGGAATCGACGGGGCGGCATATTCCAGTTTTTGCCACCGGAGGCGTGTTGATGGTCGAGGCCAGCAAACAGGTTGGCGGTCCGTCAAGGCCGGGGTTGCCCGAGGCAGTGCGCCGTCCGTTGCGCGTTCTTGAGGGAATCGGCAGGCAGCCTGAACCTGCCCTGCGTCACCCTGACACCCCTAGACGTTAGGGGCGCGACGCGGCGTCAACCTGTGCTTGGGCTGCCAAGTTATTCAGCCATATGAATAAAGGCGCTCATGCTAGCATGATGATTGGGTAATTCGCCAGTATACAAATGTATGCAGTCGTGAAAATCCAGCGTTAAGGCGGTTGCGACAGGCGAAAGGCTCTGCTACATCGACCCAGATTTTGCCGCCCAACCGTTTGGATGGGCAATGAACCGCTGCCCCCTCGTTGCTATGACCCATCCTTGGGTTTGGTTCGGGTCGGGCCTAAGCATCGGAAGGGTGGACGTGTCCGAACCAGCTTCGATCTCAACCGGTATTGCGGGGCGTTATGCCTCGGCCGTGTTTGACCTCGCCAAGGATGACAATGGGCTCAAGGCTCTTGAAACAGATATCAATGCCCTGAGTGGCGCGCTGGATGACAGCGCCGACTTGAACGCGTTGATCGCTTCGCCGATCTATGGTCGTGACGAGCAGGCAGGCGCGATCTCCGCGCTGGCCAAGAAAATGAAACTGTCACCGACAGTGGGCAACACGCTTACGCTTATGGCGCAAAAGCGTCGCCTATTTGTGCTGCCTCAACTGCTGGTCGCCCTGCGCGAAAAGCTGGCCGAGGAAAATGGCGAAGTGACCGCCGATGTGACCAGTGCCAAGGCCCTGACCAAGGTACAGTCCGACAAACTTGCCAAAACGCTTAAGGCGCAGGTTGGCAAGACAGTTATGATAAATGCGACCGTTGATGAATCCCTCATCGGCGGTCTTGTCGTTAAAGTAGGCTCGAAGATGATCGACACGTCGATCCGCTCCAAGCTCAGCGCACTCCAGAACACTATGAAAGAGGTCGGATAATGGCGATCCAAGCAGCGGAAATTTCCGCAATCCTGAAAGATCAGATCAAGAACTTTGGTCAAGAATCAGAAGTGGCCGAAGTAGGCCGTGTTCTGAGCGTTGGTGATGGTATCGCCCGCGTTTACGGCCTTGATAACGTTCAAGCTGGTGAAATGGTTGAATTCCCCGGTGGCATTCAGGGCATGGCCCTGAACCTCGAAAGCGACAACGTTGGCGTTGTTATTTTCGGCTCTGACCAAGACATCGGTGAAGGCGACATTGTCAAGCGCACCAAGTCCATCGTGGACGTGCCAGTTGGTGACGAACTGCTGGGACGCGTCGTTGACGGCCTTGGTAATCCGATCGACGGCAAGGGCCCGATCAAAACAAAGAAGCGCGCAGTCGCGGATGCAAAAGCGCCGGGTATCATCCCGCGCAAATCAGTTCACGAGCCGATGGCGACTGGCCTGAAATCTGTTGATGCGATGATCCCGATTGGCCGTGGCCAGCGCGAATTGATCATTGGTGACCGTCAGACGGGTAAAACTGCTGTGGCCCTGGATACGATCCTGAACCAGAAGTCTTATAACGAAGCCGCCAAATCCGAAGGCGACAAGCTGTATTGTATCTACGTTGCCATCGGCCAGAAGCGGTCGACCGTTGCTCAGCTGGTGAAAAAGCTCGAGGATAGCGGTGCGTCCGAATACACGATCGTTGTGGCTGCAACCGCATCCGACCCAGCGCCGCTGCAGTTCCTTGCACCATATTCGGCAACCGCGATGGCCGAGCACTTCCGCGACAATGGCCGTCACGCTTTGATCATCTATGATGATCTGTCCAAGCAGGCTGTGTCCTATCGCCAGATGTCGCTGCTTTTGCGTCGCCCACCTGGCCGCGAAGCCTATCCTGGTGACGTTTTCTATCTGCACTCTCGCCTGCTAGAGCGGTCTTCGAAATTGAACGAAGAAAACGGTTCCGGTTCTTTGACGGCGCTGCCGATCATCGAAACCCAAGGTGGTGATGTGTCCGCGTTTATTCCGACCAACGTGATTTCGATCACCGACGGTCAGATCTTCCTTGAAACCGAACTGTTCTATCAGGGCATCCGCCCCGCTGTGAACACCGGTCTGTCCGTTTCGCGTGTTGGCTCGTCCGCACAAACAAACGCGATGAAATCGGTTGCTGGTCCGGTGAAACTGGAACTGGCGCAGTATCGTGAAATGGCTGCCTTTGCGCAGTTCGGTTCCGACCTTGATGCCGCGACACAGCAATTGCTGAACCGTGGTGCGCGTTTAACCGAACTGATGAAGCAGGCGCAGTATTCGCCGCTGACCAACGCCGAGATCGTTTGCGTGATCTATGCAGGCACCAAAGGCTACCTCGATAAGATCTCCGTCAAAGACGTGGGTCGTTTCGAGGCTGGCTTGCTTAATCACCTTCGCAACAGTGCAAAAGACGTTCTTGACATGATCACCAAGGAAGACCCCAAGATTAAGGGCGACGCCGAGGCCAAGATCAAAGCAGCAATTGATACCTTCGCCGCTGACTTCGCATAAAGGGAGGCTGAACGATGGCTAACCTTAAGGTTCTCAAAAACCGGATCGCGAGTGTGAAATCCACGCGTAAGATCACGAAGGCCATGCAGATGGTCGCGGCTGCGAAACTGCGTCGCGCCCAAGAAGCCGCCGAGGCGTCCCGCCCTTACACGGAGCGTTTTAACGCCGTGATGGGTGGCTTGGCGGCCAGTGTGGGTGACAGCGCAAGCGCACCCAAGCTGCTGTCTGGCACGGGCCGCGATCAGACTCACCTGTTGGTGGTGCTGACGGCTGAACGCGGTCTTTGTGGTGGTTTCAACGGCAACATCGCCAAGCTGGCGAAAGCGCATGCGCAAAGGCTGCTTGCAGCTGGCAAGACGGTTAAGATCCTGACTGTCGGCAAGAAGGGCCGTGATGCCCTGAAGCGCGAGTTGAGCAGCCACTTTGTGGCACACGTTGACATGACCGAGGTCAAGCGCGTGGGCTATGAAAACGCCCAAGACATCGCGCGCGATGTCTTGGCACGTTTTGACGGTGGCGAATTTGATGTGGCGACGATCTTTTTCTCGCGCTTTGAAAACGTCGTAACGCAGCACCCGACCGCTCAGCAAATCATCCCGGCCAGCTTTGAAACTGACGGCGATGCAGGCGCGGCCACGCTTTATGACTACGAGCCAAGCGAAGAGGCCATTCTGGCCGACTTGCTACCACGTGGTGTGGCCACTGCATTGTTCAGCGCGCTGCTGGAAAATGCGGCGTCCGAACAAGGCGCACGGATGTCTGCAATGGACAACGCGACACGCAACGCGGGCGACATGATCGACAAACTGACGATCCAATATAACCGCTCGCGTCAGGCCGTCATCACGAACGAGCTTATCGAAATCATTTCGGGCGCTGAAGCGCTCTAACGAACCGGAGACCGAAACATGGCAAAAGCTAAAGCATCCGTCGGCAAGATCACCCAGGTGATCGGCGCCGTTGTGGACGTGCAGTTCGCCGATGATCTGCCGCAGATCCTTAACGCGCTGACTACAGACAACAATGGCAAGAAACTCGTTCTTGAAGTTGCACAGCACCTTGGCGAGAACACAGTTCGCGCCATCGCGATGGACGCAACCGAAGGTCTGGTTCGTGGCCAAGAAGTGATCAACACCGGCGAGCAGATCACCGTTCCTGTTGGTCCCGGCACATTGGGCCGCATCATGAATGTCACCGGTGACCCCGTTGACGAAAAAGGCCCCGTGAAATCCAAATTGCGCCGCCCGATCCACGGAGATGCGCCCAAGTTCGAAGACCAGTCCACAGCGACTGAAATCCTCGTGACGGGCATCAAGGTCATCGACCTTTTGGCGCCTTATACCAAGGGTGGTAAAATTGGTCTTTTCGGTGGTGCTGGTGTTGGCAAAACCGTTTTGATCATGGAATTGATCAACAACATCGCAAAGGTCCACTCCGGTGTGTCCGTGTTCGCTGGTGTTGGTGAGCGGACCCGTGAGGGTAACGATCTGTACCACGAGATGATCGAATCTGGCGTTATCAACCTTGATAACCTCGAAGAGTCGAAGATTGCATTGGTCTACGGCCAAATGAACGAGCCTCCGGGTGCGCGTATGCGGATCGCCCTGACCGGTCTTTCCTTGGCTGAGCAGTTCCGCGACGACTCAGGCTCGGACGTTTTGTTCTTCGTGGACAACATCTTCCGCTTCACACAAGCAGGCTCCGAAGTGTCCGCACTGTTGGGTCGCATCCCTTCCGCCGTTGGCTATCAGCCAACTCTGGCCACCGACATGGGTGCAATGCAGGAACGTATTGCGTCGACCAAATCTGGTTCGATTACGTCCGTTCAGGCCGTATATGTTCCCGCCGATGACTTGACCGACCCTGCGCCGGCCACATCGTTTGCCCACCTTGATGCGACAACCGTTCTGGACCGTGCGATCTCGGAAAAGGGTATCTACCCTGCCGTTGATCCGCTTGGTTCCACATCGCGCCTTCTTGACCCAATGATCATCGGCGAAGAGCACTATAAGGTTGCGACCGACGTTCAGCAGGTGCTTCAGCGCTACAAGTCGCTGCAGGATATCATCGCCATTCTGGGCATGGACGAACTGTCCGAAGAGGACAAAATGACCGTGACACGCGCCCGCAAGATCGAGCGTTTCCTGTCGCAACCATTTGACGTTGCCAAGGTCTTTACCGGTTCAGAAGGCAAGCAGGTTCCACTGGAAGAGACCATCGCATCCTTCAAAGCGGTTGTTGCTGGTGAATATGATCACCTGCCCGAAGGTGCGTTCTACATGGTTGGTGGTATCGCCGACGTGATCGCCAAAGCCGAAAAAATGGCAGCAGACGCTGCATAAGTCGCGTTAAGAGGAGCCGATATGGCACACCTACAATTCGATCTGGTCTCGCCCGAGCGCCTTTTGGCATCGGTCGAGGCGTCCGAAGTGCAGATCCCTGGCGCGGATGGCGATTTGACGGCAATGCCCGATCACGCGCCAACCATCACTACCCTGCGCCCGGGTATCCTGCGCGTTGTGCATGGTGGCACGACGGACGAATACATTGTGTCCGGAGGTTTCGCTGAAATCACCGCTGGCGGCGTGTCAGTTCTGGCTGAAAAGGCACTGCCACGGGCCGAGGTCACGCAAGAGGTCTTTGACCGTTTGTTGGACGAGGCCAATGTGGCTCACGAGACGCTAAAAGAGACCTTCAAGAACGAGCCTGGCCCCGTCGATGACGCCGCCAAGCTTTTGGCCGATATGGTTGCCATAGGCGATCACATAGGCCTCAGCAGCCGCTCGTAAGCGACAGCTCATGAACTAAGGATTAGCCCTGCCACTGTGCGGGGCTTTTTCATATAAGGGACCTACTATTGCCTCATTCGCGGTTTACCTAAAGGCAAGCAAGCTGTCACGACTAGGAAAAAAAGCGCTTAAGGAAATGAAAAGGCTAAGAAATCATTTGGTTGGAGTCGATCAGGGTGATGTGATCCTGTTCTCGGACTTCGAACACGATGGCGATATGTGGACGGGCGACGGCCCCCGCATGACGCGGTGCCATGTGAAATTTAGCGAGGTTTATGGGGAAATCCCAGCAGTGTGCGTTACCCTATCCATGTGGGATATGTCCAACGCAGCCAATGCCCGCGCAGACGTTCAAGCCGACGACATTACCTGTGGCGGCTTTGTAATTGTGTTTCGCACGTGGGGCGACACCAAAGTCGCCCGCGTGCGCGTCAGCTGGCAGTCCATCGGCGAGGTTCCCCACGGCGACGAATGGGAACTCTACTAGGTTCCTGAATACATACCTTCGTAGATCGGCCCCAACGTGTTGTGGTCAAACAGCGACGACACGGATGTGCCGTTCCAGGTGTTCAGGATCGCTTGGGCGAACATTGGCGCGGTTGGCACAATGCGGATATTGGGGCAGGCTTTGACGGCTACGGTTGCTTCAATCGTGTCGGTGATCACAAGGTTCTTCATCACCGATTTGCTGACCCGTTCAATTGCAGGGCCGGACAGCACGCCATGCGTGATATACGAATGCACTTCCTTGGCACCGTGCTCCATCAGGACTTCGGCGGCCTTGCAAAGCGTGCCAGCAGTGTCGACCATGTCATCCACGATCAGGCAGGTGCGGTCTTTCACGTCACCGATCACTGTCATTTCAGCCACTTCACCCGGTTTGCCACGGCGTTTGTCAACAATGGACAGGGGGGCGCCGATGCGTTGAGCCATATCGCGCGCGCGCGCAACACCGCCCACGTCCGGCGAGACGACCATGATGTCGTCCATCTTGCCTTTGAAGTTATGCATCACATCAAGTGCAAAAAGCGGGCTCGCATAAAGGTTGTCGACGGGTATATCAAAGAAGCCCTGGATCTGCGTGGCGTGAAGATCAAGAGTCAACACCCGCTCGATACCGGCTTCAACGATCATATTCGCCACGAGTTTTGCAGTGATAGGTGTGCGTGCCTTAGTGCGACGATCCTGACGTGCATAGCCGAAATAGGGGATCACTGCGGTGATACGTGCCGCAGAGGAGCGACGCAGCGCATCAGCGATGATCAGCAATTCCATTAGGTTGTCGTTGGCGGGGTTGGATGTGGGCTGGATAATGAACATATCCTCGCCGCGCACGTTCTCGTAGACCTCGACAAAAATTTCGCCGTCGTTGAAACGCTCAACCCGCGCGTCGACCAGTCCCAGATTGATTCCGCGGTGCATCGACATGCGCCTTGCGATCCCTTTCGCCAGCGGCATGTTCGCATTGCCGGAAATCAGTTTCGGTTCGTGAGTGTTTGCCATGGTGTTCCCCTGGGGCTGACCAATCACCCAACCAAAGGTGACAGAATCGTGTCGTTGACACCGCTTAGCATGGGTCTAGCATCAGGCAAAGAAACGAGGCGCATAGGAGGCCCATATGCCGCATATTGATTACTATTTTTCCGTCTTATCACCATTTACGTACCTTGCAGGGACCAGACTTGAACACGCAGTCGTAAAACATGACGCGACCATCACTTATAGGCCGCTCGATATTGGTGCGCTTTTTGCGCGGACAGGTGGCACCTCGCCCGCCGAGCGGCACGAAAGCCGCAAGGCGTTGCGTTTGCAGGAAATGCGGCGGCAAGCTCAAAAGCTAGGGATGAAGCTTAAGTTGCAGCCACCACATTGGCCGACAAACCCTGCGCCCGCCTCTTATGCGATCATTGCCGCGCAGGCCAAGGGTGACGGCAATATAGGTGCATTTGTTCATGCGATCACGCGCTCGTGCTGGGCCGACAAACGTGACATCGCCGATGACGAGGTGATCAAGGATTGTCTGGTTGAATGCGGCTTTGATCCGAAACTGGCAGATAGCGGCCTGCTGGAGGGCGCCGAAACCTATGGCAAGAATCTTGAAGATGCGGTTGCGGCAGGGGTTTTTGGCGCGCCTTTCTATATCACCGACACGGATGAGCGGTTCTGGGGCCAAGACCGGATCGAGGATCTGGACGCCTATCTTGCAGGCGCGCTTTAGCCGAGCAGAACGTCCAGAAAACGGTCAACTGCTTCACTACCGATTGACCAGTCACAGACCAGCCGTGCCTGAAGGGGTTCGGCTGGATCATCGCCCTTCAGCTCTCCTGCCCAAATGTAGTAAACTGCGCCCGCGTCGTGCAACCGCTGGTGCCCTTCGCGCGGCCACTCAGCAAAAATCATGTTGGCCTGCGGTTCATACATCATCTGCGCGTAGTTGCTGTCGGTCAGACCCTTGGCCAGCCGTGCGCAATTGGCGTTGGCCATACCAGCCGTTTCCAGCCAAAGTCCGTCCGTCAGATAGGCCTCCATTTGGGCTGATAGGAATCGATGCTTGGAGAAGAGATGTGCCCCGCGTTTGCGGCGCAGCTCGAATTCCCAGGCATGTTTTGGGTCAAAAAAGATCACTGCCTCTGCGCCCATCAACCCGTTCTTGGTGCCGCCAAAACTGACGACATCAATACCGGCCTTCCACGTCATTTCTGCAGGTGTGCAGCCAAGCGTGACGATGGCATTCGCAAAGCGTGCGCCGTCCAGATGGGTCGCAAGGCCGAACTCTTTGGCAACGTCTGTCATGGCCTTGAGTTCATCCAGCGAATAGATCGTGCCGCGTTCAGTCACTTGGGTGATCGATACAGGCCCGCGTTGCGGCCCATGAACCCCGCGTCCTTCTTCAAAGGCAATCGACTTGCGCAGCGTTTCTGGCGTCATCTTCGCGTCCACGGCCGGCACTAGCGTCAGCTTGGCGCCGCCCATATAGAACTCGGGCGCGTTGCATTCGTCTTCGTGGATATGCGCCTCGGGGGAGCAAAACACGGTCTCCCACGGCTGGGCGAGGGTGCCAAGCGCGATGGAATTTGCAGCCGTACCTGTGGCAACCAGATACACCGCCGCATCGGGCGATTCGAACTGCGCGCGGATCATCGCGCGCACGTCATCCATGATCGGGTCAACGCCGTAGGGCATTGCGTGGCCAATGTTGGCGCGCGCCAGTGCTTCCATGACTTTGGGATGGGCTGGGCCCGCGTTGTCAGAGGCGAAAAACATCAGATTGGCTCCTCGATGATGTGGTCTTCCCAGTCTTCTTCGTCGATCTCAAATTCCGGCACAGTCAGCCCGCGCACGGACACGCCGGCGGCATGCACGCTTTCGGGATCGCCCGAGATGAGCGGATGCCAGTGGAACAGCGGTTTGCCCTCGTAAACAAGGCGATAGCCGCAGGTTTGGGGCAGCCAGTATAGGTTTTCTTTGATCGTTTTGGGGTTCAGTACGATACATTCAGGCACGAAATTATGCCGGATCGGATATTGCGCGCACAGGCAGGATTGGTCATCCAGCAGGCGGCAGGCCACGCGGGTCATTGCGACTTCGCCGGTGTCCTCGTCCTCAAGCTTGTTGAGGCAACATTTGCCACACCCGTCGCAGATCGCTTCCCATTCGGCCTTATTCATTTTTGCCATCGGGACGTGAGTCCAGAATTGGTCGCGCAGGCCCGTGCGGTCAATATCAGACATTGGCGAGTATTCCTCGTGCACGGATGCAATCGGCGTCCATTTGGGTGATCAGGTCAGTTAGGGAGTCAAACTTTTCTTCGCCACGCAGGTATTCCACAAGGGCAACCGACAAGTGAGCGCCGTAAAGATCGCCCTTAAAATCAAAAATAAATGTTTCGCAGTTCGGGTGGTTAACGCCAAACGTCGGGCGAATACCGATGCTTGCTGCGCCGTCATAGCTGCCCTTGTGTGGGCCGCTCAGCACGTCAACCTTGACGGCATAGACGCCATGTTTCGGGGGGTGAAGCCCATCAATTGACATATTGGCGGTGGGATATCCAAGGTCGCGGCCACGTTGATCGCCTTGGATCACCATCCCGTCAATCCGATGCCAATGGCCCAGCATCGCGGCGGCGTCATGGGTGCGCCCGTTACTCAAAGCTTGGCGAATCGCTGTGGACGACACGTCCCCGGCTGCAAGCTTCAGGATCGGCGCGATAGTGACGCCAAAGCCCATTTCACCGCCAAGGCGTTCAAGATCAGCGGCAGTGCCGGCACGATCCGCACCAAAGCAGAAATCAGCGCCGACGACCACATGGGCCAGACCAAGGGCATCGGCGATGATATTCTGGGCAAAATCCTGTGGCGGCAGGGCGGCAAGCGCATGGGTAAAGGGAACTTCGTAAAGCCGTTCAACGCCAAGTTTCGCCAAACGGTTGGCGCGCCCTTCGGCATTCATCAGGCGGAACGGCGGGTCATTGGGGGCGAATACCTGACGCGGATGCGGTTCAAATGTCATGATCCCAAGTGGCGCGCCGATGTCATCGCCAATTGCGCGGGTCGCGTCAATAACCGATCGGTGCCCCAGATGCACGCCGTCAAAATTGCCTATGGCCGCAGCAGCGCCACGGTCAGCAGGGTCAACGAATTGGGTATCTCGGACAATGCGCATGAGGATGCCTAACCGCCCCTGCGCGGGCGTGCAAGATCAGTCGAACTTGCGCGACGGTGCAAGCACAGTGGCTAGGCCAACCAGCACCTTCTTACCATTCACGATGCAACGCGTATCCATAGTCACACGGCGCTTGGCGTTGTCGATCTCGATGACCTCGACTTCGGCTGTCACCACATCACCGGGACGCACGGGGCCAAGGAATTTCAGGCTTTGGCCAAGGTAAACCGTGCCATGTCCAGGCAACTGTTCTCCGATCACGGCGGACACCAACCCTGCGGTCAGCATCCCATGCGCAATGCGCCCTTCGAATATCGTGTCTCTGGCGTAGACGTCATCCAGATGCACGGGGTTCCGGTCAGTCGAAATTTCTGCAAATAATTCGATATCGCGGTCGGTGACCTGCTTTTGCAAAGACCGTATCATGCCTATCTCGATGTCCTCGATACAGATCGTGCCGCGGGGGATATTGTGGCTCATGTTGTCCAGCATGTCGCGTTCCATTCAGTAACAAATTGTCCCTACTGGGGTAATATTTGTAACTTTATTACTTTGCAGATGTAGAAAAATCAACCTTAAACAATGGTGTTTTCCGCGCCTTCGGTGCGAATGCCTCACCAGCTTAGCGTATTGCGCAATCGAACATCGCGCGCAGTGACAGGCAATCGCGCGTGGTTACAGGCCTGCATCCATAACTATGATTCCACGCTTTGGGATGACGGATCGAAGGCCGGTTACTTCGGCCCCTTTGACGGCCTCGCGCAGGGGGGAAATGGGCATGCGAGGGCTTTGGACCAATACAGGAATCGGCAGGAACGCCCACTTGCCAAAGCGCCACTGCTCGAAAAGCGCGGCAAGCGCGCGCTCGGTCAGCAAGTCTTGAGTTTGATTTGCGATTATCATCCGCCTCGTCGCGGCGCATCCGGCGCTGATTAATCAGCAATCAAATAAAGACCTATTTGAATTTCCGAGCAATACATCAGCATAAATTTCTTGCAGCATGTTAATAGCAATTTTTGCTAGCATCAGTCTATGAACCACACAAAATAGTGACGATTTGCCGTAGGGCAGCCAAGTCGCAGGGTGGTCGATGGGGACAGTAGAGGGAAAGATAATGGAAAATGTAGGGGCGCATGGCGCGCAAGGGGATCATGATACGCTCAACCCCGTGAGCAAGGATCAAAAGACTTGGGGGTCGTTCGCGATCTTCAATATCTGGGCGAACGATATCCAGTCGCTTTTTGGCTACACGCTTGTGGCGTCATTGTTTATTTCGTTTGGTGTTAGTGGTTGGACAGCTTTCAGCGCGCTGATCGTTGCGGGTTTGTTTGTGATGTTTCTTGTAAACTTGTCCGGCGCAGCGGGTGAAAAGTACGGCATTCCATATCCGGTGTTTGCGCGTGCCAGCATGGGCACAACTGGCGCCAAGTTACCGGCGATCTTGCGGGCGATCACAGCGGTGTTCTGGTACGGTGTGCAGGTTTACTTTGCCTCGACTGCCGTCGCATTGTTGATTCGCTCGATTACCGGCGTTGAACCGGGCGCACAGATGATGGGCCTTGATGGCGTTGACTGGGTTTCCTTTGTTATCGTCTGGGCCTTCCATATTGTGGTTTTCTGGCGCGGTATGGACTGGGTCGAAGGGTTCCTGAACTTTGCAGGACCATTCGTTTACGCGGTCATGATTGGCCTTGTGATCGTGCTGTGGGTAAAGTCGGATGGCATGTTGCTTAGCGAAGCGCGCACAATTTTTGCCAACCCCGAAGGCACATGGAGCACTGAGATTTCTGGATTTGTCGCGAT